>NZ_CP048386.1:600000-915326 GCF_010365805.1 Spiroplasma sp. BIUS-1 | reverse complement strand
TTTGCACCTCGAATATTAACATTTAGATTATAAGTTATCCCCATTACTTTAATGTGGATAACTTTAAAAACACATTCAAAAATGTATAAAATGTGGATAACTTATTAATATATAACCTTTATTTATGGGTTTAAAAAAAGTTATCCACATATTAAATTTGTTAATACTTTACTAAAAGTTATTCAATATTGAATATAATCAATAAATTACAATATTCAATACCAAATCTCAATGATTTAAGTTATAATCTTAAATGAAGTTTTGTTTAAAAAAGGAGGTAACTTTATGAAAAGAACTTGACAACCAAGTAAAATCAAACATGCTAGAACTCACGGGTTTAGAGCTAGAATGGCTACTAAAAACGGAAGAAAAGTTATTAAAGCAAGAAGAGCTAAAGGTAGAGCTAAACTTACTGCTTAATAATAAGTATGAAAAATATAAATATAATTAAAAAAAATCACGAATTTCAAAGTATTATTGGGAATAAAAGATTCATTAAAACAAAAGGATTTGTAATTTATTTTAAAAAAAATGATCTTAATAGATTCAGATATGGTGTTTCTGTTGGTAAAAAAATGGGTAATGCTGTATTGAGAAATAGAGTTAAAAGACAAGTTAGGTCAATGATCTATGAATTATTAAATGATCAAAAAGAAAAGAGTTATGATGTAGTCTTAATGGCTAGAATAATGATTTTAGATAAAAGCTATGAAGAGAATCTTGAAGATCTTAGAAAGTCGCTTTTATTAATAAAATAAAGAGAGGTGAATATCTTGTATAAACAGGACTATTCTAAATACCTAAATAATAATAACAATAAGAAAAAAACTCGTAAGGACTGAATGAAATTAGTTTGAGTTTGAACTAAGTTAATATTGTTTGTATTTATTATCGTTTCTATGCTGTGAGGATGTGTACAGATGTATCAACCACAGTATACAGTTAATACAGTAACTGATATGGCTGGGAATAAAATTTATTCTCCAGGGGTATCATTTGAAATAATCATAAAATCTTTAGGTGATTGAAGTTCAAAAACACATTGATTTATGATTGATGAAAAAACAGGTGAATTAAAAGAATATGCATTTAACCCAATATCAAGTTGGGGACAAGCATTTACTGTTACATCTTCTCCATTTTACGGATTCTTCGTTTATCCATTGTCATGATTATTGGTAGCATTCATTAGTCTATTCTCTAAACATGCACCAGGTGGTCAATTAAACCCAGATTCTACTTCATATGGAGTTGCTGCAATATTTGCAATATTCTTTACTTCATTAATTATTAGAGGTATTACTCTTGCATTTACTTGAAAAACTCAAATTAATCAAGAAAAAATGCAAGGTTTACAAGCTAAACAAGCAGAAGTACAGGAGAAATATAAAAACTCTTCTGATCCAAGTGCAAAACAAAAACAACAAATGGAACTAATGGCTTTATATAAAAAAGAAGGTATTAGTCCAATGAGTTCAATTGCAACTTCATTCCTTTCAATGCCTTTCTTATTCGCGATGTTCGCAGTAGTTAGGGCAACTCATGCCCTTAAAGTGGCAACTGTTGGACAAATTACTTTAGTTGAAGTACCTTTCCAACAAATTCAACAAGGAAATTGAATTTACTTAACTCTTATTGTTGTATACTTACCACTGCAAATTGGTTCAATGATGCTTCCGATGATCTTGCAAATGTTTAAAAAGAAACCTAAATTGGAATCTGAACAACAGAAGAAAGCAAGAAAAAAACAATTAATAATGCAAATTGTATTTATGGTTGTATTCTTGTTTGTTGTTTTCAACATTGCCTCAGGGGTAGCGATATATTGAATTTTCTCTTCTACTTTCCAAATAATTCAAACATTAACTTTCCACTTCTTAAAAGAAACTAAAGTTACAAGAATGAAGAAAAAAAGAGAGAAACAAATCGAAAAAAACAAAACAATAGCTGCTAAAGTTTCAAATGAAACTAAAAAAAGTAAATAATAAATTTAATCACTTTCTAATAAGTAGATATCAAGAAAATAAATTATTTTTTCGAAACGACTTAGGGGAAGTGTTTTATTTTGTTTCTTATCAAAAAAGAATTGAGTATCTAAAATTTTTAAATGAGCAGCTTAAACCATTTTTAGATATAAAGTTCATATCAATTTTTAAAACAAAAACAAAAGATAGAAATATTTTAGCTTACAGTAGCAAAGACGAATTAAGTTATGAAACCAAAAAAAGTATAGGAATTTTCATAAAGACTGTTTTTAAAATAAAGTTTAATATTAAAATAGATTTAGAAATGGTTGATTTTAAAATAGCTAAAAGAAATTCTCTTACATACAATAAAAACGATTTAAAGAAAATTGTAAAAAAAGTAATTGAAGAAAAAAGTGAGGTAATGTTACCTGCCTACACAAAAGAAATCAGAAGAAAAATTAATATGTTCCTAATTGAATACAAGAGAATAAAAATTAAAACAACAGGATCTCTTGGTGATAGAAGAATAAGAATAATATACAATCCAGAAAAATAACTTTCTGGTTTTCTTTTGTTATAATCAAGATTGGGAAGAAGATAATATGAAAATAAATTTAAATGATACAATAGTGGCTTGTGCAACAAAAGTTTCAAGACAAGCGATTTCAATTATTAGATTGTCTGGTGAACAAGCAATAGAAATAGTTAATAAATTACTTATTAAGAAAATTGATGCAAACAATAAAATGCAAGTTAGAAAAATTTATGATGGAAATGATATTATAGATGAATCATTGATTCTAACTTTTGCCCAAGGAAAGTCTTTCACTGGCGAAGTTGTTGTAGAAATACAATGTCACGGTGGAATACTTTTAACTAATAAAATTATAGCTTTACTTATTTCTCATGGAGCAAGACCTGCTTTACCGGGAGAGTTTTCTCAAAGAGCTTATTTAAATGGAAAAATAAATTTACTACAAGCTGAGAGTATTAATAATTTAATAGATTCTAAAAATGAGTTAGCTCTTAAAGTTAGCGCTATGAATTTAGAAGGTAGAAATAATAAATCTCTTTTGATAATAAAAGAAAATCTTATAGATCTAATTTCTAAAATTCAAACTTCAATTGATTATCCTGACTATGATGATGTTGAAGGTTCAAGTTCTGAAGAAATATCTTCGGAGTTAATAATTTTAAAAAATGAAGTTACAAAAATATTGGAAGCAAGCAAGAGATTTAATTTTTTAAACTCTGGTATTAATACACTGATCTTAGGAGAAACAAATGTTGGTAAATCTTCTTTACTAAACTCTCTAATTTCAGAAGAAAAAGCAATAGTAACTGACATTGAAGGGACGACAAGAGACATTGTTGAAGGACAATTAAATTTTGAAAATTTTACTCTTAATTTAATAGACACAGCAGGAATAAGAAATACTAAAGATGAAGTTGAAAAAATAGGTATTGAAAAAAGCATATCCTTAATTAATAGTTCAAATCTTATTTTATTTGTTATAAATAAGGGTAAAATTAATAATGAGATATATGAAAAGATAAAGGATAAAAAACACATTGTTGTTTTGAATAAGTCAGAACTTTTAGGTGTTGAAGAAACTAAAGAAATAAAAAACAAATTTCCAAATCTAGTTTCTGTTTCAGCAATAAACAATGACATAAAAGAGTTGATTGATAAAATAGAAGATGAATTCAATAACGATAACTTATTGGAAGTTGAAGTTCCTATACTATCAAATGCATTTCATATTGAAATGTTTAAAAATATCTTAACTTTATTAGAAAATAGTTTAAATAACATTGAATCAGGTTTTACAACTGACCTTATAAATGTTGATTTATATGAAATTTTAAAAATTTTGAATAATCTTCTGGGTATATATGATGCTGATGAAGAAGTTATAGATACAATATTTAGAAAGTATTGCTTAGGAAAGTAGGTTAATTATGGCTGGTATATTTGATACACACACACATTTTAATGATGAGATTTACAAAGAAAAAGAATTTGAAGCATTAGACATGATAAATGAAGCTAAAATAGTTGGCGTTAGTCACTTCTGTTGTGTTGGTTTTGATATAAGATCTTCAAAAGAAGCAAGCAAGTATGCGCTAAAATATCCAAATGTTTATGCAGCAGTTGGTATTCATCCAACAGATGTAATTAAATTTACAATTGATGATTTAGAAGATATTGATACTATGGCTCATGGAGACAAAGTTGTTGCTATCGGGGAAATAGGTCTAGATTATTACTATACAGATGAACATAAAGAAGTTCAAAAACATTTCTTCAAAGAACAAATTAAAATAGCTCAGAGAAATGATTTAGCAGTAATGATGCACCTAAGAGATAAAGACAACTCTGATCAAGCTTACTTAGACGCATTAGAAATTTTAGATGAATTAAAAGTAAAAAGAGCAATTGTTCATTGTTATACAAGAGGATATGAATTAGCTAAGAAGTTTACTTCAAGGGGATATTTAATTTCAATACCAGGAGTTGTAACTTTTAAAAATGCTGCACCACTTCATGATGCTGTTGAAAAACTATCTTTAAACGAAATAATAGTAGAAACAGATGCACCATATTTAACTCCCGAACCAAAAAGAGGAAAGTTAAATGTTTCAAAGAACATTGTTTATACAGTTGAAAAAATAGCTAGTTTAAAAAAAGTTAATAAAGCGGATGTTATAGAAGCAACATCAAGCAACGCAATGAAAATCTTTAAAATTGCATAAAAAAAATGGTTTGAATTCAAACCATTTTTTTTATTTACTATAAGTATGAAGTTTGACTACCTTTTTTAACGTTTTTTGCGTTTTTTCCGTAGTAATCTTTTTCAATTCTGTCATTAATTATTTTTTGGAATACTCTTGCACCTTCGATAACTCCAGTTAATGGGTTAGGTGATACATGACAAGGAACTGAGAAAATACCGTTAAAGTATTCTTTGATTCCTCTAATTTGTGATCCACCACCACAAATTGTAAATCCGTTTGAAATTATATCTCCAGCTAATTCAGGAGGAGTGTTTTCCATTAGTTCAATTAATAAGTCAGTAATTCTACTGAAAGCGTTAACTAAAACGTTTCTAATTTCTTCTGAACTAATTATTGCTTCTTTTGGTAATCCTGAAACGATATCTCTACCGAATACAGACATAGTTCTTTCACCTTTATATTTAGATAATGAACCTAATTCTTTTTTTACATCTTCAGCACTTCTGTCACCAATAGTAACATTGTATTCTGATCTAATGTATTTTTTGATTTCTTCATCTAGTGCATTTCCTGCAACTTTGATTGATCTTGAGATAACAACATCACCAGCTGAAATAATAGCTATATCAGTTGTTCCTCCACCGATATCGATTACGATGTGTCCTCTTGGAACATCGATGTTAATTCCTGCACCTAATGCAGCCATTTTAACTTCTTCTTCAACGATAACGATTTCTGCTCCCATGTCATAAGCAACTTGTTTTAGAGCTTCTCTTTCTAATTCAGTTACTTCACTAGGACAAGCTAGTAAAATGATTGAGTTTTTTCAGTCATTTAACATTTTTAATTTACTGAAAACATGTTTTAGCATATCTTTCGCTGCATCTAAATCTGTAATAACTCCGTCTTTAATTGGAACTACCATTCTAATGTTTTCGTGTGTTTTACCAACCATGTTGTAAGCGTCTCCACCTAATGCAACTAATGAGTTAGTAATGTTGTCATACGCCATGATTGATGGTTCGTCATAAACTATCCCTTGTCTTCCGACAAAAGCTAATATGTTACTTGTACCTAAATCTAAGGCTATAAATGTACGTTCATCTATTTTCATAAATACCTCCTGTGCCATAATAAAATATGTACTCTTATTATACTATTTTAAGATATAGAAAACAAGGGGGTTATTTTTGTTTTGAAAAAATATAAGTATTTTTAACCTTTTTAAACACCAAGTTATTTAGGTTATTTTCCACCATTCCTTCAAATTTATAAACTCCTAAAAACTTATATCCTTCATATTTAAAATTATCTTTAAATTTAGCAAATACTATTATTGAATCATCACTGCTTTTTAATTTTTCAAATCTTGCTTCAACTAATTTTTTAGAACCTGTGTCATTAAATAAAAAAATCTCTTCTAGATCAACAGAAGGGTATATGGCATATTTTTCTTTTTCTATTAATTCGCTTATTTTTCTTATTGGAGCAAAATTAATAAATCATACTCTTTCGTTTTTACTTATTCTGTTATCAGAACCTTTTAAAATAGATTTTCCATCAAAAGTAAAAAATTTATATATTATCTCAGAAATAAGCTCGTATGTTACATCTTCTTCTTCTGTTATTCTTATTATTTGCTTTTCCATAATTACCTCAATTACAAATAAATTAACATATAAAAAAGATAAAAGATTTTTTTATCAAAATATAAAATGATTTTTATAAAAAAAATAGAAACCTAAGTTTCTATTTTTTAAGTGATTGAAGGTAAGTATCTTGAGTTCCCTCGTAATCCCCAGCTTCAACACGTTTTATTATGATTTTTTCATAAGCTTTTGTTCCTTCAATAACACAGTTAAGAGGATCGGCAGCTATTTTTGTAGGTAATTGGAATATATCGAAGAAATATTTATCAACATTTCTTACCAATGCTCCACCACCACATAAAACCATACCGTTTTTCATGATATCTCCAGCCAATTCAGGAGGAGTGTTTTCCATAATTTCGATTACTAAATCAGTTATTTTACTAAATGCTCCCAATAGAACATTTCTAATTTCTTCTGAGTTAACAGTAACTTCTTTTGGTAATCCTGAAACAATATCTCTTCCATAAATTTGCATTGATCTTTCATTAGGATATTTTACTAATGATCCAACACTTTTTTTAATGTTTTCTGCGGTTTTAAGACCGATTGAAATATTGTATTCAGCTCTAACATATTTTAATATTTCATCATTGAATGCATTTCCAGCTATTTTAAGAGATCTTGAAATAACAATATCTCCAGCTGAAATAATAGCTATATCAGTAGTTCCTCCACCGATATCAACAATTAAATGACCCATAGGTAATTCAATATTAACACCAGCTCCTAAGGCTGACATTTTAACTTCTTCTTCAACAACTACTAAACTTGCTCCCATGTCTTTTGCGACCATTTTAAGAGCATCTCTTTCTAACTCGGTAACCCCTGAAGGACAAGCTAGAACAACGATAGAACTTTTTCAAAAGTTCATCATTTTTAATCTATCGAATATATGTTTCAATAAATCTTGTGCAGCATCTAAGTCTGCGATAACCCCATCAACTAATGGTGTTATTAATCTTACATTGTCATTTGTTTTTCCGACCATTTCATAAGCTTCTTGTCCAATGGCTATTAGTTTGTTTGTTCTAACATCGTATGCCATTAAACTTGGCTGATTATAAACAATTCCCTGACCTGAAACGTAGGCAAGAATATTGCTAGTTCCAAGATCCAGGGAAATGAATGGTCTATTAAGTTCTTTGTACATAATAAACCTCCTCATTTTTTAAAATTTTTAAACTTTATAAAACAGGGGAGTATTATCTACTCATTATATCGTCGTGTAATCTTTGAGCTTTAACAATTTCTCAGATTTCACTTTCGAATTTTTTAGTTCCGTTAATAACGGCTAATAATGGTTGTTCACCAATTTTTGTTGGTAATTGTAATGTATCTGCGAAGTATTTGTCGATTCCTCTAATTAAGGCTCCACCACCACAGATTGTGATCCCGTTTCTAAAGATATCTCCAGCTAATTCTGGTGGTGTATCTTCTAAAACTTGAACTGTTAAGTCAATAATTCTTGATACTGGTACTTTTAATACTTCACGTACTTCTTCTGGAGTAATTTCGATTTCTCTTGGTAATCCAGAAACAACGTCACGTCCGTAAACTTTCATACGTCTTTCATCAGGGTATTTTGCTAATGAACCAACGTTAACTTTGATTGATTCAGCAGTTTTTGAACCGATTTCTAATCCGTATTGTGAACGAATGAATTTTTGACATTCATCGTTTAAGTAGTTTCCAGCAACTTTAATTGATTTTGATAGAACGATATCTCCTGATGCTAAAACAGCTATATCAGTAGTTCCCCCACCCATATCAACGATTAAGTTTCCTGTTGGTGCGTAGATATTAACTCCACCACCTAAAGCAGCCATTTTAACTTCTTCTTCAACGAATACTTGGTCTGCTCCTAAGTTAACAGCGATTTTTTTAAGTGCTGTTTTTTCTAATTCAGTAATAACTGATGGACATGCCAATAACATAATTGAATGTCTTAATTGTTTTGTAATTCTTAATTTTGAGAAGATGTATCTCAATTGAGCTTCAGTAGCTCTAATGTCAGTAATAACTCCGTCAACCATTGGTCTTACAACACGAATAGTTTTGTTTCCTTTACCGATCATTTTGTATGCTTCTTCACCTACAGCGATAATTTTGTTTTCTTTAATTCTGTAAGCAACGATTGATGGTTCGTTATAAACAATACCTTGTCCAGCAATATACACTAAAGTGTTAGCTGTACCTAAGTCCATTGAAACGAATGTTGGTTTTTTATTTGCCATACTGTTTTTCTCCTTTATTAATGTTTTTTAAATAAATGAATTATATATTTCTATTTAAAAGTAGAATATATAATCTGATGTAATTCTAACATAAAAAAAGTGAAGTTGCAAACTTCACTTTTAAACAGTCTTCAGATTTTATTTATTGAATCAACAATTTATTGTATTGTTTATAAAATATATATAAAGTTAAAGCTGATATCAATAAACATATAATAGCATTTATAAATAAAATATATTCTAAATTATTAAATTTTATAGTGTTTTTAGATGCGTCATCTCATTTTGGATAATCTTGATTTGTCAAATCATTGACTATATTGGTTTTGTACAAGAAATAAACTCCTGAGGGAACCACTGGGTTATTAATAACATCATTCATTTTCATGATTTCGTTATCTGCAAAATTGTAAGACTGGAATTCATTTAGAACATAGAATGGGTTTAAAAAACTATTCAAATATAAGTTCATTTTATAACCGTTGTAACCGCCATAGGTTAACATATTATTATTTTTAGATTCATAGTCATTAGTTATTTTTAAAGCATTTACTAAAACTTCATTCAAAACATTTGCGAGAATTATTTCTCCTGGAGTGAATGTTTTTCCTTCCAAGGACTGCATTTTTCCTTCTTCATAAATGAATTTTGTATAAAATATTGGTTGTAGTTGGTAACTTTTCAAAGAATAAATATTATTTGCATAAATTTTAATGAAATTTAAAAATTCTATCTTATCCTTTCCTTTGTCATTATTCTTATTTGATAGGATCATTTTATTAATTAAGGTATTAAAATTATATTTACCTTCCAAAATAGAATTTTTTTCTTTTTTTGCAGAAAAGTAACTATTTGTTCATATTTCTTTACCATAATCATTTTCTTCTGAAAAGGTATCATCTTTATGGAAGTCTGTTAATTTTTTTGCTTCATCTAAAAGCTTATAAATTTCATTATTTTTAAATCCATCAGTAAATGAAACAGTTCCGCGAGTGGGTCCATAATATAAAAACCCTTCTCTTATTCAATCAATTTTATATTCTGTAATTGTAACGCCTTCATCAATCTCGTTGTAAGATTCTAACAAACTTTCAACATATGTATTTTTTTTGGATAATTCTCTCAATCTGTATCCTGAATAGTATTTTATGTTTTCTTCAGCAAACTCAGAATTATATATATAATTATTGTCCATGTTGGTTACTATTTCGGGTATGAAATTTAAAGGTAGAGCTAAAGAAAATATTCCGGCCACAACACCCATTAAAACATTGCTTTTAAATTGCGAAATCAAACCAAAAATAGATGAAATAAATAGATCAACTATCAAAATGATTAGAGAAAATATTAAAATGTTAACAACGTTCAAATTGAATTTTTGGTTTTCTACCCAAGATATTGTAATAACATTTATTATATTTATTATTACTAGAAAAGATATCAACATTAACTTATTTATAATTAATCTTGAGAAAAAAATTTCTTTACTACTATATTCAGCTCTTAATTCTAAATTATAGTAACCATCAACTTTATCTTTTAAATAAAACAAGTTATAAAACCATACTTCATAGATAACAACAAATAGTAGCAATAAAGAAGTTGCTGTGTATGTATAAAGTATCCTATGGTTTGAAATTACTTCGGTTTTTTTAACTATCACAGAAAATATTATATTTAAAAATAAGATTAATATAATGAATATAGAAGTTAATGTTATGAAATACGGCGATTTCAAAGTTTTGAAAAAAATTCTTTTAGAAATTGGATTAGCTATTATTTTCATTTTTCTTAAACTCCCTTAATCTTTCAAAATCAAGTACTTCATTTTCTGTTCCTATACTTTTAAAATAAAGTTCTTTTAGGTTGCTATTGGTTTTGTCAAAATCGCCAACATGAACAACTTTCCCGCTTTTTACAACTATTACGTAGTTAATTATATTTTCGATTTCATCAATATTATGAGATGTAATCATAATACCTACTTTGTATTCTTTAGAAATAAATTCTATTAATTTTAAAAACTCAGTTCTTGATTTTATATCTAAATTTTCTGTTGGCTCATCCAAAATTATTAATTTGGGTTTTGATAATATTAGCGATAACAATAAAGCTCTCTTTTGCATACCTGAAGATAATTTCTGAAATGAAGAATTTAAATAATCTTTTAAACCCAATATACCCACCAATTCCAAAATTTTTGGATCATCTTTTTTATAGTTTTGACCTTTTAGACTCTGTGTGTACAAACAATAATCTATTATATTAGAGTTTTTTGGAAAATTATTTTGATCAGGGAAATATGTTATATCCTTTTTGTAGTTTTCCGAATTTCCCAATAAACTTATTTCTCCACTATCTTTTTTATAGTCTCCTAAAATAGTTTTAATTATTGTTGTTTTACCTGCTCCGTTATCACCAATTAAACCAACAATTTTATCCATAGAAAACGAAAAAGAAATATTAAAAATTCCCTTTTCGTTTTTAAATTTTTTTGATACTTCTTTTAAGATTAGCATTCTATATAAAACCCTCTAACTATAAAACTCTAATTTGTTTATTCTTCATTTATTATATCACATGCATTTTTTTTATATAAAGTGGGCTTCTATGATTCAAATGTAAAAAGTGAAGTTGCAAACTTCACTTTTTACATTGTATCTTTTACATCAATTCCTATTAAATCAAAAGCATTTGATAGAACTTGATATATTGATTTAACTAGAAGTACTCTCTGGTTAGTGACTTCTGTATTTTCATTATCTAAAATTTTAGTTTCTGCATAATATGAATGGAAAGCTTTTGCTAAAGATTGTATATAATCACAAATTATATTTGGCAATCTTGAACTTCCTGCATATTCAACAACAGAGTTAAAACTATCTAAAAGAATAATTAATTCCTTTTCTTTTTGACTCTCAAAAATTATTTGCTTATTTGTTTCTAAATTAATATTGTTTAGAGTATTAATTATTTTATTACATCTTGCTGTTGCATATTGTGCATAATAAACTGGGTTTGTTGAGTTTTTTTCTAAAGCTAAATCTAAATCAAAATCCATGTGACTAGAAGGGGTTTTAGAAACTAACATATATCTTATTGAATCTTTCCCAACCATTTCCAATAGGTCTACTAATCAAACAGCTGTTCCTTTTCTTTTAGACATTTTATATTCTTGGCCATCTTTCATTAATCTAACCATTTGAATCATATCAATATCTACAAGATTAAAATCATATCCTAATAAAGCTAAACCTGATCTTAATCTAATTATATATCCATGGTGATCCCCACCTCAGAAGTTAATGTATTTATCTGCTTTTGATCTTTCGATTCTATCGCTATGAGATGCTATATCTGGAGTTATATAGGTGAAAGTCCCATCTGTTTTTTTAAGAACTCTATCTTTATCATCACCAAACTGAGTTGTTTTTAATCATAAAGCATTTTCACTTTCATATGTTGCTCCAAGTTCTTTATACTTATCAACAATTTTATTGATTGAGTTATTTTCATACATTTTCGCTTCACTTGAAAATAAATCAATATTAACACCAAAACTATTTAATTGTTTTTTAATTTCTTTCATAAAGAACTCAATTGATTTTTTTCTAAATAGGTCATTTACTTCTTTATCATTTATTTTATTATCAACAATTTCAACATCTTTAAATTTATCTTTATATTCATCTATAAAAAGTTGTGCAACTTCTATATACATATCTCCACCATAAGTTTCTTCTGGTTTTGATACTGGAAGACCTTGCATTTCTTTATAATGATAAAACAAAGTTGCTGCAGATATATTTATTTGATTTCCTGCATCATTTGTATAATATTCTGTTTCTACATCATATCCTGCAAACTTGAGTATTCTTGCAACAGAATCTCCGATTGCTCCATTTCTTGCATGACCAACATGTAAATAACCTGTTGGATTTGCAGAAACCAATTCAAGGTTATATTTCATATTTTTTTTGTTAGATCTACCAAAATCATTTCCTTTTTTTATAACTTCATCAATAACTTCGTTTAAAAACACTTTATTAATTCTAAAGTTTATAAATCCTGGTTTAACAAATTCAACGTTTTCAAATAAATCATTATCTTTTATTTCTTCTACAATAGATTCTGCTAATTGAATAGGGTTAGAATTATTTAATTTTGAGTTTATTAAAGCAAAGTTTGTTGCAAAATCTGCATCTTGAATAAGTTTGGGTCTTTCAACTATTATATTTCCTTTGAGTCCCAGTTTATTTACTGCTTGTTCTAAAACTGCTTTAATTTTATTTATTAAGATATTCATATTTAACCTCTAAATTCTACTATTATATTTTATAAAAAAAACTGGCATTTTTTTACAAATAAAAAAATAAGACCAAGTCTTATTATCAAAGATATGTTGTTTTTGTTAATTCCATTTCTTCTATTAAATCATAACTCTTATCTTTATGCATTATTGCACCTTCAATTGTTGAGCTTCCAGCATTTTTTGCAACAAATACTGGTATTTCAAAGAAGTTTTCGAAGAATAATTTAACCCCTGGTATTTTTGCTAAACCACCAGTTATTATTAATCCATTTTTAATTATATCTCCAGCAACTTCACTTTGAGTTTCTTCTAATAATGAAGTGATTGTGTTTGTTATGTTACCAAAAACTGAAAGTATTATTTTTGAAATGTCTTTGTCTTGAACTTCAACTTCTCTAGGTCTTGATGTATTTAAATCATAACCGTAAGCTTTAGTTTTTAATGGTTCTTTACTTTTTACAACTGAACCAACAGCTATTTTAACAGCTTCTGAACTAACATCTCCTAAAAGAATTCCTTCTTTAGTTTTTAAGTGTTTGATTATTTCGTTATCAATTACTTCCCCAGAAGCTTTTGATCATTTGTGATTTATTGTTTCACCGTTTGTGATAACACCCACTGTTGTTTTTCCAGCTCCCATGTCTAAACACATATAAGAATCTGATCCGTAAATATCATAACCAGCCCCAAGCAGAGCTAATTTAATATCATCTTCAACCATAACATGTGAAACACCTAAAGATTTAATTGAGTCTATTAAGGCTTTTCTTTCTAATTCGCTCATGCTTATAGGGCATGCCAAAGTAACTACAGCATTTTTTGTTTCTTCTTCATATTTCCCTAAAACACTTGATAAGAACAATTTAAGAAGATTCATATCTGTTAAAACTCCACGTTTTAAAAGATGTTTTATTTGCATAGCTCCACTTAGTTTACCCACGAATTTTTTTGCGTCATCTCCAATTGAAATAACTTTTCTAGTTTTATAATCTAACGCTATTAAACTAGCTTCATTAAAAACCATTCCTAATTGCTCTATAAAAATTCTAGTTTTACTTGTACCTATATCAATTGCAATGTGTCTTCTTGATCTCAAACTTACTCTTGCCACAAGAATTACCTCACTTTTACTCTATATATAATAGTTTAAACACTTTTTTCAAATAATCTACCCTTTAAAAGTTAAAAAGACAAAATAAAAAAGGAAGTTTTAATTTCTTCCTTTCTTATTATTTAATGTTGTATTCTCTTGAATCACGCATTTCAACAACTTCTAATCATTTTTCTGCTTGTTTTTCGTATTCTTTAGTACCTTCGATAACTGTTAGTAATGGATCTTGAGCTTTAGTTACTTTTAATTGGAAAATTGATTCAAAGTATGTATCAATTCCTCTAATTAAAGCTCCTCCTCCACAAATTGTAATACCATTTCTAATGATATCTCCAGCTAATTCAGCTGGTGTGTTTTCCATAACTTCAACAATTAGGTCTGTAATTTTTGAGAATGGTGCTAATAAAGCGTTTTTCACTTCATCTGGTGAGATAACTACTTCTCTTGGTAAACCAGAGATAACGTCACGTCCGAATGCACGGAATGTACGTCCATTATCTATTTTTGTTAATGCACCGATTTCAATTTTGATTTTTTCAGCAGTTTTAATTCCGATTAATACGTTGTATTCTGCACGTATGTATTTTCTTATTTCTTCATCAAAGTGATTTCCAGCAACTTTAATTGATCTTGAAATAACAATATCCCCAGCTGATATAATAGCTATATCAGTAGTTCCTCCACCGATGTCAACAACTAAGTGTCCACTTGCGATAGCAATGTTAATTCCAGCTCCGATTGCTGATAATTTAACTTCTTCTTCAACAAGAACATTTTTTGCTCCCATATCTGAAACAACTTGTTTTAATGCACTTCTTTCTAATTCAGTAACTCCTGAAGGGCAGGCAAGAACTACTAATGCATTTTTTAAGATGTCTGATAATTTAATACGTGAAAAGATTATTTTAATTAAATCTTTTGCTGCGTCAAGGTCTGCTATAACTCCATCAACTAATGGAACTACCATTCTAATGTCTTCATTTGTTTTTCCGATCATTTCGTATGCTGATTCCCCTGATGCGATAACAGTGTTTGTATGAACGTCGTATGCCATAGTTGAAGGTTCATTATAAATGATACCTTGTCCACCTAGGTAAGCAACTACGTTAGCTGTTCCTAAGTCTAAAGCAACGAATTCTCTTTTACGATCTCATGATGCCATATTTATTTCCTCCTCTATAAGAAAAAAACCCTTCGTGTATAATTATACTATATATGTATTCGAAATACTAGTATAATACACGAGAAAGGTAACCCTATGAAGATAAAACAAGTTGTTATAGTAGAGGGTGTTACAGACACTGCCAAACTTAAGAAAATATTTGGAAATGATAATGTAGACACCATTGAAACTAATGGGCTTGCCTTATCTAAAAATACTTTGAATTTTATTTCCGATGTTAACAGCACACGTGGTGTAATTATATTAACAGATCCTGATGGACCTGGATTACGAATTCGTGATACCATTAATACCTACTTAGATTTTAAATGTTTTAACGCATTTATCAATAAGAAAGACATAATAAATTCAAAAAAAATTGGAATTGCTGAAGCAAAAGAAGAAGATATTAGAAATGCTCTTTCAAATTTAATTTCTTTTGATTCAAATGCTTTGAGTATAAGTTGAGAAGACTTTTTAGAAAATGATTTTTTTAAACCGGAAGCAAGAAAAAAAATAGCTCAGAAATATAATTGAAGTGAAAAAATAAATTCAAAGCGATTGTTCAAATGATTAAATTTAATAAATCTTAATGTAGAACAAATCAAAGAAATTGTAGGAGAATAAAAAATGGAATTTGCTAAAAAGAAGTTTGGTCAAAATTTTATAACTGATAAAAATTTGATAAACAGAATAATAGATATCCTAGATCAAGAAGAGGATCACTTAATAATTGAAATAGGGCCAGGTAGAGGGGCTTTGACGAAAGAACTTATAAATAGATTTTCAAAAGTGATTGCAATAGAAATTGATCCTGATATGGAATCTATTCTAAAGTCTGAAATTAAGTCAGAGAAGTTTGAATTAATAATAGAAGACTGTTTGGAAGTTAATTTTAAAAAACTTATTGAAGATAATAAATTTAAAAAAGTTTCATTAATATCAAATACACCTTATTACATAACTAGTGAAATAATATTTAGAACTTTAAATGTTTCTAAATTTTTAGACAAAGCAATATTTATGGTTCAAAAAGAAGTTGCCCAAAGAATTTGTGCAAAAGCAAATGAAAACAACTACAATAATCTTTCTGTTGCAGCACAACTTTATTCTGATATAAAATATGAATTCACTGTTAATAAAAATATGTTTAAGCCCATACCAAAGGTTGATTCAGCAATAATTTCATTAACTTTTAATGAAGTCAATTTAAAAAAAGTTAACGATGATGCTAAGTTTGTTGCTTTCGTAAGAAAGTTATTCAACAATAAAAGAAAAACTATTTTAAATAATCTATCAAATATAACAAATAACAAAGAAGAAGCTTTAAATGTTCTGGATAAAATATGTTTAAATCAAAACTTAAGACCAGAAAATATTGATATAGATAAGTTTATAGAAATGTACAACGAGGTATATTAGTATGTTAAAAAGTTTTGCAAAAGTAAATATCGGATTAAAAGTTGGGAAAAATATTAACGGTATGCATAAAATAAACTCTACATTTACAATTGTTAAAGATTTTTTTGATGAGATTGAAATAAGTGAATCAAACGAAAGTAAAGATACACTATTTTGTAATTTAAAAGAATTAGAAAAAGAGAATTTTATTTTTAAAGTTTTAAAAATTTTAAGAGAAGAAAAAGTAATAGATAAGTTTTACAAAATAAGAATTCAAAAAAATATACCTATTGGTTCAGGTCTTGGTGGAGGAAGCAGTAATGCTATTTGTGTTGCCAAATACTTCACAGAAGATAAAAAAATTCTTAATAAAATTGCAAAAGCAGTTGGAACAGATTGTTATTTTTTTATAAAAGGCTATGAAACAGCGGTTGTTAAAGGTTTTGGTAACAAAGTAAAAAAAAGTAAAAAAAATTATTGTATAGAATTAAAAGACTTAATTCTAACAGGAGTTAATTGTAACACCAAAGATGTCTATGAAAAATTTGATGAAATTGAAGGGTGAAAGAATAAGTATGAAAAGAATATGTTAGAAATACCTGCTCTTAAACTTTACCCAGAGTTAATTGAATACAGAGAGTTGGGAACAATGAGTGGTTCAGGATCAACTTTCATTAAAAAAACTAGTTTAAATAAATAAACTAGTTTTTTTTAATCTTAAGCATGTCTTGCACATAAATGTATATTGTCTAAGTCTTGTACAGCAATTCCTTGTTGCATTTTCATTGCCAATATACTTGCAGCTGCTCCTCCTTGGTTTGTTTTTTGCATTTCTTCAACGCATTTGAAACATGATGAATCAAAATCTTTGTTCATAGTATGCACCTCCCCAGGTATAAAAATATTTTACACTAAATCAGAAAAATCCAAAGTCCTGTTAGCTCAATTTGTAGAGAAGTTAATATCGTGAGTTGTTAATATAACTGTTCCCTTAAAGCTTTCAATAGCTTCCAATAAAGCTTCTTTAGCTAAAACATCAATATGGTTTGTGGGTTCGTCAAGAACCAATAAACTACATGGAATCATACTTAAAGCAGCCAATCTTATTCTTGTTTGCTCTCCCCCTGAAAGTTTTTCCATAGGTTGCATCATTAGTCCGCTTTTAACTCCAAACTGAGCGATTTTAGCTCTTGCTTCTGATTCTGTTATGTCTGGAAATCTGTCCATTAAATATTTTATTGGTGTTATTCCTCTTACATCTTCAATTTGTTTAAAGTAAGCATACTCAACTGCATTACCAAGTTCTACTTTACCCTCAAATGCAGGTATTTCTGTAGACATAGTTTTTAGAAATGTTGTTTTACCAATACCATTTCTACCACTGATGATACATTTTTCTCCTTCTCTAAGTTCAAAGTTTAGTTCGTGCAATAAAGCAGAATCATATCCTATAACTAGATTTTCAGCTCTAACAATAACATTAGTGCTGGGTCTTTTATAAGAGAAATTAAATTTAGGTTTAGTAAGATCTCTTCTCTCTTGCATCACATCTATTTTTTCAAGTTGTTTTTGTCTTGATTGAGCAGACTTGGCAGTTGATGCTCTAGCTTTGTTTTTTGCAACATATGTTTCTAACTTTTTAATTTCTCTTTGTTGAGCAACGAAAGCTTTATCGTATTGTTCTTTTTGAAGTTCTGCTTCTTCTAGATATTTATCATAGTTACCAACATATCTTGTTAGTTTTAAATTATCTAAAGCATAAATTATTCCACAAGTTTTATTAATAAAATCGTTATCATGAGAAACCATAATAAATGCTTTTTCAAAACTTTGTAAAAACTTAGCAAGTCATTTTACTTGTTCTAAATCTAAGAAGTTAGTAGGTTCGTCAAGTAATAAGAAGTCATCTCCACTTAATAGAAGTTTTGCCAAAATAACTTTTCCTCTTTGACCACCACTAAGTTCTGCCATTTTTCTGTCCAGTTTATCAAGTCCAATTCCCAAACCTGTAACAAGGTTACCAATTCTCTTATCAATTGAATCAAAATCATTTAAAGTTAATGTATCTTGATAAGCAAGAGCCTTAACTAAGTCTTCTTCTTTATATTCAATTGCCATATCCTCATAGATTTTATTCATTCTAGCTTCTAATTCAAAAAGATCTGCAAAAGCTCCTTTTAGATAAGAATCTACAGTCTCTTCCATATCTACTTCTTGGTGTTGATCTAAATAACCAATTTTTGTTTTGGGGTGGATTTTTAAATCACCTTTATCATGAGGCATTTTACCAGCAATAATATTTAATAATGTTGTTTTACCAGCTCCATTTGGCCCTATTAAAGCAATATGTTCTCCTCTGTTTAATCTAAAATTTGTGTTGTCATATAATTTTTTACCACCATTTGCATGTGATAAATTTTCTAAAAAAACTAGTCCCATAATTTCCTCCTGATTTTTACAATAAAAAAAGTCCTAAGACTTGAAACAAGTAATGATTAAGGTAAATACCTTAAAATCTTCAAAATAATTATATATTAATTTAAATAAATTCCCTAATTTTGCCTTAATATTTGATTTTTTTTCTATCTTTGCCAAAAATAATAAAAAAAACATTGCCTAGAAGGCCAAAAGTTTGCTAAATTATCTTGTACTTGTCCAAGACCTGCTCTCAGATTTAATGTTTTTTTTAATTTAGTAAATGCATAAAAGCAAGTCTAAAAATTTGTTATTATATTTAAGGAGACTTATAAATATGAATAAAAAAGACATTATGATTTTTGGCTTATCATCAAATAAAAGCTTAACCAAAAAAGTTTGTGATATCTTAGGAGTTGAAGAATCACAATCTAAAACATCAAAGTTCTTAGATGGAGAAATGATTGTTCAATCACTTGACTCTGTTAGAGGTCAAGAAATTTATATTATACAATCAACAAATCAACCAGTTAATGACAACATAATGGAGTTGTTAATTGCAGTAGATGCTTTCAAAAGAGCAAGTGCTGCTAAAATAAACGTAGTTATACCTTACTTTGGGTATGCAAGACAAGACAGAAAAGCAAAAGGGAGACAACCAATCACTTCTAAATTAGTTGCAAACCTTATTGAAACAGCTGGAGTTCACAGAGTTATTACTGTTGACTTACACTCAGCACAAATTATGGGATTCTTTAATATTCCTATAGATAACTTTTCTACAGCACAAATTGTGGCTTCAGAAATAGTTGAAACAATTTATGCTGATAAATTAGATCCAGAAGAATGCATACTTGTATCACCAGACCATGGAGGTCTTACAAGGGTTCACGGTGTTGCTAAATATACAGGTAACATTACAAATGGTATTGCTGTTATTGCAAAAAGACGTCCAGAACCAAATAAAGCAGAAGTAGAATTCATTTTAGGGGATGTAAAAGGAAAAACTTGTTTCATTATTGATGACATGATCGATACAGGTGGAACAATAATAAAAGGTGCTCAAGCTTTAAAAGAGCAAGGTGCAAAAGAGATTTACATCATAGCTTGTCACGGTTTATTTAATGGTGAAGCTGTTTCAAAAATGGAAGATGTAATAAATAATGGAACAGTAAAACAAGTTGTTGTAACAGATACAATTGAAATTCCAGAAGAAAGAAAATTCAAGAATCTTAAAATTATCTCTGTTGCTAAATTATTAGCAAGAATGATTCAAAGTTCATATGAAAAAAATTCTCTAACTGGAGTTTACAATGATGAACAAAATGAAATCTCAAAAAGAGTAGAAGACTATATAAAAGGATATAAAAAATAATATGGCTAAACTAATAGTTGGTTTAGGAAATCCTGGTAGCAATTATTTACAAACAAGACACAATGCAGGTTTCATTGCAATCGATGTTTTGTTAGAAAAATATGGTTTTCAAAAAAAGACAGAAGATTTCAAAGCAGAAATTTATTTCTCTAATATCAAGGGAGAAAAGGTACTTTTTGTTAAACCACAAACCTTTATGAATTTATCAGGAGAAGCTGTTATATCTATAATGAACTACTATAAAATTGAAGTTAAGGATTTTATAGTATTGTATGACGACAAAGACTTAGAGTTGTCAAAAGTAAGATTCAGAGATAATGGTAGTGCTGGTGGACATAATGGAATAAAAAATATAATAAGTCACTTAAAAACTGAAAATTTTAACAGATTAAAAATTGGAATAGGAGCTCCTGGTCAATATAAAATTGTGGATTGAGTATTGTCTAAAATGAGTTCTGAAGAAATTGATTTAATAAAAGAAAAAATAATAAAAATAGCGAGTTTCGTAGAAGATTTTATTCTAGATGAAAATCTAAAAAAAATAATGAACAAATTCAATTAAGGAGAAAAAATGAAAAAATATAATTCATTAGTTGTTGTTGGATCACAATGAGGAGACGAAGGTAAAGGGAAAATGACAGACTATTTTGCTCAAAAAGCAGATGTTGTTGTAAGGTTTGCTGGAGGAGATAACGCAGGTCATGTTATAAACTTTAATGGTCAAAAACATAAAGTAACAATAATTCCATCAGGAATATTTAATAAAAAAGTTACAAGTGTTATTGCAAATGGTTGTGTAGTAAACTTGATAAATTTAGTAAATGAATTTGAAGTAATTCAAAAAAGTGGTGTTGAATATGGAAATCTTTTAATTTCTGATAGAGTTCAATTAATTTTGCCTTACCATGTATTAATAGATGAAGCTCAAGAAGAAGCGCGTGGTGAAAATAAAATTGGAACTACAAAAAGAGGAATAGGGCCAACTTATCAAGACAAAGTTTCAAGATTGGGAATAAGACTTGGAGAATTAGAAGATGATAACTTCAAAGAAAGATTTAAATCTGTATTTGATTATCAAATGAAGTTCTTAAAAAACATGTTTGATGTTGAACCTTTAGATTTTGAAAAAACTTATAGTGATTTAATTGATGCTTATAACAAAATTAAAAATAAAGTTATTGATACTGATATCTTTATTGAAGCAGCAATTAAAGATGGAAAAAAAGTTTTATTTGAAGGAGCACAAGGAGCATTGCTTGATATAGATCACGGAACTTATCCTTATGTTACAAGTTCAAATACTTCTGCAAATAATGCTTCAACAGGAAGTGGTATCAGCCATAAATTAATAGATTCAACAATGGGTGTTGTAAAAGCATACTCAACTAGAGTTGGAGCGGGAGCTTTCCCAACAGAACTTATTAATGAAATTGGTGATGGAATCAGAGAACGTGGACATGAATATGGTTCAAACACAAAAAGACCAAGAAGAGTTGGTTGATTAGATGCTGTTGCATTAAAACATGCAATTAGAACTTCAGGAATAGATTCATTATTCATTACTTTATTGGATGTATTGTCAGGTGTTGATGAAATTAACATTTGTGTTAAATATGAATTAGATGGAAAAGAAATTTTAAGTGTTCCAAGTACTAACCAAAAATATGAAAAATGTAAACCAGTATACTTATCAAATCCTGGATGAAAAGAAGATATTACAGGTGTAACATCTTTTGATCAACTACCAGATGCAGCTAAGAATTATTTAAAAATGATAGAAAAAATTTGTGAAGTAGATATAGCAGGTTTCTCAGTAGGACCAGATAGAGAACAAACAATTATATTAGAAAACATATTTTAATAGAGGTGATAAAAAATGATAGAACGTTATGCAATAAAAGAAATTGAAAAAATTTGAGCAGATGAAAATAAATTAAACATTTGATTAGATGTAGAAAAAGAAGTTGTCAATGCTTGAGTTAAATTGGGGGTTGTTCCGGGGCAGGATGCTGAAAAAATCAGTGCAAACGCTAAAGTAAACATTCAAAGAATGTTAGAAATAGAACAAGAAACCAAACATGACGTTGTAGCATTCACAAGAATGATCTCTGAAACATTAGGTTCAGAGAAAAAATGAATTCACCTTGGACTTACATCAACAGATATAGTTGATACTGCACAAAATAAAATGATTCAACAATCTAATTTAGTTTTAAATAAAGCTTTAGAAGATTTATCAAAAGTGCTTATTGAAAAAGCTCAACAAACAAAAGAAATAATTATAATGGGAAGAACCCATGGAATGTATGGAGAACCTACATCATTGGGTTTAAAATTCCTTTTATGATTTGACGAAATACAAAGACAAATTGAGAGATTAAATCTAGCAAGAAAACAAATAGAAGTTGCAAAAATCTCTGGTTCAATGGGAAACTATGCAAATTTAGAGATTGAAGTAGAAGAATATGTTGCAGATAAAATGGACTTAAATCTAGATAATATTTCAACACAAGTTACTCAAAGAGATAGACATGCTTTCTTCATATCTGTAATTGCAAATATCGCATCTACTTTGGAAAAAATATCAACAGAAATAAGACATTTTCAAAGAAGTGAAGTACAAGAAATATGTGAAGGATTCGGAGTTGGTCAAAAAGGATCAAGCTCAATGCCTCACAAAAAGAATCCAATAAGTTCAGAAAACATCTGTGGTTTAGCAAGATATGCAAGATCTTTTGTAAATTCTTCATTAGAAAACAATGTTTTGTGACATGAAAGAGATATATCTCATAGTTCAAATGAAAGACTAGTTTTTCCTGATATTTATAATATAATTATTTATATATCAAAGAGAATGACAAACACAATTAATGACTTGGTAATTAACAAGGATAAAATTGAACTACATATTAATGAACAAAGAGGAATATTCTTTAGTCAAAGAGTATTAACACATATATTAATGAATTATGAATTTTCAAGAGAAGAAGTTTATGACTTCATTCAGAAATGTACTTTGGAGTGCCAAAGCTCAAAAAAAGAATTTAAAGACATTTTAGTTGAAAATGGAATTAAAAGTTTCATTAATGATGAAAATGAATTAAATAAACTTTTTGATATCAATTTTTTCACAAGAAATGTTGAAAAAATGTTTAGAAGGGTGATGAATAATCATGGATAATCAAAAACTAATTACTTTAATAACAGAAGAGGAAATTAAAGCTGCAATCGCAAAAGCTGGAAGTGATATTGGGAAAAAATATGAGGATCAACAACTAACTATTGTAGCTGATCTATCAAGCTCATTCATTTTCATTGCTGACTTAATTAGAGAATTACCTATTGATGTTACTATTCAATTTGTAACTACACCAAAAGAAAATGAAGATTTAATAATAGATTTAGGATTAAAACATACACTAAAAGATAAAAATGTTCTAATTGTTAATGATGTTTTAAATAAAGGAAACAGATTGGCAAGACTTTATGATTTGGTTCAAAAAGAACAACCAAACAATGTAAGTGTTATAAACCTAATTGAGAAAAATATAAAAGATAGAAATATCGAAGTAGAAAGTACATCATTATTTAAATTAGAAGATGTATTTATTGTTGGTTATGGATTAACTTATAAAGAAAGTTATAGAGGACTTAAAGGAATTTATAGTCTTTCAGTAGAAGAATAATCATGAAAAAAACTTTTTATGTAACAACACCAATTTATTACCCAAGTGGTAATCTCCATATTGGACATGCATATACTACAACTCTAGCCGATGTTGTATCAAGATATAAAAAAGAAAACGGATTTGAAGTTTTCTTTTTAACTGGTTCAGATGAACATGGACAAAAAATAGAGCAAAAAGCTCAGGAAAATAATCTTAAACCAAAAGAATATGTTGATGAAATTGTTAAAGGTTTTGTTAACTTGTGAAAAATTTTAGATATAGAATATGATCGTTTTATCAGAACAACAGATGAAGATCATGTTTTTGCCGTACAACAAATTTTTACTGAGCTTTTGGAAAAGGATTTAATTTACCCATCAACCTACAAAGGTAAATATTGCATAAGTTGTGAAGAATTTTTAACAACAGAGCAAATGGATGAGAATTTTGTTCATAATGTTTGTGGAAAAGAAGCAAAAGATTTTGAAGAAGAAACTTATATGCTTAGAGTTTCTAAATTTCAAAAATATCTACAAGATTTATTTGAAACAAATTTTTTAGAACCAGAAGCAAGAAAAAAAGAAATGCTAAATAATTTCATTAATAATGATTTAGAAGATTTATCAGTTACAAGAGTTAGCTTTAATTGAGGAATTCAAATAAAGGAAAATCCAAAACATGTTATATATGTTTGGCTTGATGCTCTTTCAAACTACATTACTGCACTTGGTTTTAAATCAAAAGATGATAGTCTTTTGAAAAAATTCTGAAGTGAAGATACGGAAATCTTACAAATCATTGGTAAAGAAATAACAAGGTTCCATTCAATTTACTGACCTGTTATGTTAGATTCTTTAGGTCTTAAAGCTCCAAATAAATTACTTTCACATGGTTGAATATTAAGTGGAGATAAAAAAATGTCTAAATCAATTGGTAATGTTTTAGATCCTGTTGAAATTATCAACACTTACTCAAGTGATGCTTTAAGGTTCTATATAATCAATAACTTACCAACAGATAAAGATGGTAGTTTTACAAATGAACTTTTTATAGAGTCATTTAATAATAATTTAGCAAACAATGTTGGAAATCTT
The DNA here is from genome assembly GCF_010365805.1 of Spiroplasma sp. BIUS-1. Taxonomy (NCBI): domain Bacteria; kingdom Bacillati; phylum Mycoplasmatota; class Mollicutes; order Entomoplasmatales; family Spiroplasmataceae; genus Spiroplasma; species Spiroplasma sp. BIUS-1. The sequence continues at coordinate 890,196 of NZ_CP048386.1, read as the reverse complement.
ATCTCAAGAGTTTCAAATATGATCATTAAATATTTTGACGGTATCTTGCCTAAAAAAGATATTTCAAATCATTGATTAGTAAAAAAAGGTTTGGAAACAATTGAAGACTATAAAAAAAATATGGATAAGTATGAAATGTCCGAAGCCACACAATGTGTTTTAAAATTAGGACAAGAGTGTAATAAATTTATTGAAGATTCAAAACCTTGAGCTTTAGAAAAAGAAGGAAAAAACGAAGAACTTCTTGAAGTGCTTTCTGTTTTACAAAAAAACATTGTAATAATTTCATACTTACTAAAACCAATTTTAGTAAAATCATATCCAAATATGATAAAACAAATGGGTTTAAATCCTGAATCAATCAATTTTGAAAACATAAATGGCGATTTGAGTTATGAAAAAATAATTGATAAGTTAGTTTTATTTGAAAGAATAAAATAAATTTTTAGAACGGAGGCGTGCATATGCAAGCTGATATAGTTGTTGTTGGTGCAGGCCATGCCGGAGTTGAAGCTGCTTTGGCTTCTGCAAGACTAGGTAAAAAAACAATTCTTGTAAATCTTTACAAAGATAAAATAGCTACAATGCCATGCAACCCATCGGTTGGAGGGCCTGCAAAAGGTATTGTTGTAAGAGAAATTGATTCTCTTGGTGGAGAAATGGGTAAAGCAGCTGACGCAACTGCATTGCAAATGAAACTTTTAAACTCTTCAAGAGGTCCTGGTATTTGAGCTTTGAGAGCACAATCAGATAAAATTGAGTATTCAAAGTATATGCAAAAAGTTGTTGAACAACAAGAAAACTTAGAACTATATGTTGGTGTGGTAAAAGATATATCATTAGACACTAATAATAAAGTTAAGTCAGTTCTTTTAGAAGATGGGACTGAAATTTTTTGTGACGCTGTTGTTCTAACAACAGGAACATATTTATCTTCTCTTATATATAGGGGTGAAGAAAAATATGAAGGTGGACCTAATGATGAAATAACAACTAAATCTCTAAGTCAAACTCTAGTTAACTTAGGTTTAAAAACTTTTAGATTCAAAACAGGAACACCACCAAGAGTTAAAATTAATTCTATCGACTTATCAAAAGCAATTATTGAACCAGGTACAAACGAAGACTTAGCATTTTCTTTTTCTACAAAAAAATTTATACCTTTTGAAGAACAAGAAGTTTGTTATTTAATACATTCAACTCCAGAAACAAAAAAAATTATTGAAGATAATTTACACAAGTCAGCAATGTACTCAGGACAAATCGAATCAGTTGGACCAAGATATTGTCCTAGTTTTGAAGATAAAATAGTAAGATTCAACACAAAAGAAACTCATCAAATATTTTTAGAACCAGAATCAAAATCTTTAGATACATTTTATGTTCAAGGATTTTCAACTTCAATGCCAATAGATGTTCAAGATCAAATGTTGAGAAGTCTACCTGGTTTTGAAAATGTTGTTGTTGATAAATGAGCATATGCAATTGAATATGATTGTGTTGATCCTCAACAATTAAAACTATCTTTAGAATTAAAATTAATTGAAAACTTATTTTTAGCTGGACAAATTAACGGAACTAGTGGTTATGAAGAAGCTGCGGGACAAGGTTTAATTGCTGGTATAAATGCTGTTAGAAAAATTGACGGTAAAGATCCTTTAATTCTAAAAAGAAATGAATCATACATAGGTGTAATGATTGATGATTTAATTAATAAAGGTGTAATAGAACCATATAGACTTTTAACAAGTAGAGCAGAAAATAGATTAACATTAAGAAATGATAACTCAGAAATGAGATTAAGAAAATATGGACATGAAGTTGGACTTATTTCAGAATCACAATGAAATGAACATTTAGAATTTGAAAAAGAGATTTTTAATAAAATAGAATTATTAAAAGAAATAAGATTTAGTCCCAAAACAGAATTAGCTTTAGAATTAAAAGAAAAAGATCAGGCAAACTTAAATCAAGGTTTCAGTGCTTATGAAATCCTAAAACAACCAAAGGTAGATATTAATATCTTTAAAAAATATATTAAAGAATTAAATGATTTATCAAAACAACAATTACAAACTCTACTTATATTAATAAGGTTTGAGGGTTACATAAAAAAAGAAAATGAAACTATTGATAAGTTTATTAAATTGGAAAGTAAACAAATTCCAAAAGATATAGATTATTCAAAAGTAGAAAACATTGCTGTTGAAGCAAGACAAAAATTGGAAAAAGTTAGACCAAACTCAATTGGTCAAGCATCTAGAATAACGGGTGTAAACCCCGCAGATATTCAAATGCTACTTTTCCATTTAAAGAAAAAATACAACGAGGTATAAAAGCATGGTTAAGGTAAATAAAAAAAATAAAGCAAAAAATAAAATTTTTGAATTTCTTTCAGTTTTTTCAATGACCTTTGGAATCGTTGTAGGGAGTGGAATATATTTAAAAAATGCTGGAGCAAATGGTGTTCTTGCACAAGCTGGAAAGAATCCTTACCTAGCTATATCAATTTGAGTTTTAATGGCAGTATTTTGTTGTATGATGATGCTTGCATTCATAGAAATATCTTCATCAACTAAAAAAGGAGATCACAATACTCTAACTGCTTGAGCTGGAAGATTTGTTGGAAGAAGATACGGTTCTTTGGTAACAATTTTATATGCACTTATCTATTTACCAGTTTTAATAATAATTGGATCTCTATTTACAACAAGTAGTTTTTTTCAAGCTTTAGATATTATTTATAGTTATTCAAAAGGAGATGAAAATGCAAAACTAATGACTCCAGATGTAAGAGTTACAGTTGAAATTTTTACAGCAGCAACTATGCTAGTTCTATTTCAAGTGCTAAATACTTATACTTCAAAACCAGGAAAAATTTTACAAACAACTTTATCTTTTTTAAAGTTTATACCTTTACTTACAGTTCTTATTGCAGGAATTACATTGTTTGCAATGGGTGAAAAAAGTTCATTTTCCCCAGAAAATGTTCGCCCTATAAAAATTAATAATGTATTTATGACAATGGTACCTATAATGTTTGCATTTGATGGTTTCTTAGACTCTGCGGCAATACAAAAAGATTGTGAACATAAAGAAGTGGTTGCTCCTGCTATGATGACAGGTATAATTGCTGTTTCTGTGTTTTACATAGTAATAAGTGTAGCTATATTTATGGGAGCAGAAGATGGTAATATACTAAATATTTTTAAAGGAATTGATTCAAGGGCTCACTTTGCTTTCAATTTAATCATAACTATAACTCTTTTAACAATGGTTAATGCTTATAGTATCATTTATCCAATAGTAATTAGAGCATCAATTGAAGAAAAATTTATATATTCAAAAAATGGAGCAGAGCTTTCAAAAGTTAAATCAAGTTGAATAGCAATGGCAATAGTTGGTGTATTTTTTACTATGTTTGTTGCTTCTGGTTTGCTATTACCTAATTCGGTCACTAGAGATCAAGGGGGGTATCTTTATACAGCTTATTTATCTTCTGATTCAACAATAATAATTGTCTATTTATTGGATATACCAATACTAATAAACATGTTGATAAATAGAAAAACTAAGAAAGTAGAAGTTAGAAAAGTAAAAGGAGCTTATTTTGCTGCTGTATTTTCTTCTTCAATGTTAATATTTATGCTTGGTTTTATTTATTACTTAAACATTTTACAACCTTTGATAACTGGTAAAAATTTAGTTGGTTCAATTATGTGATTTGTATTTATAATAATATTAGTGGTATCTTGAATAATTAATGAATCTATAATTTCTAAAAACAATATAGATCAAAATGATTTTTATTTAAGACTAAATCCAAAGAACTGATTTAATTACAATAGAGAAAAAAGTGTAGCTGAATTTAAAAATAAAGGGGTAACAAAAAATGATAAAGGTAAATAAAAAAAATAAAGCAAAAAATAAAGCTTTTGAATTCCTTACTATTTTTTCAATGGTATTTGGAGTTGTTGTTGGTGGAGGAATCTATCTAAAAAACTCTGGTGAGAATGGTGTTCTTGCACAAGCTGGAAACAACCCTTATTTGGCATTAGCTGTTTGAGTTTTTATTGGTGTTCTTTGTTCTTTGATGATGCTAACATTTATCGAAGCAGCTTCATCTAAAACAAAATCAGGACATTCAACTGCACAAAGTTGAGCAAACACTTTTGTTAATAGAAAAACAGCATCATTATTTTCAATAATGTATATTTGTATGTATCTTCCAATTCTTACAAGTATTGGAGCATTGTTTGTTGTTAAAACATTCTTTGAAGGTATAGAAGTTTTCACAAACACTTCATTTGTTTCAACTATGGGTAGAGAGGGGTTTATGGCTCTAAAAATATTCTTATCTACAGTTATTTTAGTAGGTTTTTCATTAATGAATATTTATACGCAAAAACCAAGTAAGTTAATTCAAAGTGTACTTACATTCGTTAAATTTATACCTTTACTTTGTGTTGTAATCGGGGGATTCGCAATCTTTATTAAAGATCCGAGTGGAGAGAATTCATTTAATCAATGACACAATGGTCAACATGATAATGTAAATGGATTTAATTTATTCTTTGCAACAGCTGTTCCGATATTATTTGCATTTGATGGATTTATCTATGCAGCAACATTACAAAAAGATTGTGAACATAAAGAAGTGGTTGCTCCTGCAATGCTTAGTGCAATTATTGCAGTTACTATATTTTATGTGTTGATAACAGTTGGGATATTTTTTGGTGCTAAAGACGGAGATATATTTAAATTCTTTGACACTCTGTTTAAAGAAAACCCATGAGTATCATTATTATTTAAAGTAATAATAACTTGTACTTTATTTACTGTAGTAAACGGTTATACAACTCTTATACCAAAAACAGTTCAATCAGCTGTTGAAGAAGGATTTATATTTAGCAAGTCAGAAAAAAAAGATATAAGTATTCAAAAAGCAGGTTACATTGGTATGGCAATTACATTATCTGTTTACACTTTATTCCTTATTATTTCAATAGCTATTGGCTATGCAAATGGAGATAAAGATAAAGAAATAAATTATTTCCTTGTAGCAGATTTGGCATCAAGTAGCACGGTAATATTTGCTTTCATAGCTTATTTAATTATTATGATTGGTGTTTTACACAACAGAAGAACAAATAAAGTTGAAGTTAGAAAAGTTAAGGGAGGGTTTGTTATAGGAATAATAACAACAATTCTTGTAACTATAATGGTTGGATATATTTGTTATGTATATTTAATTGATAGATTACTTCCAGATTCAAAAGGAAGCATAATAGATCCAATACTATTAATTGTGTTTTCTATAATTATATTTATTTCTTGAGTTATCAATGAATGTTTATTTTCAAAGCAAGATATTGATAACAATGATTTTATTTTAAGAATCAACCCAAAAAACTGATTCAAATACAACAAAGAATTAGAAATAGAAAAATTTAAAAGCAAAAGTAATGTAAAATAAAAAAGGCGCAGGCTTTTTTTATTTTTTTTAGGAGGCAAAATGAACTGAGACAGATTTAATGATTTGAAAATAGAACTTAATGATTTACAAAGAGAAAATCTTATAAAGTATAAAAACATTCTCCAAGAAGAAAACAAAATTCATAATCTAACAGCGATAGTAGAAGATCAAGAAATAATTGATAAGCACTTTTATGATTCTTTGATATTCACAAATGTTTTTAATCCAGAGGGACTTTCTATATTAGATATAGGAACAGGTGCTGGCTTTCCGGGATTGGTATTAAAAATAATTTTTCCCAAAGCAAAAATTTATTTATTAGAATCAAATGGAAAAAAAATAAATTTTTTAAATAAGGTTATACAAGAATTAGATTTAAAAGATGTTTGAACTTTAAATGAAAGAGCTGAAGAATATAGTTTAGATAATAAAGAAAAGTTTGATGTAATAATTTCAAGAGCTATGGCACCATTAAATATTCTGTTAGAAGTTGGTGTACAAGCTTTAAAAGTTGATGGTACATTCATTTGTTTAAAAGCAAAAAATGTAAACAACGAAATACAAGATTTAAATGGTCAAGAAAAAAAACTTGGTTTAATGCTTGAACAAAGACAAGAGTTACAAGATGATGTTTTAGGTGAGAGAAATAACTTATTTTACAAAAAGCAAAAAGTAACACCATCAGAATATCCAAGACTTTATAGTCAAATAAGAAAAAGACCATTAGGAAAATAAGAGATATTTAAGATATAATATTCATTATGAGAGGTAATTTATGGCAAAAGTAATTTCAGTTTCAAATCAAAAAGGTGGAGTTGGTAAAACAACAACATCTGTTAACTTAGCTTGTGGTTTAGCATTAGCTGATAAAAGAGTTTTACTTATAGATATGGATCCTCAATTTAACGCAACAACTGGTGTTGGATTTGAGATAGATAGCAATACTTTAAGTATGTATCATGTCTTTGTGGGAGAAAAAGAACTTTCAGAAGTAATAATAAAAAACATTAAGCCAAATATAGACTTAGCACCAAGTTCAATAGACGTTGCTGCTGTCGACTTAATTCTTTTAGAACAAAAAACAAATAATCAAAATGTATTAAAAGATGAGATAAAAAAAATAACAGACAATTATGATTTTATAATAATCGATTGTCCACCAAGTTTAGGACTTATTAATAGAAATGGTTTAGCTATTTCAGATACTGTTCTAATTCCAATTCAAGCAGAACACTATGCAATGCATGGGGTTGCTCAACTTTTAAGAACAATTAAAAAAGTGAAAGAAACATTAAATCCTGATTTAACTATTGAAGGAGTTCTTGTAACAATGTTTGATTCAAGAACAAGATTGGCACACGATGTTTTAGAAGAAATTATGAAAACATTTGGACCAAAAGTTTATAAATCAGTTATACCAAGAAATATAAAAATTTCAGAATCTTCAATTGAAGGTAAGTCAATATACGAATACGACAAAACTGGAGCGGGTGCAATTGCCTATATTGAATTTGTAAAAGAGGTGCTAAAAGAAAATGGCCAAAGCTAAAACAAAATATAACTTTAAAGGACTAGACGATATTTTTGGTGAATCAGTTTCAGATATCGTTGGTGTTATTGAAAAAGATAAAGAAAAAGCAAATAGTAATAAAACTATGGTTGACCCTAGTTTATTAAAACCAAACCCATTTCAACCAAGAAAAACTTTTGAAGATGATGAACTAAAAGAATTAGCTGAATCAATTAAATTGCATGGAATAATTCAACCAGTTATTATTAATAACAAAAATGAAATAATAGCAGGGGAAAGAAGAACCAGAGCAGCTAGAATGGCGGGATTAAAAGAAATACCTGCAGTTATTTTAGAATTAACTTCAAACCAAATGGAAGAGTTTGCAATCATTGAAAATATTCAAAGAGTTGACCTTCTAGACATTGAAGAGGCTGTTGCTTATAAACAACTTTCTACAAATTTAAAACTAAAACAAGAAGAAATTGCAACAAGAGTTGGTAAATCAAGATCACATGTTGCAAACATAATGAGACTTTTAAACTTACCAGAAAAAGTTCAACAAGCTATGTTACAAAGAAAAGTTACAATGGGTCAAGCCAAACCATTACTTTCAATCATTAATAATGAAAAATTACTAGACTCAATATTTAAACTAATTTTAGAAAAAGACTTAACTGCTAGACAAGTTGAAGAATTAATCAAAAAAGAAAGTTTAGAAGTATCAGAAAAAAAATCAATTTCTAAAAAACCATCAGTTGTTTATATGGAAAATAAAATGATGAGAAGATTAGGAACTAAAGTTACAATCGAAAATGGAAAACTTACAATTAGATTCTCAGATGATGATGATCTAAATAGAGTTTTAGAATTATTAGGTTTAACAGATGACGATTAATGTAGGGGACAAAGTTTTTCTAAAAAAAGAACACCCAAGTAAAACAGAATTTTGAATAGTTCTAAGAGTTGGAACTATTTACAAGTTGCAATCTAATATTAATAAAGAATTAATTTTAGAATTCAAAAAAGAAAACCTCAATAAAAATATAAAAAAAATAGAAAGTGGAAATTAGTATGGGATTACAAGTAGGTATAGTTGGATTACCAAACGTTGGTAAATCAACATTATTCAATGCAATTACAAATTCAAAAGTAGAAGCTGCAAATTATCCTTTTGCAACAATTGAACCAAACGTTGGTGTTGTAGAAGTTCCAGATACAAGATTAGATAAGTTAGCTTCTATATTCAATTCGAAAAAAACAATATACACAACAATAGAATTTGTTGATATTGCAGGACTTATTGCAGGAGCAAGTAAGGGTGAAGGTTTAGGAAATGCCTTTCTTGCAAACATCAGAGAGACTGATGCTATTTGTGAAGTTATAAGATGTTTTGATTCAAAAGAAATAACTCACGTTGAAGGTAGTGTAGATCCTATAAGAGATATTGAAATAATTGAACTGGAATTAATTTTGGCAGACGAAGCTAGTGTTAAAAAAAGATTAGCAAAAGTTGAACCAAAATTTAAATCAGGAAAAGATAAAGATACTGTATTTGAATATAACTTACTTAAAAGACTTGAAACACAACTTTCTGAAGGAAAACTTTTAAATAAATTAGAATTTGATGAAGAAGAAAAAATTGCAATTAAGTCTTTCCAATTATTAACAACAAAAAAATTTATTTACGTTGCAAATGTTGGAGAAGATGAAGTTAAAGAAGACAATCAATATGTTAAATTGGTAAAAGATTATGCAGCTTCATGTAATTCACAAGTTGTTAAAATTTCTGCAAAAATTGAGGAAGAATTAAGTGAACTTGATAAAGAAGATAAAGAAGTTTTCTTACAAGATGCTGGAATAGAAACTTCAGGACTTGAACAATTAATTAGAGCTGCCTATTCAACTTTAGGTTTAAAAACTTACTTTACTTGTGGACCGCAAGAAGCAAGAGGGTGACAATTTAAAGAAGGATCAACTGCTCCTCAATGTGCAGGTATTATTCACACTGACTTTGAAAAAGGATTTATTAAAGCAGATGTTTACAAATGCGATGATATTTTTGAATTAGGTGATGAACAAGCACTAAAAAATAGTGGAAAAATTAAATTAGAAGGTAAAAACTATATCGTTCAAGATGGAGATGTATGTTTCTTTAAATTTAATAGATAAAAAAATAACGATTTATTAACTTAATTAGTTATAAATCGTTTTTTATTTTATAATCAATTTGTTATAAGGAGTATTTATGAAATTTAGAACTGGATTCTCAAAAGATATGCACAACTTAGTGGACGGAAACAAAATAATTCTTGCAGGAATTGAAATAAAATCTAACAAAAGTGTTGAAGCATACAGTGATGGTGATGTGGTTTTTCATTCCTTAGTAGAAGCTTTATTAGGTTCTATGGGGAAAGAAGATTTGGGTGAAAATTACAACCCAAATAATATGGAAAAGAATTTTAGTTCATTAATAATGGTTGAAGATGTTAAAAAACTTTTACATGAGAACCATTATATAATTTCAAATATTGATATTTTAATTGAATTGGATTCACCAAAATTGAAAGAGTTTAAAAAAAATATCAAAGATAATATTTCAAAAATTCTAAACTTAGAATTAGATCAAATATCTGTAAAAGCAACCACAACAGAAGGTAATTTTACAAATATAATAACGAGCTATTGTAATGTATTAATTTATAAAGACGAGGTAAAATAAAATGAATAAATTTAGATTAAGATATGCACCCAGCCCAACTGGTTTTCTACATATTGGAAATACAAGAACAGCTTTAATGAATTACTTATTTGCTAAACACTATAATGGAGATTTCATTTTAAGAATTGAAGATACTGATGTTGAAAGAAATGTCGATGGAGCAATAGAATCACAATTTGATAATATGGAATGATTGGGGATTATTCCTGATGAATCATTTAGAACACCAAAAGATGGTTTTGGTAAATATATGCAATCTGAAAAGTTTGATGTTTATAAAGATTATGCTCTTAAACTTGTTGAACAAGGTAAAGCTTATAAATGTTATTGTACTGCTGAAGAACTTGAAAAAGATCGTGAAGAGCAAATTGCAAAAGGTATAATTGCTCCTCAATATAATAGAAAATGTTTAAATAACAAAGTTGAAGATGATTCAAAACCTTACAACGTAAGATTTATAGTTCCTGAAAATAAAATTTATAAAATAAATGATGTTGTTCGTGGAGAAGTAGAATTCAACTCAAAAGAAATTGGAGATTTTGTTATTTTAAAATCAAATGGGATTGCAACATATAATTTTGCAGTTGTAATTGATGATTATGATATGAAAATAACTCATGTTGTTCGTGGAGAAGAACACATTTCAAATACTCCAAGACAATGCATGATTTATGAAGCTTTCGGATGAACAGAACCAACTTTCTGTCACCTTACACTTATCGTTGATGAAACAAAGAAAAAACTTTCTAAAAGAAGTGGTAATGCAGTTTTCTTTATTTCTCAATATAGAGAACAAGGATATTTACCTGAAGCTATATTCAACTATATATCTCTTCTTGGATGAAGTCCAAACAATGAACAAGAAATTTTTTCAAAAGAAGAACTAGTTAAAATATTTGATGAAAAAAGATTCTCAAAATCACCAAGTACTTTTGATATGGTAAAGATGAAATGAATAAACAGTCAGTGAATGAAGAAAATGAGTGAAGAAGATTTTACTAAATTTGTAATAAACTTTATTGATAAAACTAAGTTTGATATTTCTTCTAAAGATGCTGAATGAATAAACTCTGTTTTACTTTTATTTAAAAAAGAATTAGAATTCGGAGCTCAAATAAATGATCATTTGGATATTTTCTTTGACAAGGAATTAGATTCAAAAACAAAAGAAGTACTAAATGAATTTGGAGATGTTAGTGAATTATTATCAACATTAGAAAATAAATTAAGTGAATTAAAAGAATTTACAGAAGAAAATATAAAAGTATTAATTAAAGAAATTGGTGTAGATTTAAATAAGAAGGGTAGAGAATTATTCATGCCCGTTAGAATTTCTACAACATTGAGTGAACATGGACCAGAACTTGCTAAAACAATTTCTTTAATTGGAAAAGAAAAAGTTCTAAAAAACATAAGTAGCATTAAATAAAAAGAGGTGCAATATGGAAAAATTTATAAGAGATAATGTTCATGGAGAGATTTATATTGAAGACAAAGTATTTACAGAATTAATTGATACTGAAGAATTTCAAAGACTTAGAAGAATTATTCAATTAGGGGGAGGACAGTTTGTCTTTCCAAGCGCAAACCATACAAGATTTTCACATTGTATAGGAGTTTATCATGTTATTTGTAAGTTCCTAGAAAATGAAGAAATAAAAAAACATGTTTCTGATAAAGATAAGAAAGTCTTAAAGGTTGCTGGACTATTACATGACATAGGACACGGACCGTTCTCACACACATTTGAACTGGTTTCTACAAGACACCATGAAGAATACACTGTAGATATAATTAAAGGTGATACAAAAATAAACAAAATTCTTAAGGAAAATAATATTGATCCTGAAGAGGTTGTCTCTGTTATCGAAGGAAGACATGCAAATAATATTGTAAATTCCCTTGTATCAAGTCAACTAGATGCTGACAGACTAGATTATTTACAAAGAGATTCTATTGGTGCTGGTGTAAATTATTCAAAACCAGACATAGATTGAATAATTAGAAATGCTAGAATTCATGAAGGTAAACTGGTTTTTTCAAGCAAAACATTAAATGCTATAGAAAACTTTTTATTAGGTAGATATCACATGTTTAAGCAAGTTTATGAACATAAAATATCCACAGCTTTCGATAACACTTTTAAAATGTGATTTAAAAGGTTAAAAGATTTATATACAGAAGGTTATAATTTTATAAATTCAAAAACAATTGAACTATTTAAAGAAGTCTTTGAAGGCAAACCAATGCCTTTAAATAAATACACACATCTTGATGACTATACAATGTTTGACATATTCAAGTCTTTAAAAGAAGAAAAAGATGAAATACTTAAAGACTTATCAGAAAGATTATTAAATAGAAATTTCCTAAAAATTTCTTCTGACTTAAGTGAAGAAGAATTTGTTAAAATGAAAAATGAATTTAAGGGAAACTCAGAGTATTATTTTGACTCTGTCACAATAAAAGATGTATTCATTTATAAAGATAAAAACGATAAAAAAGATGAAACAATCTATATATTAAAGGATAATGAATTAAAAAAATTAACAGAATTGTCAGAAATTTTAAATGTTGATTGGAAGAATAATGTAAAAAAAATATATATTTTTCCAAAGTATAATGTAGAATAGAATTTATGGAGGAAATGTTATGAGCAAACTATCACCAATTAATTTAGCTTATCAATATTTAAATGAACGCAAAGACAATGCGTCATTTGAAGATATTTGAAATACAATTTCAAGAGAAATAAGCGGGGATAACGATAGCAAGAATGAAATCATAGCTGAACTTTACAGTGATTTGGTTCTGGACAACAGATTTGCACTTACATCAGATGGTAAGTGAGGTTTAAGAGATTATCTTAAATTCGATGATGTTAAGAAGCAATATGAGTACATCGACAAATTTGAAACAACAGAAGAATTTGATGATTTAGACACAGAAGCAATTCTTGGTTTAGATACATTTGATGACGACACTGGAGAGAGTGTTGGAAAAATAAGAAAATTATTAGACCAAAATCCAGATGATGATTCAATCGACACAACAATCGACGATGACGATGACGATGAAATCGACGACGAAGATCTTGATGAAGATGATGAATATTAAAATTTAACTTAATTATAAGTAGTTTTTATCAACTACTTTTTGTTTTTAGAGGAGAAGTATATTATGGCAAAACACATTTTTATTACAGGTGGGGTAGTTTCTGGTTTAGGTAAAGGAATAACAGGAAGTTCTCTTGGAGTACTTTTAAAAAACAGTGGACTAAAAATATTTATGCAAAAATTTGACCCATACTTAAACATTGACCCAGGAACAATTAATCCCATAGAGCATGGTGAAGTATATGTAACTGATGATGGTGGAGAAACAGATCTAGATTTAGGTCACTATGAAAGATTTATTGACGTTAATCTTTCAAAAAACTCATCCACTTCAGCAGGAAGAATATATTATGAAGCTCTTGAAAAAGAAAGAAATGGTAAATATGGAGGTAAAACAGTACAAGTTATTCCTCACATTACCGAAGAAATAAAACAAAGAATATATAAAGCTGAATTAGAAAGCCAAGCTGATGTAATAATTACTGAAGTTGGAGGAACAGTTGGGGATATTGAATCTCAACCTTTTTTAGAGGCTTTAAGACAAGTTAGAATGGAAAGAGGAAAAGACAATGTTATGTTTGTTCATGTTGCTCTTTTACCATATCTAAAAGTTTCTGGTGAGTTTAAAACAAAACCAATTCAACACTCAGTAAAAGAATTATTGAATTTAGGTATTCAACCAGATGTTATTATAGCTAGAAGTGAAATGGAATTTGATCAAAAATTAAAAGATAAAATATCTCTACTTTGCAGTATCCCAGTAGAGAATGTTATTGAATGTCCTGATAGTGACTCAATATATAAAGTTCCTTTAGTAATTGAAAAATGAAATCTACATAAAATTGCAGCTGAACAACTAAAACTAAAATTAGATAATACAAATTTAGAAGATTGAAAAAAACTAGTTTCAAACATTGAAGAATCAAAAGATGTGCTAACAGTTCACATTGTTGGTAAATATGTAGAGTTAAGCGATGCATATCTATCAGTTATGGAATCATTAAAGTTTGCTGGTTATGAAATTAAGAAAAAAATTAAATTCAATTGAGTAAACGCTAGAAAACTAACAAGAGAAAATCTTGAATCAGAATTATCAGGTGCTAAAGGGATATTGGTGCCTGGAGGTTTTGGAGAAGATGGTGTTGAGGGAAAAATCTTAGCAGCTGAATTTGCAAGAGTTAACAATATCCCTTATCTAGGAATCTGTTTAGGAATGCAAATAGCTTGTATAGAATTTGCAAGAAATGTTTTAAATTTAAAAGATGCACATACAACAGAAATAAATCCTAATACAAAAAATCCTATAATTGATATTATGGAAGGTAAAAATACTGAAAACATTGGTGGAACTTTAAGATTAGGAAGATATGTAACTTCACTTAAATCAGGAACACTTGCAAGTGAACTGTATAACGGAGATACTGCAATTGAGAGACATAGACATAGATATGAATTCAACAATGACTTTAGAAAAATATTTGAAGAAAATGGAATGGTTTTCTCTGGTATTTATACAGAAAAAGATCTTGTAGAAATTATTGAGTATCCAAAAAATGAATTCTTTATTGCTGCGCAATATCACCCAGAATTCACATCTAGACCTAATAAACCAAATCCTTTATTTATGGGATTTGTGAATGCAATAAACAAGAGATAGTTTTTATCTCTTTTTTTAATTCAAAATAAAAAATAAGAAAGCATAAAAATTTTTATTTAACTAAAAATAAAGGGGTATAATCTTAAAGTATAAAAAATCTTTATAGGAGGAAATAGAAATATGTCAAGAATTTATCATTCAAAATTAGTTAATTCTACACAAATGGTTAAAGATGCACATGCAAATAAATATGCAATTGGACACTTTAACATAAACAACTTAGAATGAACTAAAGCTATCTTAGAAGCAGCTCAAGAATCAAATACACCAGTTATTATTGCTACTTCAGAAGGAGCATTAAAATACATGGGTGGAGTTAAAGTTGTTGTTGGTATGGTTAATGGTTTATTAGAAGCATTAGACATAACTGTACCAGTTGCTTTACACTTAGACCACGGTCAATCAGTTGAAATGGCTAAAAAATGTATAGAAGCAGGATATTCATCAGTTATGTTTGATGGATCTCACTTACCATACGAAGAAAACATTGCAAAAGTTAAAGAATTAATGGACTTTGCAAACGCTCACGAAGTATCAGTTGAAGCTGAAATTGGTTCAATTGGTGGAGAAGAAGATGGTGTTGTTGGTGAAGGTGAATTAGGAGATCCTAACCAAGCATCAGAAATGGCAACTACAGGAATTTCAATGTTAGCTGCTGGAATTGGAAACATTCACGGGAAATACCCAGAATGATGAAAATCATTATCATTTGATACATTAGAAGAATTACAAGCAGCATGTAAATTACCAATGGTATTACATGGTGGATCAGGAATTCCTCAAGATCAAGTTGAAAAAGCTATCAAATTAGGAATATCAAAAATTAATGTTAATACAGAATTACAATTAGCATTCAGAGATGCTACAAGAGAATACATCGAAGCTAAAAAAGACTTAGACGATGAAGCAAAAGGATTCGATCCACGTAAATTATTAGCACCTGGATTCAAAGCTTTAAAACAAACATTCTTAGACTTAACTAAAGTATTTGGATGTCAAGGTAAAGCTAAATAGTAACAAATTTTTAGACCAAGTTTTTAAGGAGAAAGATTATGCACTTAACAGTTGATGAAAAAATAAAAATCATAAAAGACTTTAAAAATAGTGGGGTAACAGCAACTCAATTTGCTCCTACTAGAAATATTAGTGTTGTTTCTCTAAGAAACTGAGTTAAAAAATATGAAAATGGTGGAGCAGAAGCTCTAAAAACAAAATATGAAAAATAGGTTTTAACCTATTTTTTTTGTGTAGAATTATTTCTAGAAGAGGTTTTAAATGAAAAAGTGATTTGAAAACACAGGAGATTATATTTCTAAAAATTGATTATCAAGTATAATAAAATTTTTCTTATTTGCTGCAGGAGTTGTTATAAGTGCTTTTGGTTTAGCTTTATATCAACAACCAGCGGTTGGTGGAAGTCAAATAGATTGAACTTTGTATAACATATTAGCTATAACAATTCCTTATGATTCTAATGGGGCAATGATAGGAGAACACGTTGTTAATGTTTATGCTAATAGTCTTTCTCTTATGTATGTAGTTTTTATCTTAATAGCAATTGGTTTTGCAATTAAACCTTCGATCGATGATTATAAAGCAACAAAGAAAAAATCTGTTTGAGTTTTATTTGTTTGGGTTGTTATTGCAGATATAATTATAACTTTCGGAGTTCCACCAATTATTCAAGAATTTATGGGGGTAGTTAAAAATATTATTCCTAAAAACGACAAAGGTGAAATAACTACAAATACATCTGTTGGACTTAGAAACTTGGTTTTCATAGCCGGATTTATTTGTTTTGTTCTTGGAACTGCTCTTTGAGTTAAATCTGGATGAATATTGGGACCCTTTAATAATATTTGTACTCAATTCTTAAGATTAACAAAAATGAATTATTCATCTGGAAGACTTATTATAGATATATCAATTTTAGCTTGTGGATTTATGTTCTTTCCATTCATTCAAGGAGATGCTCCTAAAATTAAATTCTTACTAACTAACTTTGGTTTAGGAACTATTTGTTTTACTTTCCTTGTAGGACCATTGGTGAATGAAGTTTTAAAAATATTAGACAAGATTTGCAATTTTGAAAAGATAAATAAACTAACAAACAAAAGCGTATTTGAAGTAGATTAAACCTGGAAAGGTTTTTTTATTTTCAATTTTGTTAAAAAGTATATAAAATAATATTGTAATTAATAGATCTTGTATAAACCAACATATTGGGTTGGTGTCTCTACGATTAGACCTATCTAGTCTCTATGATTTCTATTTATATTCTTAATAAATAAATGCGAAAGCAAGTAACTGTTAATTACATCTTTAATTTATCAATTAGTTATTATAATTAACTATTTTTTGATATCTAACTTATAGAAAAGGAAAAAGATGAACAATAAAAATCAAAGTAAAAATAACTTTGAAGGTGAAAAAAGCAAAGATCACGCAGTTGCTTCAAATAGTTTAATTGCAAAGTATTTCGGTTTTTCAAAACTTAATACAACCTTCAAAAAGGAAATCATCGGTGGAATTTCTACACTTCTATCTATGATATACATATTATCTGTAGAACCAAGCATTTTAGGTAATGCTCATAGTATAAATGATGAAAGTATAAAAATGAACGTTAGTGGTATATTTTTAGCAACAGCTATAATGTCTTTTTTAGCTACTTTTGTAATGGGTATGTTAGCAAATGTTCCAATAGCACTTGCTCCAAGCATGGGTGTTAACGCAATGTTTACATTCACTGTTGCAAACTCAAGTAATGGTGTTGGATATGAAGGTGCTTTAATAGCAACTTGTATATCTGGTTTGCTATTTTGTATAATATCGGCAACTAAATTAAGAAAAATAATTATCAAAAGTTTACCTAAGTCTTTACATTTAGCAATTGGTGTAGGTATTGGTTTCTTTGTTGCTTATGTTGGTGTTGCAAATATAGGTTGAGTTCAAAAAACAGAAGGTGGACTTCCTATTGCAGAATTAGGAGACTTTAAAAAATACTATCCTGCAATCATATTAGGAACTGTTGTACTTTTCGCAGCAATATTTTTAAACTTTAAAAAATTCTTTGCACCAGTAGCTGTTGTTATGGTTATTGGATTTATAATTGCTGTAATACTTGCAAATACAATTAATGATCAAGCAATAATCAATTCATTTGGTAGTGCTAAGTGAGACTCGTCTGCATGAAATTATGGAAAATTATTTGAAGGGTTTGCATTTAATATTTCCTCAACATGAAAAGAAATTGGAAATGTAGATATTTGATCAAATCCAACAATGTATATTTCTATATTTGTTTTTGTTATACTTACATTTTTTGATGCAACAGGAACAATAACTGCTGTCAATGTCGAAATAAGCAGAGAGTCTGGTATTGAAACTGAAATACCTCACAAAGCATTATTGGTGGATGGTGTATCATCAGTTACAGGATCTGTTATTGGTGTTTCAAGCGTTGCTTGTTATGCTGAAAGTTGTGTAGGAGTTTCTCAAGGAGCAAGAACTGGTTTTGCATCAATAATAACTTCACTTGGATTATTATTAAGTATAGCGATATTTCCGATTTTTCAAATGATGCCCTCTTGTATAACTGGAGCTGCAACTGTATTTATTGGAACTGTTATGATTAAATCAATTACTAGTATTGAATGAGATAAACCGGAAATGGGTCTTGCTGCATTCTTTGCGATATTGTTTATGATAATCACATATAACATAGCAAATGGAATCGCATTGACAATTATGGCTTATACCGTAGGTTCACTTGCAACAGGAAAAGCAAAACAAATAACTCCCGTAGTTTGAGTTTTAAATATTGTTTTTATAGCTTACTTTATAGCAAATGCATTTATGTAGGAAAAACCCGCAAGGGTTTTTTATTTGAAATTATTTAATAAATTAACTTAAAATAAATAACATTTTAAAAAAATATGGTATTATTTACTTTGTATTAGAAAGACTTTAAATAAAGGACGGTGAAAACATGCCAAAAGCAAACATACATCCACAATATTTTGAAGCTAAATTTGTTTGTACAACTTGCAGCAATGAATTCATGTCAGGATCAACAAAAGGAGAAGAAGTAAGAATCGATACTTGTTCAAATTGTCATCCTTTCTACACTGGAAAACAAAACTTCGCTAACGCAGAAGGACGTGTTGAAAAATTCAAAGAAAAATTTGCTAAAAAAGATGCAAAAATTGCAGAAGCTGAAAAAGCTTCAGCTGCACAAAAAGCTGAAAACGAAAAAAAATCAAAAGAAGCTAAAAAATAATTTAATACAAACAACTAGACTAGTAATTGGTCTAGTTTTATTATTTTTTTATAAAATGTTATACAATAATAAAGTTATGGGGGTCTTTATATGAGTTTTACAATACAAAATGCCAAGTTTGTTAACAGAAAAGTATTACCAAAAAATGTTACTTTTAAGAATAAAGATTCTGAAAAAACAGTGGCTATTTCACAAGACAAAAACTTAAGAAAGAGCTTTAAGAATATTTTACAAGGTAAATATCTTGTAAAAAACGGTGTTTTTAAAATAGATGGTTACGATAAAGTTAATAAGCAATGAACAAAAAGAAAAGTGGCTTTGATAAAACCAAATAGATTATTAAGAAAATGACCCGAAAAGTTCTGATTGTACACATCACTACTTTTAAATAAAAAATTTTATAGTGAAGCAAAAATTAATTATATTAATAAAAAATATTCATACTTATCATTTTCAACTTCAAAAAATAACAAAACAGATTTGGAAATGAGAGACAAACTTGAAGCTATGATTTCAAAATTCATTGATAATTCTGTTGAAATAGAAGAACAATGAGTTGCTGAGTTTTTAGATCAAATAGTTGATTTTAATGATAAAAATTTATTAAAAAACTACGGTAGTTTAGAAGAACACATACGAATAATAATAAAAGACTATTATTATTTGGTTGAGAAAACTCAGAATTTAGAATTAGTTCAAACATTTCTACAAACTTTATGAGATAAAGTTTATTCTTTTATGGAGTTATCATCATTGTGTACTTGTGAATATAATGCTAAAAAATCCAAAGATAAACAAAAAAGAAAACTAGCAAAAGAATTGGACTTTCATCAAATTAACTTTGTAACAAGAAAGCAATTAAAAATTATCGATTTAAAAGTTAATGGTGTAAAAAGAAAAATTGCTAAAAATAATTTCATTATTAAAAATCTAAAAAAACAAATAATATTTGAACTTAGCAAATCAGAAAATCATAAAAAAAGAGTAAGTAACTTGGACGAAATGTTTAGCTGAAGAAAAGCATCAAATGATCAAAGGTTTGAATTTAAAAAGAAACAAGAGAAAATGTTTTTTGAAGGACTTTCAGATGAAGCTGTAACTTTAAGAGGAAAAATAGTTGAAGTTATGCACAAATATCACAAGAGAGTTTTAAATGATGAATGTGAAAAAGGTGACCTAGAAGAGTTTAGAATCAAAAAAGCAGAACTTAAAAAAGAGATATCAACAATCTATAATCAGTCTGCAGCCTTTATTGACAATACAGCCAAGGAACTTGGGTTTGAATTCAGTTTACTATCTTTCAAGATAAGCAAGATGGAGGGAATTTGATTCCAAATATTAAGTGCTGTCTATCTAAGACAATATAATTTAGTCTTTTATGATACACTTTCAAAACTAAATGATTATGAAAAGCAAGAATTAATAAAAGTAATAAATAATTTATTTGAAATGGATGGAAAATTTTCAGCTGTATTTATAGAGGAAAGTATTTATGAAATTCCTGAAATGAATAAAAATATTCACATTATAAATGAACACGAAGTTTTAGAAAGTTCTCTAGATGAAGTTTTAGAAAAATATTGATCTACTTATGGTGGTGAGTTCTTCTCTAAAAATAATAGATTCAATTATAAGTATGATGGTAAAAAACTTGAAACAATGAATGAAACAACAAAAATTCAAAGCACAATGTTTCAAGAAAGAGGACAGTTGATCATCAATCCTATGAAAGTTTATACAAATAAAAAAGAAAATAAAAATACTATTTTAGAATTCAGTGGAAGAATTTCTCCAGATAAGGATTTTGTTGATTTAAATATGCACGAAGTCACAATCAAAGAAAATAATTTAAAAGTTTATTTTTATTCAAATCAAAAATTTGAAGAGAATGAAAAAGTTAAGTTATTTATTTCTGAAGACTCTATACTAAAAGTTTTATAAGGAGAGAACATGAAAAATAAAATTAATAACGATGTTTTATTAGAAAAAATAAATGACTATGAAAACATAATAATTTCAAAACATGTTTCACCTGATTGAGATACTCAAGGAAGCGCTTATGGTCTTAGAGAAATTATTTTAAATAACTTCAAAAATAAAAATGTTTATGTTGTTGGAGAAAAGTTAAATCAAGGAATAAGAGAAGATGATGAATTAAATTTAAGTAAAGAATTAATTAGTTCATCTTTATTAATAACAGTTGATGTTGCCAATTTTGATAGAGTAGATTTTGAATTTAAAGAACTTGTTAAAGAAGTTTTTAAAGTAGATCATCACTTAGAAGTAGATGACTTTGCTAAAAACAAAATAGTTGATCCAAATGCTATTGCATGCACACAAGTAATAACTCTTTGAGCAAAAGAAAATAATTTAAAAATTACTAGACAAGCAGCAACATATCTTTACTATGGATTAATAACAGATTCAGGAAGATTCCTCTTTGAAAAAACAAATGGAAATACTTTTGAAGCTGCTAAAATTCTTGTTGAAGCTGGTGTTATAATCACAGAAGTATATTCTGATTTATTTTTAAAAAAATTAGATTTAGCTAAGTGACACAACAAAGCTTTTGGTATGGCTGAGTTTTCAGAAAATAATGACTTAGCTTATATAAAAGTAGGCAAGGAATTTTTTGAAAATACAAAACTTGGAGAAGAAGAAATAAAAAGTGCGCTAACAGTTCTTTCAGGTATTGAAGAAATAAAAATATGAGCGCTTGCTTATCAAACGCCAGATAGTGAAAAAATTAAAGTTTCAATAAGAAGTAGAAATTTTGATATAAACTCAGTTGCAGTTAATTACAATGGTGGAGGTCATAAGTTGGCTTCTGGAGCAAAAGTTAAAGATTGAAAACAATTAGAGGATCTTTTCAAGGATTTGAAAAATCTTATAAAATAAGGAGAAAATAATATGAGCTATAGAATGAACCCAAAAAGTAAAAGGGGTTGAATTGAATTAATAACAGGTTGTATGTTTGCTGGTAAAACAGAAGAATTTATAAGAAGATTAAAAAGATATAAATATGCAAAACAAAATGTTTTGGTATTTAAACCTTCAATTGACGACAGATATTCAAAAAAAGATATCTTTTCACATTCAGGAATGAGTATAGAGTCAATTCCTGTTAAAGATAGTAAAGAATTATTTGATATTTTTAGAACCGAAAATGATAAAGAAAAAATTGATATAATTGGAATAGATGAAGTGCAGTTTTTAGATACTGATGTTGTAGAAGTAATCTCAAAAATTGCTACTGAAGGAGTTATTGTTATTGTTAATGGTTTAGACAAAGACTTTAAAAATAATCCATTTCAAAATGTAGATAGACTTTTGGTTGAAGCAGAGTATGTAGATAAATTAACATCAATTTGTCACTCATGTGGTGGTAATGCAAATAGAACACAAAGAATAATTGATGGTAAACCGGCTCGTGCTGACGAACCAATTATTGTTATATCTGCAAACGAAAAATATGAAGCAAGATGTAGACATTGCTATATTCAACCAGAATAGGAGAAAAATATGAACAAGAAAACTTTAGAAGCTTTAGATGTAATGGAAAGTAGAGTTAACTCTATAGATGAAACTTTACAAAAAGAAGAAACACTTACAGACATCAAACTTCTTACAGAATTAAATAAAGAAAGATCTTCTCTTCAAGAAATTGTGGAAAAATATCAAGAATATAAAAGAGTTACTCAAGATATTGAAGAAGCAAAACAATTGTTGGAAACAGAAAAAGATGAAGAGATGAGAGGTTTGGCTAAACTTCAACTAGATGAAGGACAAGAAGCAATTACTGCAATTGAAGAGCAACTAGAAGTATTGCTATTGCCCAAAGATCCAAATGATGACAAGAATGTTATTTTTGAAATCAGGGGAGCAGCTGGTGGAGATGAAGCAAACATTTTTGCGGGAGACTTATTTAGACTTTACACAAAATTTGCAGAGAAAAATAATTGAAAAATAGAAGTTATGGATATGAATGAATCAACTGCTGGTGGATTTAGTCAAATATCATTTATGGTAAAGGGAGATAAAGTTTATTCAAAAATGAAATTTGAATCAGGAAGTCACAGAGTGCAGAGAGTTCCTAAAACTGAATCAAAAGGTAGAATTCAAACTTCAACAGCAACAGTTGCTGTACTTCCTGAGGTAAGTGATGTTGAAATTGAAATTAAAAATGCAGATTTAAGAATTGATACTTACAGAGCGTCAGGTGCTGGAGGTCAACACATTAATACAACAGACTCTGCTGTTAGAATTACACATATCCCAACAGGTATTGTTGCAGCCTCACAAGATGGACGAAGTCAACATGATAACAAAGATAAAGCAATGACCCTTCTTAGAGCAAGAGTTTATGAAGCTGAGTTAGAGAAACAACAAAGTGAAGCTGCTAGTTTAAGAAAGAATGCTGTTGGAACTGGTGCTAGAAGTGAAAAAATTAGAACATACAACTATGCACAAAACAGAGTTACTGACCACAGGGTTAACTTAACTTTAAATAAGTTAGATCAAGTTATGGAAGGTAATTTAGATGAAATCATCATAGAACTTATAAATGATGAACAAAAAAATTTAATTACTCAACATATTGAAGGTTAATTATGAAAGTAAGTAAATTAAAAGAACAAACTGTTCCTAAAATTTTTACACAAAATGAATTTAAAGAAATAATTATTAAAATAACAAATAAATCTGATTTTAACTTTGTAATTGAAAATGAGTTACACAAGAATGAATCAGATTTATTTTGAAAAATTACAAATGAATTTAATGATACTAAAAAACCATTAGCATACATTTTGGAAAATAAATATTTCTATAATTCGGATTTTTATGTAAATGAAAATGTTCTAATACCTAGACCTGAAACTGAATTAATTGTTGAAGAAGTTTTAAAACTTAATTTAGATGAAAAAAATTTATTCGATGTTTGTTGTGGCAGTGGATGTATTGGTATATCCATAAAAAATATAAATGATAGTGTAAATCTTTATTTAAGTGATATTTCACCAAAGGCTTTAGAGGTTACTAAAATCAATCTAGATAAGCATAAAATTAAAGGACAATTAATTTGTTCTGATTATCTAGAAGTTTTTAAAAAAGTAAATGTAAAACCAGATGTAATAACAATAAACCCACCATATATAGATATCGAAGATCAAAATGTTGGAGAAAGTGTGAGAAACTACGAGCCTCATATTGCTCTTTTTGCAGAAAATAATGGATTAATCTTTTACGAAAAATTATTCAACGATTTAGATTTTCTTTATAACTTAAATAAAGAATTAACAATATTTTGTGAATTTGGTTTTTCACAAAAAGAAGAATTGGAAAAACTTTTTTCACCTTTAATAGTAAAATATAATATAGATTTCAAAAAAGATTATGCAAACAACTGAAGAATGTTTGTTATTACTTCTAAGGAGAGTCATGGATAAAATACAAGATATTTTCGCGGTAGATAAATTCAAAAATAAAAAGCAATTACTAACAAAAACTTTGATAGTGTTTGCTCTTTTGTTTATACCCACAATAACTTATCTTGTTATTTTGAGTATTAATCCATCACTTAAGCATTATTTTGACAATATATCTGTTGTAAAAGATAATTTCGGGAAGAATGTCATATCAAATGAGTTTGTAATGTATTTCTTTGCTTGAGGATCTTTTTCATTCCTTGTTGTTGGAACTATAATGACAAGCTTCTTGATTTTGGTTTTAAAATCAAAAACAAAAGATTTATATAAACTATCTTATATAATATTGATTGCATTCTTTGCTGTATCAAGTATAGTTTTAAGCGCAATATCAGAACACTCATATACAAAATTTTATAATTTATTTGAGTTCTTAGCTCAAGGCAAAGTTTCTTCAAACATAAAAGAAATATCAGATATGTCTAATTTCTTTTCAGAAATGTATGGGGATAAAAAGTACAAGTGATCTTCTGATACTTTGCTATGATGATTAACAATTTTAAAAATAATAGTGGTTATACTTTGTTTTAATATTTGATTAAAAAATAACAATCAAAAGAGTCTACTTTCAAATGATGTTGTTTCAAGAAATTTAAATCAATCTAAAGTTAAAGACTTTCTTAATAAATTCTCTTTAACTAGCAGAAAAAACATATTATTTTGACTAATTATAGGTACAAGTTTAGTTTTTGTAGCTCCACTCGTTTATATAATCAATATGTCTTTACATGGAACTCAAATGAACACAATGTTAAATTGAACATTTATAGTTTCAGATTTATATAAACCTATGTCGGGAGAATCTATAGCGACGGTATCAAATAGTTCTTATTTTGCAATTAAAATATTGCCTATAATAGTTTCTGGTTTCTTGATAGCTAACATATTGATCTCTTCTGTTGCTTATATTCAAAATTGAAAAAGTTCAAGAAGAACATTTGCCATAGAATTTTATATATTGTTATTAGAAATTATGTTGGTATTAATAGTTATTGCATATTCTGCTCATGAAGCTCAAAGAATAACTAACTTATGAAACACAAATGCAATTGGTATAAACAATGAAGCTTTAAGCAATACATATCTACAAAGTGTTTATGGTAATTTTAAAGCAGGAAATACAATCCCAGAACCATGAGTTTCGGGCTTAAAATATATTTCACAAACAGTTATAAGTTTAAGTTTTCTAGCTACAATTTACACAATATTAGGTGTTAAGTTTAAAAAAATAAATGAAAATAAATAAAATTAATCAAAAAACCCTTATTTTAAGGGTTTTTATTATGATTAATTTTTGTAAAAAGTTTGATTTTAGAATTACACTAGTGTAATATATTATGTTTTTTTATGATATAATAATTTTGTAAAAGTTAATAAACAGAAAAGACGGGGTTTTTAAACAGTATTTAGAGGCTAATTTACTTACTTCTTCTTTTTAATTTATTAAATTTGCTATCAAAAAAAAGTATATATCATATCAAACTATATCTACCATTGCAATCAAATGTGGGTAAAAATTTAAAAAAATATGATATAATATTATTAAGTTTTTAGGGGGTGCCTTTATGTATGTAAATCCATTCGAGAGAATGAGAAAAAAACGCGAGGAAGAAGACAAAAAACGTAGCGAACTTGAAAAAGAAAGAGAAAAATACGCTAGGTTAGGAGCTCAAATGGGGTTCACTGACGACAAAGCTGTAGTACCTTCTTTCATTAAAACTCTAATTGGAGAAACAAATCAAAGCAAAGTTCCTCCTTTTGGAATGGCTATGGATAATGATTTTGACAACTTGCCCGAATCTACACCAGACTCTCAACCAATGATGCAAAGTTCAAATAGAACTATGGAAGACTTCGAAAAACAGTTCGGAGGATCTAATAATGGCACATCAATAAGTCAAGCACCTTCATTCGGAAGTCCTTTAGATGGTAATAATAGTGGTATGCCTTCATTTGAACCTCAAATGAGTCAGGATTTTGCACCACAACAACCTTCAATGCCTTCGTTTGAACCTCAAATGAGTCAGGATTTTGCACCACAACAACCTTCAATGCCTTCGTTTGAACCTCAAATGAGTCAGGATTTTGCACCACAACAACCATCAATGCCTTCATTTGAACCTCAAATGAATCAAAGTTTTGTTCAACAGCAACCATCAATGCCTTCATTTGAACGAGAAGATGAGTTTACATACAATAATGCAAACCTAAATAATAATGTAGAAGACGAATTGATGCTTCAGAAATCATTTGATGAAAAATTTGATGATTTCTTCGAAACAGAGGAAGTTGAAATTCATACAGATAAAATAATAACAACCAATAATTATCTAAATTTAAAAAATTCAAATGAAATAAAAGAGAAAAACATATTAATTGTTGATTCTCCTAATCTTATAGATAAAAAAGAGCTTGTGAATTTAGTGGATATTGATTTATCAAAAGTTGTACTATATTCTTCTCCTTGCTTGTTCATGTTAAAAAGATTTATTAACAGTTTACCTGAAGTTATTACTTTAGATGACAAAAGAGATCTTTGAGAGCGAACTTCGCTATTCTTAGCTGCAACCGAATGAGGAAAGACAGGATCTGAAATTGATTTTATTCTTGAAGAATTAAATCTAACAGCTGATCCAATAGGTATGTTTGTAGATGAGTTTAAAATTCTATTTGAATCATATGGTTTTAATGAACCTATAAATATTGTTTTAAATGCTTCTAAAGATGTTAAATTAGAACAAATATTATTTATAAATGAGTTTGTTTCTAACTTGATAATGAAAATACCAAATGTTTCTTGTGTTATAAACGTTGATAGAGAAGTCATTGACATAAGAGTTATAGAAGAAATACTATACAATTATGACTATGTCGTTTCTGATGAAATACTAATACCAGAAACAAAGGTTGTACAACAAGTTCCACAACAACAAGAAACTATAGTGGAACAAAATAATAATTATCAAAGTATACAACCACAAGAAAATTATTATGAACAACAAAAAATGGTTGCTCAGCCACAAGATACTTTCCAACAACCTACTTGAAATGTAGAAGAACCTGTTAGAGAAATCAAACAAGAAAGTAGCTTAGATCAATTCTTTACAGAAGAGTTAAAAGATGTTTCTATGGATCTTTTTGAAAGACCTGAAGAAAATGAAATAATGCTCACTTACGATAAAGAAGATAGCAACTTCACTGGAAATATTCCAGGAATATCAAACAGTAATTTTGTAGATACACACAACTCATCTCAACTTCCAGGTTTTGCAAAAGACCATCAAGAAGAAGCTTTTGAAGAGGAAGAGGATTACGATCCGGGTATCGATTCTAATCTGAGAATTCATGTAGATCAAGTTTTAGAAGCTAAAAAAATGGAAATTCTAGAACAAGAAAAACGTGAAGAGTTAGACAGATTAGAAAGGAAAGGTGAGTCAGGATTTGACCCATCAATAATTTCTAAAAAAGAAGTTATTTTAAATCCTTATGCAAATCCCTTTGAAGGAATAAACATTCAAAGTCCATTATCGGCAAGAAGTGAAAAAATAGCTGATCCTAGACCCAGGAATGAAATCGAAGGAAAGTTAAAAGAGATGAATCAAGATTTATCTAATAGAAAACCAATTAGCATTGAAGAATCATTTGCTAATGAAAAAAATAAAGACAAGGACAAAAAGTTAATATCAGTTCCAGGTAACTGAGAAAAACTTTAAAAATTAGGAGGAAAAAATTATGTTCGCAATATTTATTATATGTGCATGATCATTAACACTAGCTGCTGCTGCTGGACTATTATTATTTGGTTCTACAGCTGTTGCTTATATAATGGTTGGTTCACAAATTACTACACCAGAAGGGGCACAAGCATTTTCAGGTACATTCTTGTATAAATTATTTAAGACACTGTCATTGGGTATTGGTAAAAACATTGCACCAGTTTATGGACAAAATGGTGTATTAAATCAAATGTCTATACCAAGTCAATTTGGTCCAAGTGGTGCAAACCCAGGTAACATGATTGCTGTATTATCATGAATCATTGTTATCTTCGCTGTGGCTATAACATTACTAACAATATCAATAATTGAATTAGTAAGACTTAGAAAACACCAAAAATTATCAAAACCGTTTGTTAAAGTAATAATGGTGATATCAGCAATAATGTTACTATTAACATTCCAAACTATCTTAGTTATAGTATCTGTATTGGTATTAACTGCATTTGTTTTACTAGAAGCAGTTCTATTTGATTCAGAAGCTTTAAATAACTACGCTGAAGAAAGAAACTTAATTTCAATTTACAAAGAAGAAAGAAAATTTGAAAAAGAGGTATCTAAAGAGGGAAAGTTAATTGGCAACGTAGATTTGAAAAACCAACAAGAGGATTTTCAAAAAGAAAATGATCAAATAAAAATAAATGATAATTCTGCGTTGCCAAATTCAACTGAAGATCAGTTAGAAAGCATTTACAATGAAGGTAAGGCTAAAAAGTATTATCTAAAATGAAAAGCTAATAAAGCAAAATTAATTGAACAAAGAGAAGAAATAGAATCAAAACTAGATTCTCTTAACGAAAAAGAACAAACAAAAGTAATTAGCAAATTTAATTTTAATGTTATGAAAGTAAATTCATTAGCTAAGAAATTAAAGATTCCTGAAAGTTACTATGTCTCATATATGACTATTGAAAATCAAGAAGGTGAAAACTATATGGATTCAAACTTTAAATCAACTTCAATATCAGAAGCTACTGCAGCTTTTGGTGGAGAAGAATCAACAGCTGTTGATGATGAAATTGAAAGTTTACATGATAGATACTCTGGTGGAAATAAACCGGGGGTTCCTCAAACTTTTGTTGCACCACAAACTGTTGTGCATGGAACAAAACCAAAAAACAAAGGTTTAGAAGAAGAGTTTATGAGACAAAAAATGGCAAGAGCTGTAAACATGGATATTGAACAATTACCATTATCTGATTATGAAGCCGATGCTGACACAAATTCTATCTACGCAGACTTTAACTTTGATCAACCAGACTTGGCTGCTCAAGTTATGATGAAAGATATGAAAAAAGCTCAAGAAAAACAAGCAGCTATTGCAAATGCAGCTCCTGGAACAACAGTTTCTGCACCGCCAACATTTACTCTTGCAGTAGAAGACCAAAACCACATGGATAATTTCGTAGAAGAAAGAAAAGAACCAGAGGCTTTAGGTACTTTTGTTGCACCACAAACTGTTGTGCATGGAACAAAACCTCAAAACAAAGGTCTTGAAGCAGAATTTATGAGACAAAAAATGTTGAGAGCTGTTAATATGGATATAAGTCAATTGCCTGAATCAAATATGCCAGCTGATGCTGACACAAATTCTATCTACGCAGACTTTAACTTTGATCAACCAGACTTGGCTGCTCAAGTTATAATGCAAGATATGAAAAAAGCTCAAGCAAAACAAGAAGCTATTGCAAAAGGAGCTCCTGGAACAACTGTTTCTACTTTACCGGTATTTAACACAAATATGGTTTTAGATTTCGATCAAGAACAATTAGATGCAGCTAGAGAAGCTAAGAGAAACGAATTTGTTGCACCACAAACTGTTGTGCATGGAACAAAACCAAAAAACCAAGGTTTAGAAGAAGAATTTGTAAGACAAAAAATGGCAAGAGCTGTAAATATGGATTTAAACCAATTAGCAGAATCTGAAAATCCTGATGCTGACAAAAACACTATCTATGCAGACTTTAACTTTGATCAACCAGACTTGGCTGCTCAAGTTATGATGGAAGATATGAAAAAAGCTCAAGCAAAACAAGCAGCAATTGCAAATGCAGCTCCTGGAACAACTGTTTCAGCTCCACCTTCATTTAATGTTAATATGTTAGGTGAACAAGAAGTTTCATCAAGACCTGTTTCATTTGAACCAGAAGTTGAGTATGAAGAAGAATATGGTTTATCAGGAAGTAATGCTCCAGCATTTGGAACAACTCCAGCAATGGAAACACCAAGTGCAAATGCTGAAATGTTTAATATAAATAACATAAAAGTAGAACCAAATGTTCCTGAAACATTGGAAAGTCATGATAAAGATCATTCATTTGAAAGTTATGATGATGAATATCAAAAAGAACAAAATAAAAAAGACATTATTCAAAAAGAAGAAGAATTATTGAATAGATTTGAAGCAAATATTAATTCAATCGATTTAGAAAAACTTAACTCTATTGAAGAAAGAATGTCTAAATTAGAAGGATTAATTGAAAGTCTAGGTAATAAATTAACTGGAAATCAACTTTCAGAAGATTTTTCAAAAATAAGCAATCAGTTAGACTCTATTTCTAAAGTTGTTAATGAACTAGAACATAACAGTCCAAGAACTATTATTGACAGTTTAACAACAAGACATAGTTATAATAAAAAAAATAATGGGTAACCATTATTTTTTTGTTAATGTTATATGTAGGAGATAAAAACATGCTAAACGATATAACAAAAATAATTGAAAGAGATGAAAATTTTAATTACATGGTAAAAGAAGATTGTGATATACCAATGGAGTTGGAAAACTTTATAGATGGAAGAAAAATAAATTTACCTTTTGTTAGCATGATTTTAGAAAAATGCTTTCCTTATTTGCAAAACAAATTTATTAAAAAAGAAGTTATTGATAACTCAATAAAGCAAGGTGAATGTGTTCATAAAATGATTTCTGATTCTATTAACCAAAGAAATGATTTTAAAGTTAATCTAGTTGTAAATGACTGCAAAAACCAAAATCATCTAAATATAGCCAAAAGAATAATAACTGAACTAAACTCTTTCATTTATAAATATGATATTGATCAAATATATTCTGAAAAGACTTTCTATTATACTGGATATGATTGTGATTATATTGGTACTGTAGATATAATATTAAAATCTAAAGACAAATTTTATATTATGGATATTAAAACAAGTAGAGTTAATTACACTGAGAAGTATAATGCACAACTATTTTTATACAAAAAAATGTTTGAGCAAAATAGTAAAAAGAAAGTTGAGGACTGTTTCATTTTAAATCCAAGAGAAGACAGAGTTCTGATGAAACATGAAAACTTAAGTAATCAAGAAAAATCTAGAATAATAAATGAAATAAAGAAATTGACAGTAATTTGACAATAGGAGACTTTTAAATTAAACTTATATCTATAAGTGGAAAATCTTATCAAACAAGGAGAAACTAAAATGACAAAAGAAGCTCTAAAAGAAAAATTAGCAGAATTTAAATTACAAAAAGATGCTAAAGAAACAGAGATTGAAAAATGCAAAGAATCAATCAAACAGGCTAAATTAGAAATAAAAATTAAAAAAAATGAATTAAAAAATATTGTTAGTGAAGCTAAAATATTAAAAAGTAGTTATAAAAAACAAGAAATGTAGAAAAAAAGAACCTTTAATAAGGTTCTTTTTTTTAAAATTCAATTATTTTAGGATGAGAGTTTTTTAAATCTTGTTTAACATTGTCATAGCCTTTTAACTTTAGTTGTTCTTTATATGTTTTCACTGCTTTTTTTCTAACTTTATTTGAATTAGAAGCAATTACAAATGGAATACCAATTATTGAAATACATCCAATGAAATTAAAGATTGTTTTACCCAATCCAGAAGAACTTTTCTCCTCTGAATACTTTATATCTCCTCTTACTCTAACTATATCTTTTGTTATTTTTATTTGACTTTGATTATTTTTCTCTTTAATGCATGCATCGTATAAAAAGGCTTCCAAGTAATATAGATCAAAAGCACTAAGTCCGTAAAAAACCCTATCTTCTATAATTACTTCTTTGACATTTGGGGTCGGCCTGTATTCTAAATTCATTTTTACAGGAGCAATAACCTCTTCTTTAATTATTTCTGGTTTAGGTTTAGGTATCTGAATATAAGTGATATTAGATTGAACTTCTGGTATAACCTCTCTTTTAGGTTCTGCTCTTGGTATTGGTGTTTCAACTGGTTTTTCTTTTATGACTTGCCTAACATCAATATTTGGTTTTTCTGCAGGTTTATTTATTGGAGTGGGGTTAGTTCGTTTTAAATTTATATTAAGATTGCTTCTATCTTCACGCTCCATTTTGTCAAAGTTAAGTTTTCTTCCTGTGGCTTGTCAATTATTATCTATCAATTCTTCTATATTAGATTGACCTCTTTGTTGATTTGCTGCAGGTTTTATTGGAGCTGGTTGTTTGGGTTGTTGTTTTTTTACAAAAACAAGAACAAAATTAGATTCTCTATCATTGTTGTTCTTTGCTTGTCCTTGAATTTGCAAATTATCTTCAAAATAAAGTTGTAAAATAACATGTTTTGAAGTTGGGTTTGCAACAATATCGGTTGGCAAAACATTATAAAGTTGTTGCACACTAATACTTTTATAATTTTGTATTGTATTTATAATAGTTGTTTTTACAGAATTATACTGACTAGAACTTTTATCAGATGCAAAATTGGGACCAGTTGTATTAGTAATGCCTCTTTCTTTGATCGCATTATTTCTACAAAAATCAGCTCAATCTAAAAAGTCTCTAGAATTTGATTCTCCTCATACCATTTTACATCCTCCTTATTATTTATAATAATATCAAATGTAGTATTATAATGTTATATATATGCAAAATAGAAAAGAGTATTTTATGAAAACAATTAAACCAATAAATTATGAAAAGATCATTATAAAGAGAGTTAATCAAGTTTATGAAAACTTAAAGTTAAATATGTCAAAAGAATTTAAAATTCCCGAAAATATAGAGACATTTTTAAATGATAATAAACAGTTATCAACAAGAGAAGAAATAGAAAAGTTCGGCCAAGAATTCGATAAGAGTTTTGGAGATTGAATACCCCTAGATGAAAACTCAGATAGATTAATAATCTTAAATCACTTAATGTCTATATTGCAAAACTCTATAATAATATTGATTTCAATAGATGTTAATTTAGAAAAAGAAAATATAGAAAAACAAATAATTAACGATTCAAGAGGAATAGATATAATTGTTGCAACAGCAGTTCAAGCTTTGGGTGTTAAAACCAATGAATTACTTGAAAAGTATAAAGATTTAGGTTTAGATCAAGATACTCACGAAGTATTTAAACCCTTAAATAATTTCTTAACAAGTGTATCACAACAAGATGCTCAATCAGCTTTTGCTAAATTAATGGAAAATATATTAGAATTCAATCAAAACTATAATAATACTTATAATAGACTTTCTTCTATTGAAGAAGACAAATTATCAAGCCAAAGAATTGAAATGTTTATGGAGTATATGAACACTTATTACTTAATGGTTTACTTATTAGAACTTATACTGATATACCCATTACAAGAAGGTATGATGAATGAACAAGCATTCAACAACATAATGCCAAATATTAATTTATACCACTAAATAATTGATTAAAATGAGTTAATTTTTATAATTAACTCATTTTTTGATATATAATATATTTTGTGTGATTACAATACACTCGGTATTGTGGAAAGGAGGAACCTTAAATGGCAACAATTAATCAATTAGTTAGAAAACCAAGAAAAGCAAAAACATGAAAAACTAAAGCTCCAGCTTTAAATAGAGGAGTTAACACTTTATTAAAAAAAGTTACTAGAATTTCAGCACCACAAAAAAGAGGTGTTTGTACAAGGGTTGCAACTATGACTCCTAAAAAACCTAACTCAGCGTTACGTAAGTATGCAAGGGTTAGATTGACTAACGGTATGGAGGTAACAGCTTATATTCCAGGAGAAGGACACAACTTACAAGAACATAGTGTTGTGCTTATCCGTGGGGGAAGGGTAAAAGACTTACCTGGGGTTCGTTATCATATAATTCGTGGTACTTTAGATACAACTGGAGTTAATGGAAGAATGCAATCTCGTTCTCTATATGGAACTAAAAAACCTAAAGAGAAAAAATAATAGAGTGTAATTCACATTTTATCAATTTAAAAAAGAAAGGAGCAACTAACCATGCGTAAACATCAAGCAGAAAAAAGAGACGTGTTACCAGATCCAATTTATAACTCAAAATTAGTTACTAGAGCAGTTAACAAAATTATGTTAGATGGTAAAAGAGGAACAGCTCAACACATCTTATACAAAGCTTTTGAAAAAATACAAGAAAAAACTGGAACTACTCCAATTGAAGTATTTGACAAAGCAATTGAAAACATTAAACCTCATTTAGAATTAAAAGTTCGTCGTATTGGGGGAGCAAACTATCAAGTTCCTGTTGAAGTTTCAACAGAAAGAAAAGTAACTTTAGCTTTAAGATGATTAATCAATTACTCAAGATTAAGAAACGAAAAAGAAATGGTTGATAGATTAGCAAACGAAATTATTGATGCATCAAACGGAGTTGGTGGATCAGTTAAAAAACGTGAGGATACTCACAAAATGGCTGAAGCTAATAAAGCATTTGCACATTATCGTTGATAATAGAAAATTAAGGAGAAAAGAATATGCCTAGAGAATATAGTTTAGATATGACTCGTAACTTTGGTATTATGGCTCACATCGATGCTGGTAAAACTACTACAACAGAACGTATATTATTCCACACAGGTAAAATTCACAAAATTGGTGAAACTCACGAAGGTGAATCACAAATGGACTGAATGGCACAAGAACAAGAACGTGGTATTACAATTACTTCTGCTGCAACAACAGCATTCTGAGCAGATCACAGATTTAACATCATTGATACTCCTGGTCACGTTGACTTCACAGTTGAAGTTGAAAGATCATTAAGAGTTCTTGATGGAGCTGTAGCTGTATTGGACGGTCAAAGTGGGGTTGAACCTCAAACTGAAACTGTTTGAAGACAAGCAACAACATATAGAGTACCTAGAGTAGTTTTTGTTAACAAAATGGATAAAACAGGAGCTGACTTTTTATACTCAGTAAAAACAATCGGAGATAGATTAGGGGCAAAAGCTGCACCTATTCAATTACCAATTGGAGCAGAAGATCAATTCAGCGGAATCATTGATTTAGTTGAAATGAAAGCTTGAGGATTCGACGGAGCTGCAGATGAAATTGCAAAAGAAATCGAAATTCCTGCTGACTTAAAAGACAAAGCAGAAGAATTAAGAGCGCAATTAGTTGAAATGGCTGTTGAATATGATGAAGAATTAATGATGAAATTCTTAGATGGTGGAGAAATCACAATTCCAGAATTAAAATCAGCAATTCGTAAAGGAGTAATCTCTGCTGAATTTTTCCCAGTATTAGCTGGATCAGCATTTAAAAACAAAGGTGTTAAATTATTATTAGACGCAGTTGTTGATTACTTACCTTCTCCATTAGATGTACCTGCTATTAAAGGGGTATTACCTGATGGAAGCGAAGCAGAAAGACCTGCTGCAGATAATGCACCATTCGCTGCTTTAGCATTTAAAATTATGACTGACCCATTTGTTGGGAAATTAACATTCTTCAGAGTTTACTCAGGAGTTCTAACAAAAGGAAGTTATGTATTAAACGCAACTAAAGATAAAAAAGAACGTGTTGGACGTTTATTAAAAATGCACGCCAACAACCGTGAAGAAATCGAAGAAGTTTATGCTGGAGATATCGCAGCAGCTGTTGGATTAAAAGATACAACAACTGGTGATACTCTTACAGATGAAAAAAACGAAATTATCTTAGAATCAATGGTATTCCCAGAACCAGTTATCCACTTAGCATTAGAACCAAAAACTAAAGCTGACCAAGAAAAACTAGGGTTATCATTAAACAAATTATCAGAAGAAGATCCAACTTTCAGAACTTATACAGATGAAGAAACTGGACAAACAATCATCGCCGGAATGGGTGAGTTACACTTAGACATTATTGTTGACCGTCTAAAAAGAGAATTCAAAGTTGAAACAAACGTTGGAGCACCTCAAGTTTCATATCGTGAAACAATTAAAGGTTCAGCAAAAGTTGAAGGTAAATATGTTAAACAATCAGGAGGACGTGGACAATATGGTCACGTTGTGATTGAATTCGAACCAAACCATGACAAAGGGTTTGAATGAGTTGATAAAATTGTTGGGGGTAAAATCTCAAAAGAATACATCAACGCTGCAAGAGTTGGGCTTGAAAATGCCTTACAAAACGGGGTTATCGCTGGGTTCCCAATGATAGATGTTAAAGCAACAATTGTTGATGGATCATACCATGATGTCGACTCAAACGAAATGGCATATAAAATTGCTGCATCAATGGCACTAAAAGAAGCTGCTAAAAAAGTTAACCCAGTACTTTTAGAACCAATTATGTCAGTTGAAGTTACTGTACCAGATGAATACTACGGAGATGTAATGGGTAACATTTCATCAAAACGTGGTCTAATCGAAGGATCAGAACAAAGAGGAAACGCACAAACTATTAAGTCTAAAGTTCCTCTATCAGAAATGTTTGGTTATGCAACTGAGTTGCGTTCATTTACTCAAGGACGTGGAAATTACACAATGATTTTCAGTCACTATAATGAAGCACCAAAAAACATTGCTGAAGAAATTATCAAAAAACAAGGTAAATAATACCTTGTTATCAAATTAAAAAAGTATTGTACTTTAAAGAAAATCTATTTATAATTATTAGGACACTTGGTCACAATAAAATAAATAAGAACCAAATGGAAGGAATGAAAAAACATGGCAAAAGAAGCATTTGACCGTAGTTTACCTCACGTTAACATTGGAACAATCGGACACGTTGACCACGGTAAAACTACTTTAACAGCTGCAATTACAAAAGTATTAGCAGAAAAAGGTGGAGCAGAATTCAAAGATTACGCAAATATTGATAATGCACCAGAAGAAAGAGAAAGAGGTATTACAATTAATACTTCTCACGTTGAATATAAAACAGAAAACAGACACTACGCACACGTAGACTGTCCTGGACATGCCGATTATGTTAAAAACATGATCACAGGAGCTGCACAAATGGATGGTGGAATCCTAGTTGTTGCTGCAACTGACGGGCCAATGCCACAAACAAGAGAACACATCTTATTATCAAGACAAGTTGGAGTACCAGCTATCGTTGTTTTCTTAAACAAATGTGACATGGTTGATGACGAAGAATTAATCGACTTAGTTGAAATGGAAGTTAGAGACTTATTATCAGCTTATGACTTTGACGGAGACGGAGCACCAGTTGTTCGTGGATCTGCTTTAGGAGCTTTAAATGGAGATGCTAAATGAGTAGCTCAAGTTGAAGAACTAATGAAATCAGTTGACGAATACATCCCAACTCCAACTCGTGATACAGATAAAACTTTCCTAATGCCTGTAGAAGACGTATTTACAATTACAGGACGTGGAACAGTTGCAACTGGTAGAGTTGAACGTGGAGTTGTTAGAGTTAACGACGAAGTTGAAATTGTTGGATTAGTAGAAGACAGTAAAAAAGTTGTTGTTACAGGATTAGAAATGTTTAGAAAATTACTAGACTTTGCTGAAGCTGGAGATAACGTTGGAGCATTATTAAGAGGGGTTGACAGAAACGACATCGAACGTGGACAAGTTCTTGCAAAACCAGGAACAATCAAACCTCATACAAAATTAAACGCATCAGTTTATGCTTTAACACAAGAAGAAGGTGGAAGACACAAACCATTCTTCAACAAATACCGTCCTCAATTCTACTTTAGAACTACAGACGTTACTGGAGAAGTTCACTTACCAAGTGGAACAGACATGGTTATGCCTGGAGATAACGTTGAATTAGTTGTTGAATTAATCAAACCAATCGCTGTTGAACAAGGTACAAAATTCTCAATCCGTGAAGGTGGAAGAACTATTGGTGCTGGAACAGTTGTTTCAATCGTTGAATAATTTAATAGAATAATAAAAGTTCCCATAAGGGAATTTTTTTATTATATAATTTTATCAGTAATAGGATGTTAAAAAATATAATAGTATTTATTAGGGTCAAATACTTTAAAAAGAAAATTTTTTAATTTTTTATTGCTAAATAATTAAAAAATGGAGGAATTATGAAAGGACTTTTAATTTTTTTTGGTGTATTCTCAACATCGACTACACCAATAAGCTTTGCTTCTAAT
Organism: Spiroplasma sp. BIUS-1; assembly: GCF_010365805.1. Classification (NCBI taxonomy): domain Bacteria; kingdom Bacillati; phylum Mycoplasmatota; class Mollicutes; order Entomoplasmatales; family Spiroplasmataceae; genus Spiroplasma; species Spiroplasma sp. BIUS-1. The sequence goes on along the minus strand of NZ_CP048386.1, from coordinate 851,852 downwards.
TTTGTAGAAGCAAATAATAATATATTAAATATAAATAATAATGTCCTAGATTTAAATAACAAAATAAATTTAAATAATATAAAAACTAATGATGTGAAAATGGATGTAGGATCTTTAAAAGGATCTTCGGAAGAAAAAATAAAGTCTGCTGTTTTACTTGAAATAGTTAAACAAAATGACGGTAATGAAATTATAAATGATGTTGTAATGGGTGCTATATACCAACCAGAATTATGAGATATAAGTGGAATTAGATTTGTGGTTCCTGAAGCGAATAAAAGTGATAAATATAGTGCTAAAATAACAGCTAAAACTTATAATCCTATTTATGAAAATACTTTGTTTGTAAATATTGAATTAACAAACAGAAAGATTGAAGATATTTCTTACAACATAAATACTTTTTCTGAAACATGGGGTGTTGGTAAAGCCTGAGGAACAGGTAATGCTAATAAACATACAGTAGATATTAGTAAGGAAGTTGATTTAGGTGTTTTTGGTGGAATTAACTTACTTAGAGAAAACTATTACTCTATAGATGTAACTTTTAGTGGAAACTATTTCTTTCAAAAAGGTAAAAAATTTAATTGAGACAATTATCATAGAGAAAAAACTTACTTTAATAGTACTGAGACATTTGTTATAAGTAAGAATGATAATTTTGGAAAATGAAAAGAAGTAAAGTTTGTAGAGTCTGAAAAAGGTGGCTATAAATGAGGAAATTATTATAAAGCTTTTATAAAGTTAGATTTCATAAATGATAAATTAGTTATAACAAGTAAATATGAAATAGCAGCTTATGGGGTTGGTTCAAATTGATACTGAACTGCAGGTGATATAACTTTAAATAAAGTATTGTTTAAAGCCAAAACTACTTATTTAATAATTTAGAAAGAGGATAAAAATGCTATTTTTAAATAATGTTTCGAAAATTTACAATAGTGATAGTGGAAATGTAGATATAACTTTAAGAATTGACGAAGGACAAGTATACGGAATAGTTGGACCTAATGGGGCAGGAAAAACAACCCTTATTAGACAAATATTAGGTTTTATAAAACCAGATGTTGGAGAAGTTATTTTATTTGGTAAAAATCCATTTTTGAATCAAAAGGAAATAATGAAAACATCAGGATATATATCTGGTGAAATTTCTTTATATGAATCACTTACTGGAATCCAATATCTAATGATGATCTCTAAACTTAAAGGAAATGTTGATTGAGATTTTATAGAAAAACTAGTAGACTTTTTCTCTTTGGATATTAATAAAAAAATAAAAAAAATGTCAAAAGGTATGAAACAAAAAGTTGCTATAATTTCAGCTGTTATGCATAAACCAAAACTTTTAGTTTTGGATGAGCCCACAAGTGGTCTTGATATAGCTGCATCAGAACAATTTAAAGAGTTATTATTTAGACTTAAAAATGATTTTAGAACAACTATAATTATTTGCTCTCATATTTTTGATGAAATAGCTAAGGTCTGTGACAAAGTGGGTTTTTTAAAAGATGGCAGGCTGATTAAAGAATATGATCTTAAAGTTGCAAAAATAAAAGAAATCGAAGAAGAACTAATACAAATATTAAAAAACAAAAATGTGGAGGACTTATTTTAATGAACTTAAATATTAAAGAGAGTTTCTATAAAAATAATATTCTTATCCTAAGCCCTATAAAAATAAATATGAAATTGTTTTTAACTATAACGGGGTGTTGGACTGCTTTTGTTATTTTAATTTTAACCTTATCACATTTTACATCTTCTTATTCTACAATATCCAATGGTATTATAGAAATTAAAATACCAAACAACCAAGGCGGCAGTTCTGTTTTTAGTGAAGGGATATTGTCAATTGGTTGAGTATATAGCCAGATTTTTATTACTTTTGGAAGTGTTTTTTATGGATTATATGCTTTAATACTAATTTACAAAATAATTTCAAAAGAAGTTGCTAGTGCTCAAATTTCGCTGTGACTTACACAACCCATTTCTAGAAATCAACTAGTTATAACCAAATATATTTCAATTTTTGCCATGTTATCTATTACTTATTTATTTCAACTTGTGATGCTTTTATCATTTTCTTTATTTACTTACGACTATAAAGATTATTTTGTAAATATCCTATTAGGTGGTTTACAAAACTATGTATACATATTTTTTATATATACATTATTCTTCTTGATAGCGAACATTTTTTTAGAGAAAGTTTTAGTGGTGAATGTAATATGTATAGTCATTTTATCTCTAATGCTGTTATCTTCAACATTAGAGATGATGTTGATGGTTTCCCAATCAGGAGATAATACAATGATTAAAATTTCTAAATTTATGGGGCCTCAAATATTTTTAACGGATGTTTTCCCATATGCAAAGAATTTAGAACCACATGAAATTATTGTTAAAGAGCAGATATTACCAAATGGTGGATCAATTATAGAGAAACTAATTTTGGATAAAATTGATAAAGTCAATATACTTAAATATATATTGTGTAATTTAGCAATGATAGTAATATCTAATTTGAGTTTGTTTATAACAATGAACATATTCAAAAGAAAATCATTTAATATTTAGATATAAAAGTTCCCATAAGGGAATTTTTTTATTTTCATTTATAATAATTTTGTAAAGGTAAAAATAAAATGAACTTAAAATTACAATACAAACTAGTGTACAAAATAAAAAATTCAAGAGACCCAAGACTTAAATCGTTTTCTGAAGAATATATTATTAACAGAATATCTAAGTTTAAGAAAACTAGAACAGTTTTAAATTATGAAGATGTAAAACTAATAAACGATAAAGTACCAGGAACATATTTAATTTATTCACTAACTAATGGTAAATTAGCTTTTTGTTATGTAGGAGAATCTACAAATGTGTTTGAAAGATTTAAACAACACATCAATGGTTTTAGAAATGGTAAAGATCGTCTCTATTCTAAAATGAGAAAAAAAGTAAAAGAGCTAGAAGATATAAGTTTTATGGTTTTAGATGAAATTGAAGATCAAAACGAAAGACTAAAAAAAGAAACTTATTATATTTACACAATGAAATCTAAATTCTTTTCATTAAACTCAAAACTTGTGAATAGAAGATTGAGATGTCCAAGTGGTCATGGAATGGTAAGAAGTTTTATGACCTATGATAAAGAAGCTGAAAAATTAAATTTAATAGTTTATGGAAGATGTGTAAATAAACATTGTAATATAACCTTTGTAATAAAATAAGTGTCAAAAAAATGATATTATATTCTTGTAAATTAAAGGAGAACTTAAAATGATAACAAATAACGGACCACAATTCTCACTAACACTAAAAGCAGTTGAATCAAAGCAAACTGTTAATGATTTAGTTATAAAAGAGGATGGAGCTGCAACATTAATTAGTGAAGACAAAATTGTTTACTATTATGTTGGAGATAAAAAAAGCCTAAAAGATTTAGGTAATAACTTAGAAAGATTAATAAAAGCAAATAAATATGACTTAAACATAGATGTTGATTCATTCTTATCAATTTTTATTGAACAAGAAGAAACATTCCAAAAAATAATTGAGTCAGTGGTTTTTGCATCACACAAAGATCTTGATTATAAAGAAACTTCAGGTGAACCAAAATCAATCAACTTTATGTTTGATGAAGAATACACACCATTATATGAAGCTTCAATGATTAAAATGGAATACATGGATTTTGCAAGAGATCTACAAGACTTACCACCAAACATTGGTACTTCAGTGGAAATTGCAAACAGATTAGTTGAAAAAGCTAAAGGTGTACCAAATGTAAAAGTTACAGTATATGATAAAAAACAAATTGAAGCTTTAGGTATGGGGTTATTACTTTCAGTTAATGCTGGAAGCCATGTTGAAGCAAGAGTTGTTGTTATGGAATATGCATCAGATTCTTCTAAAAAGAAAACTGCATTAGTTGGTAAAGGTATAACTTTCGATACAGGAGGATATAACTTAAAACCTTCAAACTTTATTGAAAACATGAAATTTGATATGTCAGGAGCAGCAATTGTTTCTTCAACAGTTATGGCTCTTGCAAAAGCAAAAGCAAAAGTTAATGTTGTGTCAATTGCACTATTAACAGATAACAGAATTGGTGGACATGCTACACTTACTGAATCAGTTATAACATCAATGAATGGTAAAACTGTAGAAATCACAAACACAGATGCTGAAGGAAGATTAGTATTAGCTGATGGGCTTACATTTGCTGTAAGAGAAACAAAAGCTGATAGAGCAATTACAGTTGCTACTTTAACTGGTTCAATCGCAATAGCATTAGGTAAATGATTCAATGGTACATTCTCTCCAAGTGAAGAGTTCTACTCAGAATTTGAAGAAGCTGCTCAAAAAGCACAAGAATCAATTTGAAGAATGCCTTTAATTGATGATCACTTAAAAGCAATGCAATGTTCAAAAGTAGCTGACTTAGCTAACTCAGAACCTGGTAGAGAAGCTGGTTCATCAACTGCAGCAGCATTCTTAAATTCATTTGCTGAAGGAAAAGAATACATTCACTTAGACATAGCAGCAACAGCTGATGCTGACAAACGTGGTAGAGCACCAATGTTAAGAACTATGTTTGAATTATTAAATAAATAGTAAAGAAAATCTCGCTAAGAGATTTTTTCTTTATATAATTACAATATGAAAAGAAAAAATGCACAAGAAAAATATAAATGAGATTTCTCACATTTATATAAAAACATTGAACAGTGAAATGAAGACTTAGAAAAGGCAAAATTAATAAATGAAAAAATTTCTAGTTTAAAAGGTTCTTTAAATTTAGAAGATAATTTTAATAGATATTTAATTTTAGAGGAGGAAAAAGATTTAGTATTAACAAAATTAAATCAGTATGCTCATTTGATTGATATTGATCAAACAAGTAATGCCAATCAAGAGTTAAACTCCAAGTTAGAAAATTTATACCAAGAGTTTAAAATAAAGAATTCTTTTTTATTAAATGAACTTAAAGAAATTGGAGAGGAAAAAATATTTGAGTGATTAGAAAAAAACAACAAACAAAGTTTTAAATATTACTTTAGAACTTTTTTCAAATCTTCAAAATTTATACTTTCTAAAAACGAAGAAGAGCTTATGAGCAAGTTGGAGAGAAGTAGAAATGCAGTTGGAAATCTATATGACTCTCTGGCATATGCTGACAGACAATTAGAAAAAATATTTTGAAATGGAGAAGAACAAGAACTTACAACATCTCTTTATAGAGAAATTATGGTGGATTCCCACCCCATAGAAGATCAAGAGAAAAGAAAAGAAGCAAGTAAATTGTATTTTAAAAACTTTGTAGGAAGAAAACACAGTTTTGCAAAAATATATGAAGCAATAATTCAAGAACAATATGAAAATAGAAATATAAGAAATTATAATTCTATTTTAGAAATGAATCTTTTTGATGATCAAGTTGATGAAAAAATATATCTTAAACTTATACAAGCGGGTAAGGAAAATATTCAACCATTTAAGAAATACAACAATTTAATAAAAAAAATATATGGATTTGAAAAGTTTTATTCTACAGATAGATTATTAAAAATATCAAAAGAATATAATAAAACATTTACAGTTGAACAAGGTAAAGAAGTTGTAATAAATTCTTTAAAAGTTTTAGGACAAGAATATCAAGATAAGTTAGAAATAGCTTTAAAAGATAATTTAATAGATTTTTATGAAGATGATAATAAATCTGATGGAGCTTATTCTTCAGGAGGAAATGGAGTTGATCCAATTATACTTATGAACTGAGATGATAAACTTGGTTCTGTAAATACATTGGCTCACGAAATCGGACACTCTGTACATACACTTTTTGCTGATGAGTCACAAGAATACCCAATGAACAACTATCCAATAATATTGGCAGAAGTTGCTTCTACTTTCAATGAACATTTGTTATTTGATTATTTATTTTCAAATACAAAAGATTTTGAAGAAAAAAAATACTTATTACAACAAAGAATTTTTGATTTAATATCAACATTTTATAGACAAATACAATTTGCTGATTTTGAATATAGTGCTCATAAGTTGGTAGAAGATGAAGAAATTGTAACAACTGAAATTTTAAAAGATCTTTTTGTGAAAAAACAAAACGAGTTTGGTTATGATGATTTTGAAGATAGTCAAGAAGCAAACTATTCATGACCTTACATTTCTCACTTTTTCCAATCACCGTTTTATGTTTATAAATATGCAATAGATTTAGTTGCTAGTTTTAAACTGTACAGTGATTTTAAGAATAATAATAGCACAAGCATTTTAAGTTTTTTAAAAATGGGTGGTTCAAAAGAACCTCTTGAAACTTTAAAAGATGTTGGAGTAGATTTCATGGATGAGAATACATATACTCCTTTAATAGAAGAAATTAACAACTTAGTTGATCAATTAGAAAAAATGATAAAATAAAAAAACTGGTTAAACCAGTTTTTTTAAACTTCTAATCCTCTTAAAAGTTTTTCTAAGTATTCTCCAACTCCACCTTCATTATTAGTTAAGTTAGTTATACCCGCAGCGATATTTTTTAATTCATCATTTCCGTTTTTCATAGCTATTCCATAACCAACTTTTTGAATCATTTCATAATCATTCATTTGGTCTCCAAAAGCTATAACATCTCTTACATCTTTGTTATAGTATTGAGCTAATATGTCAGTAACAAATCCTTTGTTAACAATTTTGTTTGTTAATGTTACCATCAATTTTGAATTTTTACTTAAATTACCATAAACGTTTCCTGATTGAATTTTAATAGTATTTTTGAATTTCTCCAATACTCTTAATACTTGGTCTTTGTTGTCTTCTGTATCAATAAATAAAACTACGTTTGTAGCGGCTCCTCGTCAATGTTCGTAAGGATCAATAACTTTATATTCATCATCTACTACATCATCAAGGTGGAAAAAGTTTTCTACAAATTCATCTTTTTCTCTAACCATTGCTTTGTTGTAAGATTCAACTAAAATATTTGATATTGAGCTTTTTATTGTTTCGTTGTTCATTATTTCTGTAACAATTTCCTCACTTATAGGAAAAACAATTCTTTTAAATTTCTTTGAAATAGGATCGTGAATATGTGCTCCATCAAAGTTAGTTAAAAGTGTTTTTAAACCCAATTCATTATAGAATCTTATACTTGCTCTATGTGGACGTCCTGTTATAATGCAAACTTCATGTCCTTCTTCTTTTGCCTTTATTAAAGCATCTCTAGTTGTTGGGTGAATTTCCTCACCATTTGACATCAAAGTGGTTCCATCTAAATCTATTAAAATTAGCCTTTTTTTAGATAAATGTTGTAACTGCATACAATTCAACTCCTTTAATATTAATTATATATGTTTTTAAACAGGGAATTAAAGGTTTAAAAATAATTTCCATTTAAAATAAATAAATGGAAATTATTTTGATTTTTTTTGAAATTTTTTTTCATTATTTAAAAAAAATTTCCAAATCTCAATAAAAAGTCTTAGAATATAAGAGTATAGGAAGGGAGTTTTTCGAGTGTTTATATATAAAACTTCTTGTGTAGATCCTGCTTTTAACTTGGCTACAGAAGAGTACTTTGTAAAATCAAAGAAATATAGTGAACCAATACTATTTTTATGACAAAACGATAACACAATTGTTGTGGGAAGAAATCAAAACGCAGCATGAGAAATCAATTTACAGAATGCACAAAAAGATTCTGTAAATATTGTTAGAAGAAATAGTGGTGGGGGAACTGTTTTTCATGATTTAGGTAACATGAACTTCAGTATTATTTATACTGATACAGAAAATAAAGCGGTTTCTTTATTTTCATCAATGTTAGAACCTGTTATAGAAACTTTGAATAAGTTAAAAGTACCTGCAAAATTTTCTGGTAGAAACGATATTGAGTTAAACGGAAAAAAAATTTCAGGTAACGCAATGTGAAAACACGAAGATAGATTTTTACAACACGGAACAATCTTGTTTAATGCAAATTTAGAAAAATTAACCAATTACCTAACAGTTGATAGAGCAAAAATTCTTTCAAAGAATATTAAATCTATTGCTGCAAGAGTAACAAACATTAATTCTGAAGTTGAAGAAAAAATTGATATTGAATCATTTATGAATCAGTTAATTGAAACATATAAAGGTTTAAATGAAATTAAAACTATAGAATTAACAAATGAAGAAATTCAAGAAATCAAAGAGCTTAGCGAAAGCAAGTTCAAAAATGATGATTGAAACTTTGCTAAAAATGCTGATTTTGATTATAGAAACAAAACAAGATTAGAAGGTAAAGGGTCTATTGAAGTTTTATTAAAAATTGAAAAGGGAATCATAATGGATGCCAAATTCTATGGTGACTTCTTAGGATTCCAAGGAACTGAAGAAATTGAAAAAAAACTAATCGGTTCAAAATATGAAACATTCGAATTAGAAAACATATTAAACGGTTCAAATCTAAAATCTGTGTTTGGAGAAAACTTCACAACACAAGATATCCTGGACTTATTAATACAATAGGAGGTAGAAAATGAAATATATAGGAAAATTTGATCCATTAAAAGACGAAATTGTTCGTATTATGGATAAAGACGGAAAAATCTTAGATGAAAAATTAATGCCAAAAATGAGCGACAAAGAAATGATTGAAGCTTATTCATTAATGAATCTTTCAAGAAGACAAGATGATTTCCAAAACAAAGCCCAAAGACAAGGAAGATTATTATCATTCCTTTCATCAACTGGACAAGAAGCAGCTGAAATTGGTTATACTTTACCATTAATTAAAGGTAAAGACTGATTCGCTTCAGGTTATAGAAATAACGCAGCATGATTAAATGTTGGAATGCCAATGAGAAACATTATGCTTTACTGAATGGGTAATGAGTATGGAGGTCAATCACCAGAAGGTGTAAACTCACTTCCACCAAACATTATTATTGGTTCTCAATTTTCACAAGCAACAGGTATTGCTTTTGCTGAAAAATATAGAGGAACAGGTGGAGTTGCTGTAACAACTACAGGTGATGGAGGAATGAGTGAAGGTGAAACTTATGAAGCAATGAACTTCGCTCAATTACATGAATTGCCAGTTGTTTTCATTTGTGAAAACAACAAATGAGCTATTTCAACACCATACAAAAAATCTACAAAAGCAGTAAATATTGCAGTTAAAGGTATTGCAACAGGTATGCCATCAATTAAAGTTGATGGGAACGACTTATTAGCTTGTTATGCAGTTGCTCAAGAAGCAGTTGAACACGCTAGAAGTGGTAAAGGTCCTGTGTTTATTGAATTTGATACATATAGATTAGGGGCTCACTCTTCATCAGATAACCCAGATATCTATAGACCAAAAGATGAGTTTGCAGAAGCTCAAACAAAAGATCCTTTAATTAGAATGAAAAAATACTTAATTGAAAAAGGTGTTTGAGATGATAAAAAACAAGAAGCTTTAGACAAAGAACAAGACGAGTTCATTAGAGCAGAATTTGATTGAGCAGAAGCTAATAAATCATATGATTTAGAAGATGTTTTCAACTTCCAATTTGCTGAAAAAACTCCAGATCTTGAAAAACAATATAAAGAAGCAAAAGAATTCTTTGCTAAATATCCAGAAGTTGCACAAGGAGGACACCATTAATGAAAGTATTAAATAACGTTAAAGCAGTTTCAGAAGCACTTGAAGTTGCAATGGAAAAATGAGATGACGTAGTAGTTTATGGAGAAGATGCTGGTTACGAAGGTGGGGTATTTAGAGCCACTGAAGGATTACAAGCTAAATTTGGAGAAAAAAGATGTTTTGATGCTCCAATTTCAGAAGCCGTATTTGCCGGAGTTGCTTTAGGTATGGCTATCAACAAAATGAAACCAGTTGTTGAATTACAATTCGAAGGTTTAGGTTGACCTTCATTACAAAACATTTTAGGACACATGGGTAGAATGAGAAACAGAACAAGAGGAAAATACCCAACACCAGTTGTTATAAGAATGCCAATGGGTGGTGGAATTAGAGCTCTTGAATTACACTCTGAAGCTATGGAAGCAATGTATGCTCACACTCCAGGGATTAAAGTAGTTTGTCCTTCAACACCATATGATACAAAAGGTTTATTACTAGCAGCAATTGAATCACCAGATCCAGTTATTGTTTTTGAACCAACTAAATTGTATAGAGCTTTCAAACAAGAAGTTCCAGAAGGTTTCTATACTGTTGAAATAGGTAAAGCATTTAAAATCCAAGAAGGTAATGATTTAACTGTTGTTACTTATGGTGCTCAAACAGTTGATTGTCAAAAAGCAATTGATGAGTTAGAAGCTAAAAACCCAGATATTACAATCGAATTAATCGATTTACGTTCAATTCAACCATGAGATAAAGAAATGGTTTTTGAATCAGTTAAAAAAACTGGAAGATTATTAGTTGTTCATGAAGCAATTAGATCATTTTCAGTTTCATCAGAAATCGTTGCATCAGTAAATGAAGAGTGTTTTGAATACTTAAAAGCTCCTTCAATGAGATGTACTGGTTATGATATTGTTATTCCTTTCGATTCAGGTGAAGCTTATCACCAACCACATCCAAAAAAAATCTTAGTTAAAATGGAAGAAATTCTTAACTATAAATTTTAGTTAGTAATAGGAGAATTAGAAATATGTTTAAAGTAAAATTCGCAGACATTGGAGAAGGTTTAACAGAAGGAACAGTTACTGAAGTTTTAGTTAAAGTTGGAGACGAAGTTAAAATGGGTGATGCCCTATTTAATGTTGAAACTGACAAAGTTACTTCAGATATTTATGCACCAGTTGATGGAAAAGTTGCAAAGATTTTAATCTCTGCAAACCAAGAAATTAAAGTTGGTGAAGTAGTTGTTGAAATTGATGATGGTAAAGGTGATTCACCTGAAGAACCAAAAGTGGAAGCGGTTGAAGAAAACGCTTCAGTTGTTGGAGCAACACCAGTTTCAAACGAAGTAATTAAAAGAAATGTAAGAGAAGTGGCTCCTAAACAAGAAGTTGTTTCTCAAACAAGTATTATTGATAATAGCAATGTTGATGTTAAAGCATCACCTTTAGCTAGAAAAGTGGCTGCAGTTATGGGAGTTGACTTATCAAAAGTTAGCCCAACTGGACCAAACGGAAGAATATTGGTTGCTGACGTTGAGTCATTCTCAGCTAATCCACAAGTTGCTGTAGCACCAGCTGCAGTAAGTGGAGGATCAAAAGCACCAGCAATTGATTATTCAAATCCATTAATTTCAGTTCCTGAAATTAATGAGCCATTAACTTTTGAATCAAAACCTTGAAACCCTATAAGAAAAGCTACTGTTAAAGCAATGACAACAGCTCATGAAAAAGTAGCAGGATTTACAGGATTAAGAAATTTAGATATTACTGAATTGGTAAATATCAGAAAACAATTAAAAGGACATGCAGATTCACTAAGAGTTAAATTAACTTACTTAGCATTCATTATTAAAGCTAGTGCAAATGCTTTAAGAGATATGCCAAACTTAAATGTAAGAATCGATGAAGAAAATAAAGCAACAAAATTTGCACAACAAATTAATATTGGTATGGCATGTGACACACCAGATGGTTTAATGGTTCCTGTAATTAAAGGGGCAGATAAATTAAGTGTTTTACAAATAGCTGTAAAAATTAATGACCTTGCAATGAAAGCAAGATCTAAAAAATTATCACCAAGCGAAATGAGTGGTGCAACATTTACTGTTACAAACTTTGGTGCTGTAGGTTTAGACTATGCAACACCAATCGTTAACTTTCCAGAATCAGCAATACTAGGAGTTGGAACAATTACAAGAGCTCCTGGTGTTATTAATGATGAAATTGAAATAAGAGATTATATGCCGTTCTCAATCACTGCAGATCATAAAGTTATTGATGGAGCAGATGCGGGTAGATTTTTAACAAGAGTAGCTTACTACTTACAAAATCCTGCAACTCTATTAGTTTAGGAGAATTAGAAATATGTTTAAAGTAAAATTCGCAGACATTGGAGAAGGTTTAACAGAAGGAACAGTTACTGAAGTTTTAGTTAAAGTTGGAGACGAAGTTAAAATGGGTGATGCCCTATTTAATGTTGAAACTGACAAAGTTACTTCAGATATTTATGCACCAGTTGATGGAAAAGTTGCAAAGATTTTAATCTCTGCAAACCAAGAAATTAAAGTTGGTGAAGTTGTTGTTGAAATTGATGATGGTAAAGGTGATTCACCTGAAGAACCAAAAGCTGAAGCTGCTGAAGAAAACGCTTCAGTTGTTGGATCAACACCAGTTTCAAATGACTTAATCTCAAGAGGAAGAACAAGAACAGTTCCTCCTAAAAAATCAGCAGTTGAAACAATAGTTAATGCTGTAAATAATGTAAATATGTCAGGTCTTGTACAAGGTAAAGGTGGTCCTTTAAAGCCAGCACCTAAATACACACCAAAAGATCCAGAAAACCATTATGAAGTTATTGTAATTGGAGCTGGAGTTGGTGGATATGTATCTGCTATTAAATGTGCACAATTAGGTTTAAAAACTTTAATTGTTGAAAAAGGAAATTATGGTGGAGTTTGTTTAAATATTGGATGTATTCCAACAAAAACTTTACTAAAATCAGCTTACCTATATGAGCAAATTACAAAAAGAGCTGACAAATATGGTATTCAAGTTGATGTTTCAGGAGTTAAAGCTGACTGAAAAGCAATTCAAGCAAGAAAAGACGATGTTGTTGGTAAATTAACAACTGGAGTTAAGGGTTTATTGAAAAAAAATAAAGTTACTTCAGTAGAAGGTATTGCAAAAGCAATAGATAAAAACACTGTTGAAGTTAATGGAAAACAATATACTTGTGATAACATGATTGTTGCAACAGGAAGTGTTCCAAATCACTTTGACTTACCAGGAGCAAAAGAAGCAATGGAATCAGGATTCTTAATTGATTCAACTGGTGCTTTATCTCTTCCAAAAATTCCAAAAGAATTAGTAATTATTGGTGGGGGAGTTATTGGTATTGAGTTTGCTTGTGTGTACAAAAGACTTGGAACAAAAGTTACAGTACTACAATTCTTACCAACTATTTTAGAAATGTTAGACAGTGATGTTTCTAAAGAAATGACAAAAGAATTATTATCAAGAGGAAACTTAGAAATAATCTATGGAGTAAGTACAAAATCATTTGGTAAAAATGAAGTTGTATATGAAAAAGATGGTAAAGAATACAAAATCAAAGCTGACTATTGTTTACAATCAGTTGGTCGTAAAGTAGTTAATGAAGGATTCACAAACATTAATTTAGACATTAATGAACGTGGACACATTAATGTAAATGAATACTGTGAAACAAATGTTGATGGAGTTTATTCAATTGGAGATGTTACTGGAAAAATGATGTTAGCACACGTTGCTTCTCATCAAGGTATCATTGCTGCAAACAGAATTGCAAAAAGATTAGGTAAAGAACATGCAGATGATCTAACTATGAACTTTGATAGAGTTCCAAGTTGTATTTATACTTACCCTGAAGTTGCAGCTGTTGGTAAAACAGAAGATGAACTTAAAAAAGCAGGAACAGATTATAAAGTATACAAATTCCCATTTGCTGCAATTGGAAAAGCTCTTGCAGATGGAAATACTGGTGGATTTGTAAAATTAATTTGTGAACCTAAATATAAACAAGTATTGGGATGTCATATTATTTCAAATACAGCAACAGATATGATTTCTGAAATTACAACAGTAATGGAATCTGAAGCAACTATTAGTGAAATTGCAAGAGCAATTCACCCTCACCCATCATTGAGTGAAGCCATAGGTGAAGCTGCTGAAGCATTAGAATCTGGTAAACCAATTAACTTTTAATTAAAAACTAACATAGAAATATGTTAGTTTTTTTTAATGTATAATAATAAGAAAATTAAACAATTTTTTAAGCTGAAACAGAAAATGGAGAAGAGAAATGTCAAAAACACAAATACTTATTTTAGACTTTGGAAGTCAATATACTCAACTATTAGCTAGAAGAGTTAGAAATTTAAATGTATATGCAGAAGTTATTCCTTTTGATAAAACAAGAAAAGATCTTGAAAAATATACAAATTTAAAAGCAATTATTTTTTCTGGAGGACCAAATAGTGTTTATTTAACAGAAGCTTATACTGTTGATAAAGAACTATTTGATATGAATATTCCTATACTTGGAGTATGTTATGGAATGCAATTAATCACTGATATGTTTGGTGGTAAAGTAGAACTTGCAGACTCTCAAGAGTTTGGTAAAGCTAAATTATTTATAGATGATGCAAACAGTAAACTATTCAAAAATGTAAAAAACGAATCACAAGTTTGAATGAGTCATGCTGATCACTTAACACAAATGCCAGAAGGATTTAAGCAAATTGCTCACTCTGACTCTTCTGTTGCAGGAATTGCAAACGAAGAAAAACAAATCTATGGTATTCAATTTCATGCTGAAGTTACTCACTCAGAACAAGGTACTCAAATGTTAGAGAACTTCCTTTTTGATATTTCAAAATGTGAAAAAGACTGAGAGATGAAGGAATTCATTAAAGAGAAAGTGAAAGAAATAAAAGAAGTTGTTGGAGACGATCAAGTTATTCTTGGTTTATCTGGAGGGGTTGACTCTTCAGTTGCTGCTGCTTTAATTTCAAAAGCTATTGGAAAACAATTAACTTGTATTTTAGTAGACACAGGTCTTTTAAGAAAAGACGAAGCAAAAAAAGTTATGGATCTTTACAATAAAGAGTTTGATATGAATATCAAACTTGTTGATGCAGGAGAAATTTTTTACACTGCTCTTAAAGGTAAATCTGAACCTGAAGAAAAAAGAAAAATCATTGGACATAAATTTATTGAAGTTTTCAGTGATCAAGCAAGAGAAATGAGTGGTGCTAAATTTTTAGCACAAGGAACAATATATCCAGATGTAATTGAATCATCAAGTAATGGACATGTTTCAAAAACTATTAAATCTCATCACAACGTTGGAGGTCTGCCTGAAGATCTTAAATTTGAACTATTAGAACCTTTAAGAGAATTGTTCAAAGATGAAGTTAGAGCTGTGGGAAGAGAATTAGGAATTCCTGATTTGATGATAGATCGTCATCCATTCCCTGGTCCTGGATTGGGAGTTAGAGTAATTGGAGAAGTTACAAAAGAAAAATGTGACATTCTAAGAGAAGCAGATGATATATTTATTTCTAATTTAATTGAAGCAGACTTATACAACGAAGTTTCACAAGCGTTTGTTACATTACTTCCTGTAAAAACAGTTGGAGTAATGGGGGATAACAGAACTTATGATTATGTTGTTGCTTTAAGAAGTGTAAATACAATTGACTTTATGACAGCTTCAAGTTCACATTTACCATGAGAATTTTTAGATAAAGTTGTAAATGAAATTATAAACAAAGTAGATGGTGTTAACAGAGTGGTTTACGATATTACTTCAAAACCTCCAGGCACTATTGAATGAGAATAAGGAGTATAAGATGAATAAAAATGATTTAAATGGAAAAATAATCAGTGAAGGTATTACATTTGATGATGTACTTTTAGTTCCTGGTTATTCTGAAGTATTACCAAGTGAGGTAAGTTTAAAAACTAAATTAACAAAAAATATTGAACTTAACATTCCTTTGATAAGTTCTGCAATGGATACAGTTACAGAATCAAGACTTGCAATTGAAATGGCAAGATCTGGAGGAATTGGAATTATTCACAAAAACTTAACTATTGAAGAACAAGTTTTAGAAGTTCAAAAAGTTAAAAGAAATGAATCAGGATTTATAACTGATCCAATAACAATTTTAAAAGATACAACTGTTGAAAAAGCAAATGATATTATGGCAACATATAAAATTTCAGGACTTCCAGTTGTTGATGAAGATCAAAAATTAATTGGAATAGTTACAAACAGAGATTTAAAATACTTCGAAGACTTCCAATCTAAAGTAGAAGTAATTATGACAAAAGAAAACTTGATTACAGGAAATCCTTCAACAAGTCTAGAACAAGCAAAAGCAATTTTATTAAAAAATAGAATTGAGAAATTACCAATTGTAGATGAAAATAATGTTCTAACAGGACTTATAACTACAAAAGATATTGATAAAGCAATAGATCACCCAAATGCATGTAAAGATTCAAAAGGAAGACTTAGAGTGGGAGCTGCAGTTGGTGTAAGTGCTGATTGCATGGAAAGAGTTGATGCTCTTGTCAAAGCTCAAGTAGATGTTATAGTTGTCGATTCAGCTCATGGACACAGTAAAGGTATTTTAGATGTAATAAAATCTATTAGAGAAAAATACAAAGACTTAGACATAATTGCAGGAAACATTTGTACACCAGAAGGAGCAAAAGCTCTTTATGAAGCTGGAGCAGATGGAGTTAAAGTTGGAGTTGGTCCAGGAAGTATTTGTACAACCAGAGTTGTTGCTGGAGTTGGGGTTCCTCAAATTACAGCAATCAACGAAGTTTTCAACTGAGCTCAAGGAAAAGATGTAACAATTATTGCGGATGGAGGAATTAAATACTCTGGAGATATCGTTAAAGCACTAGCAGCTGGAGCACACAGTGTAATGATGGGAAGTATTTTTGCTGGAACTGAAGAGTCACCAGGAGAAGAAATCATTGCAAATGGTAAAAAATACAAAACTTATGTTGGTATGGGTTCACTTGCTGCGATGAAAAGAGGAAGTAGTGATAGATACTTTCAAAAAGGTGCTAAAAAATTAGTTCCTGAAGGTATTGAAGCTAGAGTTCCTTTTAAAGGAAAAATGAGAGAAGTTATCTTCCAATTAATGGGGGGACTAAAAAGTGGTATGGGATATACTGGAAGTGAAGGTATTGAACAACTTCGTTTAAACACAAAGTTTGTTAAAATAACAAGTGCAAGTTTAAAAGAAAGTCACCCACACGATGTGGAGTTAACAAAAGAAGCTCCAAACTATAATAAATAATAAGGTTCATTATGAACCTTTTTGTTTTAAAATATTAAAAAGAGGTTTTTATGGAAAAAATTAGATTAGATGACATTGCAACAAATGCATGAAGTAATGCGCTTTTGTGTGAATGTGGTGCACAAGAGGATAAAGAAGATATTCACAGACTTTGCATAGTTTGTTTGAATCCAATGAATTATAATAATCACTATTCAAAATCAAATGAAAAAGATTCTTGAAATATAAAATTTTATAACAATGAAAACTACAATGAAGTTGAGTTTAGTGGAATAACAATGGCAGTACACATAGAATGTTTTATAAAATAAACACTCACCTTATATGCTAAAATTATTTTGTTATCTGTAAGGAGAAAATATAAATGAAAAGACTTTCTGCAAATGAAATAAGACAAATGTGATTGGATTTCTTCAAATCAAAAGATCACTATTTTTTAGAACCTGTAAGTTTAGTTCCTGTTGAAGATCCTAGTTTGCTTTGAATAAATTCTGGAGTGGCAACTTTAAAACCATACTTTGATGGAAGAATGAACCCACCCTCACCAAGACTTACAAACTCACAAAAATCAATTAGAACAAATGATATTGAAAATGTTGGAGTAACTGCAAGACACCAAACTATGTTTGAAATGTTAGGTAACTTTTCAATTGGAGATTACTTTAAAAAAGAGGCAATTGAATTTGCTTGAGAATTATTAACATCTCCCAAATGATTTGATATTGATTCAGAACTTTTATATATTACTGTTTTCAACGAAGATCAAGAAGCTTATGATGTTTGAACTAAAACAATTGGTATAAAAGAAGATCATATTTTTAAAGGAACAAGAGATACAAACTTTTGAGATGTTGGACAAGGTCCTTGTGGACCAAACACTGAAATCTTTTTCGATAGAGGAGAAAAGTGAGATGCTGAAAAAATTGGGCCAAGACTTTTAAAAGATGATATTGAAAATGATAGATATATTGAAATATGAAACATAGTATTTTCACAATTTAATAATGATGGAAATAATAATTATGCAGAATTACCAAGGAAAAACATAGATACTGGTGCTGGATTTGAAAGACTAGTATCAATATTTCAAGATGCTCCAACAAACTTTGAAACAGATATTTTCTTACCTACAATTCAAGAGGTTGAAAAACTATGTAAACCAGAATTTAAATATTCAATTGAAAATTACTACAATGAAAATAAAGAACAAAGTAAAATCAATACTGGATTTAAAGTTATTGCAGACCATGTAAGAGCAGTTGTTTTTGCAATAAGTGATGGTGTATTTCCTGGAAATAAAGATAGAGGATATATCATTAGAAGATTGATCAGAAGAAGTTCTGTATATGGAAGAAAACTTGGTATTCAAGAAGCATTCTTATATAAACTAGTCGATAAAGTAATTGAAGCTATGAAAGACTTTTATCCTTACTTAATTGAAAAAGCAGATTCAGTTAAAGAAATAATAAAACAAGAAGAGTTAAGATTTTTAAAAACTCTTTCAAAAGGTTTTGAACACTTAGAAAACATAATAAAAAACGAAAATAAAGTTAGTGCTAAAAATGCATTATTATTATTTGAATCATTTGGTTTCCCAATTGAATTAACAGTAGAAATTGCAACAGAATCAAATGTTGAAGTTGATATTGAAGGATATGAAACTTTATTGGAACAAGCAAAAGATCTAGCTAGAAATTCAAGAAAAGATGATAAAGCTTGAAATAAGCAATCAGCAATTTTAACAAGTTTAAATGTTGAAAGTGAATTTGTAGGATATGAATTAGAATATTGTGATTCTCAAGTTAACTTCATGTTTGAAGATGATTCAAAATTAGAATCAGCTTCAGATAAAATAGTTTTTGTTACTTTAACAAAAACACCATTTTATGCTGAAAAAGGTGGACAAGCATCAGATAATGGATTCTTAATTGATGAAAATGAAAATCGTCATTTAGTATTAGATGTTCAAACAGGACCAAATGGTCAACATATACATAAAGTTCAAATCAAAGGAACTTTAAAAGTTGGTGATTTGGTTAAAGCGCAAATCAATAGTGAAAAAAGATTTTACACAATGAAAAACCACTCAGGAACACATATTTTACAAGCTGGTATTCAAGAAGTTTTAGGAAAAGACGCTCTTCAAAGTGGAAGTTATAATGACGAAAATGGTTTGAGAATAGATATTTCTTACAATAGATTGCCAAGTCAAGATGAGTTAGACAAAATTCACTTAGCAATTAATAGAGAAATTAAAAATGAAATACCAAGAGAAGTTATTTATTGTTCTTTACAAGAAGCTGTAGAAAAACACAATGCTTTGGCTTTATTTACAGAGAAGTATGGTGGAACAGTTAGGGTTATAAAATTTGGTACTTTCTCATGTGAACTTTGTGGAGGAACACATGTTGAAAATACAAAAGATATTGAAGATCTGTTTATAACAAGTGTTGAATCAAAAGGTAGTGGAGTATTTAGATATCATGCAGTAACTAGCCACAAAGAAGTTGCAAATTTCTTAAATGAACAATTTAGAAAACAAAAAGCAGAAATCACATCAGTTATTGATAAGTTTAACAACTTCAAGTTAAAAGTGAAAAATGAAAGTATTGAAAAAGAAATAAACACAATTCTTTCTATGCAAGTTAACAAAGAAAACTTAAATGTTATAAAACAAAAAGTAAATGATTTAAAAAACTCATTTAAGTTATATCAAAAAGAAGTTGAAGAATTATTGATTGAAGAAAGCTTATCTAAGTATTCAGATATAAAACCAATTGAACAAAGTGGTTTAAATGTTATAGACATGGAAATAAATGATCTGGGAATGAAGGAATTAAAAGTTCTTTCTGACAAACTTCAAAATAAGTTTGAAAATTTAATTATTAAGTTTGCAAATACTAATGAAAAAGTATTTATTGTTTCTGTAAGTGAAAATATATCAAGTGAAAATAAAGCCATTGATATATTTAAAAATAATGGTAAATATAATGTAAAAGGTGGAGGAAACAACACTTTCGCACAAGGTAAAATAGTTTAAAAAAAGCATAAATTGCTTTTTTTTGTTTATTTGCTATTATCTTTTTAATTAGGGGTAAAAATGAGAAAATCAAACATTGAATTATTGCGTTTTTTAATGTGTATAACTGTTGTACTTTATCACACTAGAGTAGGACAATCTTATTCCTTTTCACTTTTTTCACCCATCATAGGTAGTGGAGTTTTATTGTTTGGAATTATATCTGGTTATTTTATGGTAAATAAAAAATGACCAGGAATAACAAAATTAATATTAACTATATTGTTTTATCTTGGTCTTATAATAGTTTTAAATTTACTATTAGAGTTTATTTTTATAGGAAAAGTGGATGGTTTTGGAAATAGGCACGGGACAAGTGGTTGATTATTTCATCACGGTACTGTAAATATGTGATACATATGATCTTTGTTGTTTGTATATATAGCTTCTTTGGGTATTAATTGATTTTTAACACACACAAATGCTTGATATGCATTATTTTCAATATTTCTATTTTATTTAGTTTTTATGCTTGCTATTAATCAATTACAATATTATAAAAATTTCTCAATGAATAATATATTTTATTTAAGCGTAGTGTATATGTTTGGTGGTTGACTTAAACTTCATCGCGAAAAATTAAAACTAAAGAAAATAGATATATTATGAGTAGCATCTATTTCTTGAATATCTTTGGTTATGTTTGTTAATTTAATTATCGTTATAGTTATGGGTCCTGGTGTAAACCCGTTTTTTGGAAATAATAATTTTAGTTCTGTTTTCACGGCGATATCGATGTTTTACTTATTTACAAAAATTAATATAAGAGAAAATAAAATATATTACTTTTTAGGAAAATTATCAATTCCAATTTATTTTCTACACTGATCTTTAATAGATCTAATTAGATTATCTTTAAAATCTCTTTCTTTTAATAAAGAAATATACTTTTTAGTTGTATCGCTTGTTGATTTTTTCATAACCCTTTTAATTTCCTTGATAGTTGTTTATCCTATAGATTGAACAATAAAAAAAATTGATGGCTTTTTAAACAAAAGTTATCAAAAAATTTATCAATTTATAACATATAAAATTAACTTAATTCAAAAAAATCAATAATATTGGTTTTTTTTTTTTTTTTTTTTAAATTATAATTAAAAATAAGTGAGGAAAGTATGAAAAAGATTAGGGAAAATAAAAATTTAATAATAATTTTCACCTTTATTTTTTTACTTTTTCCAATTCAAAATTACATTGAAAATAGATTCTTATTAATGTTTTTAGCTTTATTTACAAATACTTTTTTAATAATGCTTTCTGCTTATTTTGTTATTGATTTCTCAGCAAAGTTTTTAAAACATGCTCAAAATTATAATTATGAATTTTCAAAAAAAGATTTAATAAGCTTAAGCTCTTTAAATAATAATTTTAGATTTTATATAAAAATGTTCATAACATTACTTTTTTTTGGTCTATCAGTTAGTGCTACTTTTTCATCAATTGGAAGAATTCAAGACATGACAGAGCAACTTGAGTTATGAAAAAAATACAGCTTTTATAAATATTTTAACTTTGACTACGTAAGTGCAGCTTTTTTTCTTATTGTTTTATTACTTAACTTTTTATTAATAGGTGCTGTGTGTTATATTTTTGCGTGTTTATTTTTGTATTCCATTTTAAAAGTTGTTTTAACTTCAAATGAAGACTTTGTTAAAACTATTTACAAAAGATCTACTAAGTTAAATAGCATTTTAAAAAGTATATTAGTGGATATGAGCGAACAAGAAAGCATTAGTCTAGAAAAAACTTGAGAAGAAAAGTCTATTTTAATTGCAAACGTTCAATCAAAAGAACTTAGAACACTTAAAAAAGGAACAACTCCTCCCGACTCTTTAATTTAATACTTTATAAAAATAAAAATTAAATTAGAAAAGAGACTGAAAAAATGAAAAAAACAAATTTTCTCTTGTTAACAAAACAAGGATTAAGAGGTGTTTTCAAATATAAAACTCAATTCATATTGATTGTTTTACTTGGTTTTTTTGCATCATTAATTTTGAGTGTTACTAACTCAATTAATGACAGAATGACAAGTGAATATAATAGAACTATGCACAAAGTAAATAAGTTTGATTACTATGAAGAACAAGCTTTAGAAAATGTCAGTTCTGTTGATACAAAATCAATGGTGCCAATTATGGATTTTATATCTGATGAATATCTTAAAGATAAAGAAGGTAATTCAATTGCATACAACGTAAATCTTTCAACTGCAACAGAAAGTAAAGAAACTTTTATAACAAAAGCTTTTGCTTCTGAGGAATTTAAAAATGCATTTACAAACTTAATAAATAACCCAAATTATACTAAATCATGATTTGACTATAAATATAGTGCTTCAAATGAATCAACTTACTACAATGCATATGGTTTGGACGCTAAAAGTTCAAATATTAATAAAACAAATTATTGAAATCAATTTACTGGTCTTAATGAAGAAAGTGATTATATTAACTTATCTCCATTAGAGATGTATACAAATCAAGATAACTATATAGCAAAACAACTTAGAGGTTTTACAATATCAACTATTAATATATTAAAAGAAGAACTAAAAAAAGATGTAAAAACAAACGAAAGTGAAATCAAAAAACAAAATTCTTTATTTGGTATTTTATTTAAAAATGATACTTTAAAGTCTGAAGACATATTTATAGATAATAATTTAGATTATTCATTATTAACTAAAGAAAGAGCTGAAATTAACACATATATGGATATTGCTTTTTCTTCATTGGTTATGCAAATAAATAAAATGATTCATGATTACGTTCAATATTATATGGAACAAGCAATCTCTGAATCTGAGAATAAATCTGAAACATCTGTTTTAGCCAAGTTTACTGAACTTAGTGGTTTAAAAAATGAAAACCCCTCTGAAAATAACTCAAACAAGCTTTACTCATGATTGTTTGCTAAAGATTTTTCAACAAAAAACAAAGACAATATTTATGAAACTGGAGCAAAAGGGCAAATAGCTCATGTTGACTCAAAAGGTAATATACAAACAGCTGACGCCTTAACTTTTTTAGATAATGGTAATTATATTGAAAACAAACTTAAAGACAAAGCTGGTTTTATAGGTAAAGACAATTACAATAAGAAAACAGCAGATATTTCTTCAACTTATTTTGTAAGACAAAAACTACTAGGACAAGCAAGTGGTGTTAATGTTTATTCTAGATTAGAATCTTTATACTCTGATAATGCAGCAGAAAAACATTACAGAATGGTTGTTATGGATGAATGAATTGATAAAAACATAACAATTTATGAAGGTCATATGCCAAGAACAAGAAATGAGATTTTATTAAATCCTCAATATGCAAAAGCAAATAAAATTAAAATAGGATCAAACATTAAAATAGGATCAGCAAACCTTGTTGTTTCTGGTTTTGCAGCAGATCCATACACTAACTTTCCAATTGCAGATTTAACTGTTCCGTTTCCAAATAATAAAAAAGGTGGAATAATTTATCTAAACAAAGATATAATGGAAAATGTTCTTACAACAAGTGAGATGAAAGTTACAACTACAAATGTATATAGATTTTTAACGGTCAAAGATAAATCTAAAACAGATAAAAATATCAGTTTATTTAAATCTTTAAATTACAACTTTGCAGATAAACTATCACAAGACAATTCAAATATAGCAAGTGGAGGTTCAAAAAAAGTTGACTACGATTATAGTTTCTCTAACTATAAAGGAAGTCCTTTCTCATATAGTTGAGAATTAACTCCAATGGCTCTTAAGACATTTTCAATTGTTTCATACATAGTTTGTATAATTATTCTGGCAATTTGTTTAATTACAATGTTAATTGCTATAAGAAAAACAATTCACTTCAATGCTGGAGAAATTGGTATTCTAAAAGCTTTAGGAACTAAAAATAGTCAAATAGCATTTTCATATATTTCATATGGATTAGTATTGTTACTGGTTGTTGTTCCATTATCATGATTCATTGGGGGATTTGCTCAAGAATCATTTTGTAAATTATTCCTTTCATATACTGGAGGGGCATACAATCAAGCACAATTTAATGGAACTTCATTGGCAATACTGATGTTATTGTTTGGTGGATTTACAATAGTGGTTTCTTATATAACAGCTATGTTATTGATTAACAAACCAGTATTAGAAATTATTAATAAAAAAGAAACTGTTAAAAGAATTCAATGAATGGATAACTTGAAATTGAAAATGACTAAAAATACTAAATTTACAACTAAATTTAGTATTGAGTTAGCTATAAGTGGTTTAAAACCAACTTTAGTATCAACATTTACTGTTTTAATTTCAACTCTTTTAATAACAACTTCAATGGCAATTCCGGGAATGGTAAATACAGCTGTAAGTTCATATTATAAGAATGTTAAATATTCAAATAAGTTAGATAACTTAGAACCAATAGGTAACTCACCTTTATCAAAAACAACTTTATCTGCTTGAGAAGGTGCTGATTATTATGATAATTATCTTAATAATGTAAAAGGTAACTTTGGTACAGTAGATTATTTAAGTGATTCTGTAACAAATGTAAGTGGTAACACAGATTACTCAATGATACCTAAGTTTTTATATGATGTTAACAAAAAACAATTTAATTGATCTTTAGAATCTTTAACAAAAGAATCATTACTACAAATGATCGGTTATATTTTTGGAAATAACATCACTCAAACTATTGGTAGAGCAATAAATATAGCCGATATTCAGAGAATCATTGAATGATCAGCTCATGAAGATAATAGTTTAAATCTAGATAATAGAATCAAAAATATTGATAATCTAACAGCTGTCTTGGCAAAAGGATTGCCTCCAATACTTTCAGCTGTTTTCCCTGGAGATATTTCTTCAGAAGAAGGGGACAACTGAAAAGATCAAATAATGTCAGCTATTCTAAGTCAAACTCCAAGTTATGTAAAAAGTTACTTAAGTAAAGGTGAAAACAGATTTAATCAATATACTTTTGGATGAACATTTACAAACTATATTCCAGGAGATGATGATTTCTACACTACAACCAAGTTTTCAACTAATAATGGAAAACAAATGACTTTAACTGGATTACAATCAAACCAAAAAGCTTATAATCTAAAACCTGAAGCCAATAAAATGTATTTAGACGATGAATCTGTCAAAGAATTAGAAGAAGTTTTAAATGGAAACAAGCAAAACACAAATTCTATAAAAACTAAGAGCGGATTTGACTTATATTCAAATGGAACAATTAATATTCCAGTTACAATGAATGATCAAGCTAAATTTAGTTTAAATAAAGCAAAAAGTTCAAACATAGCAGTAGATAACTTTATTGCAAAAAGACTTATTATGACTCAAGATGGTGTAAATATTCCAAATAGTGCTTGAATCTATGATGATAATGATTGAGCTCAAAATAGAACTGATAAACAAAGAGCAGATTGAAGTGTTAATAATTTCTTAGATCCATCTACTTTAGATGTTTCTAAGTTTACAATGTCAAGAACATTTAATTATGAAAACAATTCAATGGCTTTTAACAGAACAAAACACACCAAATCTATAGCAGATAAAGCTATGGCTTTTGCAAATATCTATAAAGATTCAGAAGATGATTTAAAATCAGAAGTAAGACCTTATTATACATATGATAATTTATTCTTAATTGTTCCAAAAGATTATGAAGATAGTCTTTCAAAAACTTTTGCTAAAGGGGCAGAAAATAAAGGAGCATATGGATATTTGGAAGAGGGTCAAGAAGTTCCTCAAAGTACAATTGATGCATGAAACAAAGCTGTTGGAAAAAATAAATATACATCAGCAAATCAATTCATGTGAATAAGACCCTACTCACAAACTTTTGATCCAAGTTTTACAGGACAACAAGAACCAGGTTCTGAAATGGGTAACTTACTTTCTTACAAAAATTCATTCTTTAGACAAAACTTCTTAGAAACAAAACCTGGAATTATTGATAAAGATGTGAATTTATATAAAGACTTAAAAATAAATTTAGTTCCAGTTTCGACAGTTGATGTTTATGGAAGTAATATTATATTGGCAGATCAAAACCTTACAAACTTAATGCATGGTTTTTCAACAAGCCAATATATTCCGTATAACTATGTTTATGAAAAAGAACAAAAAGGCTCATATAAACTTGCAAACGGACAAGAAGTAAAAACTTATAATTGAAATACAACTGATGACTTATTGAAAAGAAATCTACAAGACCAAATTTGAGGGACAAAAGATCAAAAAAACTATAGTCCTTCAAAATGATTTACAGGTATTATGTCTCAATCAAAAGAACCTTATTTCCTAACTAGTCAAGCTTCCTTCTCTAAATCTGTTAGAACTGGAGAGTACACTTTGAGTGGTGAAAGTCAGTATTATGATGGATTAGAGATGGATAGTGTTGAGTTCTTAACAGAACAAAAAGCATTAATAAATCAAATTGCGAACTTAGTACTAACAATAGCAGTTTCATTTATAGTTGTTATTGTTATTACCGCAACCTTATCAATGATAATAATCACTGATTTATATGTAAACCAATACAGAAAATTCATGATTGTTATGAAATCACTTGGTTACTCTAACTGAAAAGTTATTAAGTACTCATTTGGTGCAGTTACAATACTTGCTGGAATAGCAACTATTGTAGGGATGTGTGGAAGTGCAGCAGTAGTTCTTATAGCTGGTCTATATATTAAGAAAAATGTTGGTTCAATACCAATCGGATTAAGTTGATGATTATTATTAATATCTGCAATATTGATAATAACAAGTTACTTAACTTCAATTGCCATTACAACATACAAGATAAGAAAAGAATCACCAGTTTCACTGATGAAATAACGAAAATCGACAAAAAGTCGATTTTTTTTATTTATTTGTTGCTTTTCTTAAAACATTGTGTGATAATTGAAAGGCATGTATATTTTGTGTTCATTAGGACAACACACTGAAAAGGGTTGTCAATGTTGAAGGAGGACCAAATGGCTCAACAAAAAATTAAAATCAAACTTAAAGGTTACGATCACGCTATTGTTGACCAATCAATTGCTAAAATCATTGAAGCAGCTGAGTCAACTGGAGCTAAAGTTCGTGGACCTATTCCATTACCAACAGAAAAACAAATTATTACAATATTAAGAGCTACTCATAAATACAAAGATAGTAGAGAGCAGTTCGAAATGAGAACACATAAAAGAATACTTGAGATAGTTGAACCAACACCTAAAACAATGGACTCATTAACAAGAGTTCAGTTACCAACAGGTGTTAACATCGAAATTAAATTATAGTAAACAATCAAGATATACATGAACAACATAAAAAAATACAGGAGGAAATATCATGAAAGGAATCTTAGGACGTAAGTTAGAGATGACTCAAATCTTTAGTGAAAGCGGTAAATTAATTCCAGTTACTGTTATTGCAGTAGAACCAAATACAGTTTTACAAGTAAAATCAGTTGAAAAAGACGGATACCAAGCACTAAAATTGGGAACAATCAACAAAAGAGCTAACTTATTAAACAAACCAGATATGGGTCAATTTAAAAAAGTTAACTCAGAACCTAAGCGCTTCGTAAAAGAAATCAGAGATATGGAAGGATACGAAATTGGTGCAACAATTAATGCAGCCGACGTATTCAACGCTGGTGAATTTGTGGACGTTACAGGTATATCAAAAGGTAAAGGATTTGCAGGAGCAATCAAAAGACATAATTACTCAAGAGGACCAATGGGTCACGGGTCAGGATACCACAGAGGTATTGGATCAATGGGAGCAATTATCAACAGAATCTTCAAATCTAAAAAAATGGCAGGTCACATGGGACATGAACAAGTGACAATCCAAAACTTAGAAGTAGTTAAAATCGATACTGAAAGAAATTTAGTTTTAGTTAAAGGATCAGTTCCTGGTCCAAGAAAAGGGTTTGTTGTAATTAAACAAAACGTTAAAGGTAGAAAAGCGCAAGAAGCAGTTTCATTGTTATCAAGAAACACTGCTACTAAAGCTGTAGTTGAACCAACTCCAGCTCCAGTAGTTGAAGAAACAGCTCCTGCAGCTGAATAATTAGGAGGATACAATTTAACATGAAAGCACAAGTTTTAGATGTTAAGGGAACATCTCTTAAAGAAATTACATTAAACGATAAAGTTTGAGGTATTGAACCTCACCAACAAGCAATCTTTGATACAGTTGTTTCACAACAAGCTGCATTAAGACAAGGAACAAGAAAAACAAAAACTAGAGCTGAAGTACGTGGTGGAGGTAGAAAACCTTGAAGACAAAAAGGTACAGGACGTGCCCGTCAAGGATCTATTAGAGCTCCACAATGAAGAGGTGGGGGAATAGTATTTGGACCTACACCAAACATTAACTACAAAAAAGCAGTTAATAAAAAAGTTAGACAATTAGCAATTAGAAGTGCTTTAAGTATTAAAGCAAAAGAAGCAAACTTAGTAATATTAGATAAATTTGCTTTCTCAAAACCATCAACAAAAGAAATGTTATCAGTAATGAAAAACATTAAAGTTGAAGAACAAAAAACATTAATAGTAACTAAAGAACATGAAGAATTAGTTGTTAAATCAGCAGGAAACATTCCAGGAGTTAAAACATTAGACTTCCAAAAAATGAACATCTTTGATTTATTAAACGCAACTAAATTAGTTGTTACTGAAGAAACTATAAACAAAATCGAGGAGGTGTATGCATAATGCATTTAACACAAGTTATTAAAAAACCTTTGTTAACTGAAAAGACTTACTTAGGTCAACAAAATGGTGCGTACACATTTGTTGTTGATAAAAAAGCAAACAAAACATTAATTAAAAAAACATTCGAAGAAATCTTCCAAGTTAAAGTTAAAGACGTAAGAACTATGAACTATGACGGAAAAGACAAAAGAATGGGTAAATTTGTTGGTAAAACAGCAAGTTACAAAAAAGCCATCATTGTATTAAAAGATGGAGAAACATTAGATATCTTATCAGACTTATAGTATTAAGAAATTAATAACTAAAGAAAGAAAAAAGATTAGGCGAAAACAGGAGGATATATTATGCCAATCAAAAAATATAAGCCTACGACAAACGGTCGTAGAAACATGACTAGCTTAGATTATAGTATCCTTACAACTTCAAAGCCTGAAGGTTCATTAGTTTCAAAACTAAATGAAAAGGCTGGAAGAAATAATCACGGTCAAATAACAACTCGCCACAAAGGTGGAGGGCACAAAAGAAAATATCGTATCATTGATTTCAAACGTAATAAATTAGATATTGCTGGAAAAATCGCAACTATCGAATATGATCCAAACAGAAATGCATTTATCTGTTTAGTGAATTACATCGATGGAGAAAAAAGATACATCTTATTTGCAAAAGGAATGCAAGTAGGACAAGAAATTATTGCAAGTGAGCATGCAGATATCAAAGTTGGTAATGCAGCACCACTTAAAAACATTCCTGAAGGAACATTAATTCACAACGTTGAATTAAGACCAGGAAAAGGTGGACAAATCGCACGTAGTGCAGGAAGTTCAGTACAAATCTTAGGTAAAGATGAAGAAGGAAAATACATCACTTTACGTTTAGGTTCAGGAGAAGTTAGAAAAGTACTTGCTGAATGTTATGCAACAATCGGTGAAGTAGGGAATGAAGAATACAACTTAGTAAACTGAGGAAAAGCTGGAAGAAACCGTTGAAGAGGAATTAGACCAACTGTTCGTGGGTCAGTTATGAACCCAATCGATCACCCTCACGGAGGGGGAGAAGGTCGTGCTCCAATCGGGCGTAAAGCTCCATTAACACCATGAGGTAAAAAAGCTCTTGGGGTTAAAACACGTGATAAAAAGAAAGCTTCTACTAAATTGATAGTAAGAAGAAGAAACGATAACAAATAGGAGGATTTGAATAAATGTCTAGATCATTAAAAAAAGGACCTTTTGCTGATGACTACTTAATTAAAAAAGTAGAAGCATTAGGTGAGAAAAAAGAAACAATTAAAACTTGATCACGTCGTTCAACAATCTTCCCAAGTTTCGTTGGTCACACATTTGGAGTTTACAACGGAAAAGAATTTATCCCAGTTTATGTTACAGAAGATATGGTAGGTCACAAATTAGGAGAATTTTCACCAACACGTAAGTTTGGTGGACACGGTGATGACAAGAAAAAGAAAAAATAATCATTAGGAAATAGGAGTTTCAAAACATGGAAGCAAAAGCAAAATTAACAATGATTAGAATATCACCTAGAAAAGTTAGACTAGTAGCTGACTCTATCAGAAGTAAAAAAATATCAGAAGCTGTAGCAATTCTTCAAAACCAAGACAAAAGATCTTCAGAACCAGTATTAAAATTATTAAACTCAGCTGTAGCAAATGCTGTTAACAACAACGGTATGGAAGCTGACCAATTATTTGTTAAAACAATCTTCGTTAACGAAGGACCAACATTAAAACGTTTTAGACCAAGAGCTCACGGTAGAGCTTATGAAATTTTAAAAAGAACTAGCCACATTACAATCGTGGTTAGCGACGAAAGATAGGAAGGAATTATAGAGTATGGGACAAAAAGTATCTCCAAACGTTTTACGTATAGGTGTTATTAGAGGTTGAGACAACCGTTGATACGCTGAAAAAGGTGAATATGTTAAGTGATTACACCAAGATATCAAAATTAGAAAAGCTGTTGAAAAACAATTAAGAAACGCAGCTGTTTCAAAAGTTGAAATCGAAAGAACAAAAAAAGAAATCACTCTAGTAATTCGTTCAGCTCGTCCAGCAGTAGTTCTTGGACAAGAAGGTAAAAATGTTGAAAATATCGTTTTAACAGTTAGAAAAACAATAAAAGACAGAAAAGCTGATGTAAAAGTTAAAGTAATTGAAATTAAAAACCCAGATGTTGATGCAAAATTAGTTGCAACATTCATCGGTGAACAAATTACAAACCGTGCATCATTTAGAACTGTACAAAAATTAGCAATTAGAAAAGCATTAAAAGCAGGAGCTAAAGGAATTAAAACTTCAGTTTCTGGAAGACTTGGAGGAGTTGAAATGGCTCGTACTGAAGGATACCTAGAAGGTTCAGTACCATTATCAACTTTAAGAAGTGATATTGATTACGCTCTATATGAAGCAAGAACTACATATGGGCAAATCGGGGTTAAAGTTTGAATTAACCACGGGGAAATCTTAGGAAAACAACACCAAAACAATTCAAAAGTTATTGAGGACAAAAAACCTCAACAAAGAACACCAAGGGAGGTTAAATAGTTATGTTAATGCCCAAAAGAGTTAAATTCCGTCGTCCTCACAGAGTAAGTTACGAAGGAAAAGCAAAAGGTGGAAAATTCATCGCATTTGGTGAATATGGATTAATGTCATTAGATGGTGCTTGAATTACTTCAAGACAAATTGAAGCAGCACGTATCGCTATGACTCGTTATATGAAACGTTTTGGAAAAGTTTGAATTAGAATATTCCCTCATATGGCAAAAACTAAAAAACCATTAGAAGTACGTATGGGTTCAGGGAAAGGATCTCCTGAAGAATGAGTAGCAGTAGTTAAAACTGGTCAATTCATGTTTGAAATTGGCGGAGTTTCAGAAGAAGTTGCTCGTGAAGCCTTACGTTTAGCAATGCACAAATTACCTGTACGTTGCAAAATCGTTAAGAGAGGTGATGAATAATGTCTAAAGCAGTTGACTTCATGATGGAATTAAGAACAAAATCAGTTGAAGATTTAATCAAACTTGGTGAAGATCGTCGTGCTGAATTATTCGCACTTAAATTCCAAGCTGCAGTAGGTAGTTTAGAACAAACTCACAGAATTCCTTCACTTAAAAAAGACATAGCAAGAATTGAAATGTTGTTAAGCGAAAGAAAAAAAGCTGGAGAAGATGTTAATAAAACTATTAAAGCAGATTACTCAAAAGCAGTTGAAGAAGCTGAAAAAGCTGGAAAAGAAGTTCGTCAAAAACACAAAGAGATGATCGAAAAACTTCAACAAGAACAATTTGGAGCAGGAACTGATGTTTCAGAAGACGCAATTATGGCAGCAATGCAAAATGCAACTTCAGAAGCAACAGATGCTCCAGTTGAAGTAGAAGCAAAAGCAACTACAACAAAAGCAGCAGCTCCTAAAAAAGAAGCTGCTCCAAAAGCAGAAGCAGCACCAAAAGCTGCTCCAAAAGCAACTACAACAAAAACAGCAGCTCCTAAAAAAGAAGCTGCTCCAAAAGCAGAAGCAGCACCAAAAGCTGCTCCAAAAGCAGCAGGTAAAACTACTGCTGAAGTTAAAAAACCTGCAGCACCAAAAACTACAGTTAAACCTGTAGAAGCTGGTGAAGCAAAAGCAACTGGAAAAGGTAAAGAAGCACTTAAAGGTGTTGAAGTAAAACCTATGAAAGTTGGAGTAGCTAAAGGTGAAGATATCGAAGGTATTGATTTAAAATTATCAGGGAAACCTAAAGATGCTAAAACATATACATTCGGATCAAACGCTGAAGAAGCTAAAAAACAAATCGAAGAAGCTAACAAAAAATTAGCAGAAAAAAAAGCAGCAAAATCTACAACAAAAGGAGCTAAATAACCATGGAAAGAAACTTAAGAAAAACTTACACTGGTAGAGTAGTTTCAGACAAAATGGAAAAAACTATCACTGTTTTAGTTGAAACATACAAAAACCACCCAATTTACAAAAAACGTGTTAAATATTCAAAAAAATATAAAGCACACGACGAAAATTCAGTTGCTCAAATGGGAGACAGAGTTGAAATTATGGAAACTCGCCCAATGAGTAAAACTAAAAACTTTAGACTTGTTAGAGTTGTTGAAAAAGCAATTATCTAATTTCAGAGGTACAAAAGAATGATACAAAATGAATCAAGATTAAAAGTCGCTGATAACTCAGGTGCTAAAGAAATTTTAGTTATACGTAATTTAGGTGGAAGTGTTAGAAAATTCACAAATATTGGAGATATTGTTGTTGCAACTGTTAAATCAGCAGCCCCAGGTGGAGCTGTTAAAAAAGGACAGGTTATTAAAGCTGTTATTGTTAGAACTGTTAGAGGTTTAAGAAGAGCTGATGGAACATACATTAAGTTCTCTGAAAACGCAGCAGTAATCATCAAAGATGATAAATCACCAAGAGGTACTCGTATCTTTGGTCCAATCGCACGTGAAGTAAAGGACGCTGGATTTGCTAAAATCGCATCTCTAGCTCCCGAAGTGTTATAGGAGGGAAAGCTTTTATGAATAAATCAAAAATCTTAAGAGGAGATGTTGTAAAAGTTATCGCCGGAAATCACAAAGGTAAAGTTGGACCAGTAGTTAAATTATCAAAAGATAAAAAAAGAGTTTACGTTGAAGGAATCGTAGCAATTAAACATGCAAAACCTTCACAAACTGATCAAGAAGGTGGAATTAGAGAAATTCCTGCATCAATCGATGCATCAAACGTTTCACTTGTTGATCCAAAAGCGAAAGATAACGCTACAAGAGTTGGATACAAAATTGCAGATGGAAAAAAAGTAAGAATTGCTAAAAAATCTGGAACAGAAGTTAAATAGGAAAGGGATAAGTTAGTATGGCAAAAGCAAATATTAATAGATTAGAAAAACAATACAAAGAAAAAATCGTCCCAGAACTATTTAAAGAAAAGCAATACAAATCAATCATGCAAGTTCCAAAAATCACAAAAGTAGTTATCAATATGGGAATTGGAGATGCTGTACACGATACTAAGAAATTAGACGATGCAGTTCTTGAATTACAACAAATCACAGGTCAAAAACCTCTAGTAACTAAAGCTAAAAAATCTTTAGCTGTGTTCAAATTGCGTGAAGGTATGCCAATTGGAGCAAAAGTAACATTAAGAGGAAAAAGAATGTACGAATTCTTAGACAAATTAATATCAGTTGCGTTACCACGTGTGCGTGACTTTAGAGGGGTACCAAAAACTAGTTTCGATAAACAAGGAAACTACACAATGGGTATCAAAGAACAAATTATTTTCCCCGAAATTGATTACGATAAAGTAAAAAAAGTTCGTGGAATGGACATAACAATCGTTACAACAGCAACTAACAAGGACGAATCATTTGCATTATTACAAAAAATGGGAATGCCTTTCGTTAAGTAATTGAGGAGAATAGGATAAAATGGCAAAAAAATCATTAAAAGTAAAGCAAGCAAAAGTCCAAAAATTCAAAGTTAGAGAATACACACGTTGTGGAAACTGTGGTAGACCTCATTCAGTTTTGAGAAAATTTAATCTATGTCGTGTATGCTTCAGAGATCTAGCATACAAAGGACAAATCCCTGGTATTAAGAAAGCTTCATGATAGTGAAAGGAAAAAGAAATTATGACAACAGATGTAATCGCAGATATGCTTACTAGAATTAGAAATGCTAACCAACGTTATCACAAAGAAGTTCTAATTCCAGGAAGCAAAGTAAAATTAGAAATAGCAAACATTCTTAAAAAAGAAGGTTTCATCGAAGACTTCAAAGTTGCAGATGACTTTAAGAAAGACATTACAATAAGCTTAAAATACAAAGGGAAAATTAGAGTTATTAAAGGATTAAAAAGAATTTCAAAACCAGGATTAAGAGTTTACTCAAACTCTCACGACTTACCTCAAGTATTAAATGGGTTAGGTATCGCAATCGTTTCAACTTCAAACGGAATCATGACAGATAAAGAAGCTCGTCACCAAAACATTGGTGGAGAAGTTCTTGCATTTGTTTGATAATAGGAGGAATTAATATATGTCACGTATAGGAAACAGAATATTAGCAATTCCTGCTGGAGTAGAAGTTAAAGTTGAAGCAAATAACGTTGTAACTATCAAAGGATCAAAAGGTGAGTTAACTCAAACTTTTAGTCCATTAATCGAAATTAAAGTTGAAGGTGCAGAACTAAAAACTTTAAGAAGAAATGAACAAAAACACACAAAACAATTACATGGAACTACAAACTCATTGATTCAAGGAATGTTAACTGGAGTTAATGATGGTTTTGTAAAAGAACTTGAAATTGTTGGGGTTGGTTATAGAGCTGCATTAGCAGGTAATAAAATCAACTTATCACTAGGGTTTTCACACCCAGTGGAATACGAAATTCCAAAAGGAATTACAGTAGAAATCCCAAAACCAACAGAAATTAAAATATCAGGAATTGATAAACAATTAGTTGGAGAAGTAGCGGCAAACATTAGAGCATACAGAAGACCTGAACCTTACAAAGGTAAAGGGGTTAAATACAAAGATGAAAAAATCATTAGAAAAGAAGGTAAAGCAGCTGGTAAGTAGGCTGTTGCTAAGGAGAAGTAAATATGAAATACACTAAAGCAGAAGCAAGAAAAAGAAGACACTATAGAGTTAGAAATAAAGTGTCTGGAACAAGTGCTAGACCAAGATTAAATGTATTTAAATCAAACTCATACTTCTATGCTCAAATAATTGACGATGTAAATGGTGTTACATTAGTATCATCATCTTCAATCAAAATGGGATTAAAAAACGCATGTAATATTGAAGCTGCAAAAGCAGTTGGTAAAGATATTGCAGAAAAAGCAAAAAGTAAAAAAATAACTGATGTAGTATTTGATAGAGGTGGATATTTATTCCATGGTAAAGTAAAAGCTTTTGCAGAAGCTGCAAAAGAAAATGGTATGAAATTCTAAAAGGAGATTAAGAAAAAATGGCAGAAGAAACAAAAGTTGTTAAAGCTGAATCAGCTCCTAAAGCAGATTCAAAAGTTCAAGCAAACAACCAAGACAAAAAAGACACAAGACCAAACAACAACAATAGACCTAACGGACAAAGAAGAGATCCAAAATTCAACAGAAACAGAGAAGACAACCCTTATGAAGAAAGAGTTGTTACAATTAACCGTGTTACAAAAGTTACAAAAGGTGGACGTAGATTCAGATTTGCAGCAGTTGTAGTAATTGGTGATAAAAAAGGTAGAGTTGGATTAGGAACAGGTAAAGCAAACGAAGTACCAGACGCTATTAAAAAAGCAATTAAAGAAGCAAGAAAATCTTTAATTAGAGTACCATTAGCAGGAACAACAGTTCCTCATGATGTAATGGGACACTATGGAGCTGGAAAAGTTATGATTAAACCTGCAAGAAAAGGTACCGGAGTTATTGCTGGTGGTCCAGTTCGTGCCGTTGTCGAATTAGCTGGAATTTCAGACATTTATACAAAATCATTGGGATCAAATACACCTATCAACATGATCAGAGCTACATTAGAAGGTTTACAACAAATGCAAACACCAGAACAAATCGCAAGACTACGTGGAAACCAAGTTGAAGTTAAAAAAGAAACTAAAGAAGCTACAACAGCTTAAGAAGGAGTAATTATTTTATGAAATTACATGAATTAAAATCTACACCAGGAAGCAAAAAAGACGCAACACGTGTTGGTCGTGGTATGGCTTCTGGTAAAGGTAAAACATCAACTAGAGGACACAAAGGTCAAAATTCACGTTCTGGTGGAGGGGTAAGACCTGGATTTGAAGGGGGACAAACTCCTTTATTCAGAAGATTACCTAAAATTGGATTTACAAGTTTAAACAGAAAAGAATTTGTATTAATCAATTTAGATAAATTAGAAACATTAGGTTTAACAGATGTAAATCACAAAACTTTAATGGATAAAAAGATTATTAAAAATGAAAAAACATTAGTAAAAGTGCTAGGTAATGGTAAAATTACTAAGGCATTAAATATTAAGGTTAATAAAGTATCAAAAAGCGCAGAAGAGTCAATCAAAGCTGCTGGGGGTACTGTAGAGGTGATTTAGGTGGCTGCTAAAGTTAATAAAAGAACTAAAAAAGCTAAATCAACTAAATATAAAAACGAATTCGCGAAAGGTGGTTTCTTTATAAGAAACAAGGACCTTGTAAAACGAATCGTTTTTACTTTAATAGTACTTATAATTATTAGAGCAGGAACACTTTTAACTGTTCCTGGAGTTCAAGTAAGTGAAAACTTCAAAGAAAGTGTTGGTAGTCAAGACTTTTTCCAATTACTTTCTACACTTGGAGGAGGATCAATTGGACAATTCTCAATTATTGCACTTGGAGTTTCTCCTTATATTACAGCTTCAATTATAGTTCAACTTCTATCTACTGATGTAGTTCCTGTTTTAACTAGATGAAGTAAATCAGGAGAAAGAGGAAGAAGAAAATTAGATAGACTTACAAAAGTATTGGCTATTCCGTTTGCATTAATGCAATCAATAGCTACAATATTTACACTTACAAGTCAGGGATTAATAGATGCTAAGTGAGGTACAAATGCAGCAGGTACTGGACCCGCTTGATTCTATTACATACTAGTTCCATCAGTAATGTTAGGTGGAACATTCTTGATGTTATGAATTTCAGATCAAATTACAATTAAAGGAATTGGTAATGGGGTTTCAATTATTATCTTTACAGGTATTGTTTCTCAAATGCCAAGTAACTTTATTAACACATTTAAATTCTGAGTAGAATTAAATGGTGAATCAACAATTTTATTTGATGGAATATTAAAGTTCTTGATATATATTGTTTCATTCTTACTTGTTATATTTGTAGTTGTTCTTATGAATGAAGCAGAAAGAAAAATTCCAATTCAACAAACTGGATCAGGACTTGTTGATACAAAAGATCACACCCCTTATTTACCTTTAAAATTAAATAATGCTGGTGTTATTCCAGTTATCTTTGCCTCAGCTATTATTTCAACACCAATGACAGTAGCTCAAATTGTAGCTGCATCAAATCCAAACAATGGATTCGTTGCATTTACTCAAAACTACCTATCATTTGGTACATGATGAGGAATTGGAATATATGGAGTATTAACAATATTGTTTACATTCCTTTATGCGCAAGTTCAAATAAATCCAGAAAAAATTACAGAGAACTTTAAAAAATCAGGAACATTTATTCCTGGTATTAAACCTGGAAAAGAAACTGAAAAATTCTTAACTGGAGTAATTAATAGATTAAGTGTTGTAGGAGCTTTCTTCTTAGCAGGAATTGCAGTACTACCATATGTAATCACTAAAGTAACTTCATTGCCATCACACTTGGCAATTGGGGGAACTGGAATAATAATTGTTATTTCTGTTGCAATTCAAACGGTGCAACAACTAAAAGGAAGATTAATACAACAATCATTCTTAGATAAAAAACAAGATAAATTCAAAGCGGAAGAAACTACTTTTGAATCACATATCTGATAATAAGGAGAAAACAATTTATGAATATAATATTACTTGGAGCTCCAGGTAGTGGAAAAGGAACTCTTTCAGAGTTTCTTTGTGAGAAAAATGCATTTACTCAACTTTCTACTGGAGATTTATTTAGAGATAACATTTCAAATAAAACAGATTTAGGTATAGAAGCTCAAAAATATATGAATGAAGGAAAATTAGTTCCAGATTCAGTTACAAATTCAATGGTTGAAAAATACCTTGAATCAAAAGCAAAAGATTTAATATTTGATGGTTTCCCAAGAACTTCAGATCAAGCTTCTGCTTTAGATGATATGCTTGCAAAAATAAACGATCAAATCGATAAAGTAGTTTATCTTGATATTGATGAAAGTGTTTTATTGGGAAGATTAACAGGAAGATTAATTTGTAAAGTATGTAAAAGAAGTTTCCACAAAGTAAATAGAAAACCTTTAAAAGAAGGAATTTGTGATTTTGATGGTGGAGAATTAATTACAAGACCAGATGATCAAGAAGATAAAATCAAAACAAGATTAGAAGCATATAACACTCAAACAGCACCTTTAATAGAGTTTTACAAAGACAAAATTATTAAAGTAGATGCTGACAATTGTACACCAGAAGAATTATATAATTCTGTTATTGAAGTTTTAGGAGCTTAATTAAATGGCAATTACAATTAAAAATGCTCAACAAATCGAAAAAATGAGATATGCTGGACAAGTACTTGCTCAAGCTTTGGATGAACTAAAAAAATTAGTTAAACCAGGAGTAAACTGTCTTGAATTAGATAAGTTTTTTATTGATTTTATTACAAGTAAGGGATGTACAAGTAACTTTAAAGGTTATGGAGGTTTTCCTGCACATATTTGTATTTCAATTAATGAACAATTAATACATGGAATACCTAGAGATAGAGTTCTACAAGATGGAGATATTGTATCAATTGATGCTGGGTGTGTATTTGAAAAATACCATGCAGATTCAGCAATAACTGTAATTTGTGGTAACTCAAAAGACAAAAAGTATGATAAACTAATAGAGTTGACTGAAAAGTCACTTTACTTGGCAATTGATCAGGTTAGAGCCGGTGTGCGCATCGGAACCATTTCTTCTACTGTTCAAAATTTTATTGAAGAAAATGGTTATCATTTGCCAACAGATTATTCAGGACACGGTATTGGATTGGAAATGCATGAAGATCCTTTTGTTCCTAATGTAGGAGTTGAAAATACTGGAATGAGATTAGTTCCGGGAATGACAATTTGTATTGAACCTATGGTTCAAATAGGAACACATAAAACCGTTGTTGCTGACGATGATTGAACAGTGTCATCAAAAGATGGTAGCATGACTGCCCACTTTGAACATACTATTTTGGTCACTGAAGGAGATCCAGAGGTATTAACTTTATTTAAACCCAAGGAGGAAACAGAATAATGGCAAAAGAAGATTATTTAGAAGTGGATGGTACCGTTTTAGAGGTACTACCCAATGCTACATTTAAGGTGAAATTAGAAAATGAAATAGTAATAGACGCCCACGTGTCTGGTAAAATCCGAATGAATTACATTCGCATCTTACCAGGTGATAAAGTCACTGTTGCAATTTCACCATATGATCCAACGCGTGGAAGAATTACATACCGTTTTAAAAATGGTAAATAAGTAATTACAAAAATAAAATAAATATAAATTAAGTACACAAAATCAGGAGGTTAGAAAAGATGAAAGTAAGATCATCTGTCAAAAAAATTTGCGACAAGTGTCGTGTAATTAGACGTAAAGGCCGTGTAATGATTATTTGTGAACAACCAAAACATAAACAACGTCAAGGTTAATTATTAATAATAAATATTATTAAAACAAAAATTAGTTAATCTTATTAGAAAGGAATTTAATAATGGCTCGTATAAATGGGGTAGAAATACCTAATGAAAAAAGAGTAGTTATTGCTCTAACTTATATTTATGGTATTGGTTTATCAACTTCACAAAAAATCCTTGAGGCTACAAAAGTAAGCGAAGATACAAGAGTTAAAGATTTATCAGAAGATAATATCAAATCAATCTCTCAAGAAATCTCAAAAGTTAAAACTGAAGGAGATTTAAGAAGAGAAACAGCATTAAACATTAAACGTTTAATGGAAATTGGATGTTACAGAGGAATGAGACACAGAAAAGGACTTACTGTTCGTGGACAGTCAACTAAGACAAATGCACGTACAAGAAAAGGTCCTAGAAAAACTGTAGCTAACAAGAAAAAATAGTTAGAGAGGTATAAACTATGGCAAATAATAAACAAAACAATAACAAGAAAAAAGTTAAAAAGAATATTGCTAAAGGTATAGCTCACATTCACTCAACATTCAATAACACTATCGTAACTGTTTCAGACGAAAAAGGTAACGTAATATCTTGATCAAGTGCTGGAGCAATGGGTTTTAAAGGAAGTAAGAAATCAACACCTTACGCTGCTCAAATGATTGCAGAAGCTGCAGGAAAAGGAGCAATGGACAATGGAGTTAAAACTATCTCAGTTGAGGTAAAAGGTCCAGGTCCAGGAAGAGATGCTGCTGTAAGAAGTTTACAAGGTATCGGATTAGAAATCACATCAATTAAAGACACAACACCAATCCCCCACAACGGTGTGCGTCCTAGAAAACGTCCAAGAGGTTAATAATTTAAATGAAACAATTTTCAAGACCAGAATTTAATTTATTAA
Source organism: Spiroplasma sp. BIUS-1 (assembly GCF_010365805.1). Classification (NCBI taxonomy): domain Bacteria; kingdom Bacillati; phylum Mycoplasmatota; class Mollicutes; order Entomoplasmatales; family Spiroplasmataceae; genus Spiroplasma; species Spiroplasma sp. BIUS-1. Next base: position 810,794 of record NZ_CP048386.1, on the reverse strand, counting down.
AAGAAGAAAAAAACAGAAGTTATGGGGAATTTAAAGTAGAACCACTTGAAAGAGGGTTCGGTACAACACTTGGTAATGCAATTAGAAGAACATTACTATCATCAACACCAGGAGCAGCAGTTTATGCAATTAAAATTGCAGGAGCAGCTCATGAATTTACTTCAATTAATGGTATTGTTGAAAACGTAAGTAGAATCATCTTGAATCTAAAAAACTTAGCATTAAGAATTGATTCAAAAATCTTCGAAGATGACGAAGTGGTTGAACTAAAAATCAACTCAACTAGAGTTGGAGCTATTACTGCAGGAGATATCGTTCTTCCTACAGGAGTAGAAGTTACAAATCCAGACCTACACATCTGTACAATATCAGATGGTGGAGTTTTAGATTTAACTTTATTTGCAAAAAACTCAAGAGGTTATAGATCATTTAAAGATAACAAAAAAGAAAAATTAGTAGCTGATGCAATTACAATCGACTCAAACTATTCACCAATAGTTAAAGTTGCTTACAATGTTGATGCAACAAAAATTGGAAAATCAGTTGACTTAGAAAAATTAATTTTAGAAGTTGAAACTGATGGAACAGTTACAGCAAGTGATGCAGTAGCAACTGCAGCAAAAATTCTTGTTGAACACTTACAATTCTTTGTTAACTTAAATGAAGAAATCAATGACTTAAACATCATTGGTGCAACAAATGAAGAAGACGAAAAAGAATTAGATCGTTTAATCGAAGACTTAGACTTCACACAAAGAAGTTTAAACTGTCTAAAAAGAGCAAACATCAATTCATTACGTGATTTAGTTTCACGTACAGAAGATGATATTCAAGAAATCAGAAACTTGGGTAGAAAATCATTAAAAGAAATTAAAGATAAAGTTGTTCAATTAGGACTAACTTTCAAACAAGATTAGAAAGAGGTGTAGTTATATGTCATACATTCAAAAAAGAGGTAAAAATACTGCTTGAAGAGTCGCATTAATGAGAAACTTAACCACTGAGCTAATTATTTCAGAAAGATTAGAAATTACTGAAACAAGAGCTAAAGAGTTAAGACAACACTTTGACAAAATGGTTACACTTGGTAAAAGAGGGGATTTACATGCTCGTAGACAAGCTGCTGCTTGATTAAGACATGTTGATGCTTCTGAAAAAGAAACTGCATTACAAAAATTGTTTACAACAATCGCAAAAAGATTTAAAACAAGAGAAGGTGGTTATACAAGAATTCTTAAATTGGATAACCGTCGTGGTGATAATGCACCAATGTGTATCATTGAATTAGTTTAATAATTAATGTACAAATAGAAACGCTGAAAGGCGTTTTTTTATTTGTTTAATTTATGCAACAATACTTTAAAAGTCATATAATGTTTAAGGAGGAAAGTTATGAAAAAAGCACTATTTATTGGTTTAGGACATATGGGCTCTTCCTTGTTAAAAGGTATATTGAATAATAAAAACTTTAAATCAGAAATATATGGATATGATGCTATTAAAGAAACTCAACAGAAAGTTGTTGGTGCACTAAAAGGATTAGGATCGATTAACAATTTGGATGAAATAATAACAAACAATATTGATGTTATTGTTATTGGTGTAAGACCTGAAAGTGTTGATGACATTTGTTTAGAGTTAAATAAACTAGATTTATCTAACAAGACAATAGTTTGTATGGCGAATGCTGTTGATTTAAAAAGATTAGAAAATAATTTCAAAGAACAAGAAAATATATCTTTAGTAAGAATGATGCCAAATATGAATGCATCTGTAGGTGAATCTGTTACAGCGCTAGCGTATAAAAAAATAGATTCAAACAAGCTAGATTTTATTGTAAAAATGTTTGAAAGTTGCGGAATAGTTGAAATAATAGATGAAAGCAACTTTGCAACATTAACTTCAATTTCTGGATGTTTGCCGTCTTATGTTTTTTCTTTTTTTAAAGGAATAACTGATTATGCTTTGGAAAAAGGTTTTGAAAAAGAACAAGCTTTTAGAATTGTGCAAAGTGCAATTACCGGAAGCATTAAGAGTATTGAGAACTCTAATGTTGATTTAAAAACTATGATAGACCAGATTTGTGTTCCAAACGGATCTACAATTGAAGGACAAAAAGTCTTAGAAGAAAATGGTTTTGAAGATATTATTAAAAAGTGTCTTCAAGCTGCAGAAAATAAAGCTACAAGCAAATAAGCAATATAATCAATCATTCATATTTGAACAAAACTTATTTATATTTTTTATAATTAAGTAATCTTTAAATATTTATATTTGATATAATGATTAATGTATGAGAGGTAATACTATGTCAACTAATTTAAATGCAACTGAAAAATTAAATGATTTCAGATTAAAACTTAACGAGTATAATGACAAATTAGTTCGTGCAAGTCAAAAAATGATTATTGCAAGAAGTAAATTTTCTAAACGTGAAGTAGATATGGAATTTGTTAGAACTGCAGAAAGTGAATACAAAGCAGTTAAAAAAGAATATAAACAAGTATGTGATAATAGTTTCTTTTTAGAAAATGTAAAAGAAGCCAAAGCAAAACTTAAATCAGTACCTAAAAATACTAAAGAATACTGAAAAATTTATGAAGAATATAAGTTAGCAGTGTTTATTTATAAAGAATCAAAAGTTGCAATTAAGGATAGAGGACATGGAGGACAACTTGCTCAATTATCTGAAACTGCATTAAAACTAGAAAACATTAAATTTAGATACAGGGAAGGACATCCTTTTGCTGTAAATGGAGTTAGTGTGGAAATTAAACACGGAGATTATGTTGCTATTATTGGTCACAATGGTAGTGGTAAATCAACATTATCAAAAATAATAATTGGGGTTTTACAACCAACAAGTGGTTCAATGGAAATTTATGGTAACAAAGTTACTAGAAATAACTTAAACATGGTTCGTAAATTCCTTGGAATAGTGTTCCAAAATCCAGATAACCAATTTATTGGTTCAACAGTTAGAGATGATATTGCTTTTGGGTTAGAAAACAGAAGAATAGAACCATCTAAAATGCCAGAAATAATTCTTGAATCAGCTAAAAAAGTTAGAATGGAAGAATTTTTAGACCACGAACCATTAATGTTAAGTGGTGGTCAAAAACAAAGAGTTGCTATTGCCTCTGCTTTAGCTCTTTCACCGAATATTTTAATTTTTGATGAAGCAACAAGTATGCTTGATCCAAAAGGTAAAAGTGAAGTTAAAGAAATTATGGTTCAGTTAAAAAACACAAGAGAAAAAACTATTTTCTCAATAACTCACGACATGGATGAAATTTTAAATGCAGATAAAGTTATGGTTATGAATAAAGGTGAATTAGTTAAATTTGGTACACCAAAAGAAATACTATCTGAAAAAGAATTTTTAAGATCTATTCATTTAGATGTTCCTTTTGTTGCTCAAATTGAAGAAGCACTTCAAAAAGAAGGAATTAAAGTTTCTGGAAGTGCAAACTTGGAAGAGTTGGTGAAAAACATATGTCAAAAATAAATAGAATATCACCAGAACAAAAAGCTAAATTAATAGCTGATAAAAAAGAAGCAAAAGCAGAATATAAAGCTCATCTTAAAGAATTATCTTTAAAACAAAAAAATGATGCTAAAAAAAGAAAAAAAAGACATAAAGAAATTAGTCTTCTTGTAAAAGATGATCAAAAAAATCAAAAAGAATATCAAAAAGAAATTGAGAATCACATTAAAGAAGATAAATCTTTATTAAATCAAAGAGTTAAAGAAGTAAAGGAATGATATGCTTCTCAACCTAAAAAAGATAAAGCGACTAAAAAAGAGTTTAAAAGAAAAATGAATATTGCAAATCAACCAAAATGAGATTTCAATGGAGAAATCAAATTTGATTCAGTTTCATATACTTACAGTAAAAACTCACCATTTGAATTTAGAGCATTAAATGGTACTGATTTAACAATACAAGAAGGAAAAATAACAGCTGTTATTGGTATGACTGGTAGTGGTAAATCAACTTTAATCCAATTAACAAATGGTCTATTAGTTACAGAAACAGGAAGAACAATTATTGGAAATTACCAAATTCCTGCTTCAACTAAAAAAATTAAACAAGTTAAGGAATTGAGAAGAGAAGTTGGACTAGTTTTCCAATTCCCTGAATATCAATTATTCCAAGACACAATAGAAAAAGATATTTCTTTTGGTCCAATTAACTTGGGAGCAAACAAAAAAGAAAGTTTTGATAAAGTACCAGAACTTTTAAGAATGGTAGACTTACCAGAAGATTATGCAAAAAGAAGCCCATTTGACCTAAGTGGTGGTCAAAAACGTCGTGTTGCTATTGCAGGAATTGTTGCAATGGATGGAAACACATTAGTTCTTGATGAACCAACAGGGGGGTTAGACCCTCAAGGTGAAGAAGACTTTATGAATTTATTCTATAAATTGAATAAAGAAAAAGGTAAAAGAATTATTATTGTAACTCACAATATGGATCATGTATTACAAATTGCTGATGAAGTAATTGTTATGCATAAAGGAAAGGTTATTTCTAAAGGAACACCATTTGAGATATTCTCAAATTCTAAGTTACTTGAAACAATAGAAATAGAACCACCAAAATTATATAAACTAGCTCATAAATTAAAAGATGCTGGATTAGATGTTACTAATGTAGAATTTAGAACAGTAGAAGAACTTGCAAAAGCAATAAAATCTAAAAGAAAATAGAAGAGGAGAAATCTAATAATGAGAATGGTATTTGGTAGATATATGCCTTATAATTCAATGATTCATAAAATGGACCCAAGATTAAAATTGTTCATGATCATTGCTTTAATTGTTGTTGTATTTTTCCCTATTGGATATACTGGATTTGTGTTAATAGGAGCATTTATATTCTTAATGTACGCTGTAAGTAAATTAAGTTTCAAAATGCTATTTCAATTGTTCTTGCCAATATTGTTTATATTTGTCGTCTTAATACTTATAAATGTATTTATGTTAAAACCTCAAACTATTGATGGAAAAGACTTTGCATCATTGGCAAATGGTCTTTACGATTCTGGAAAAGACAGTTTTGGATGACTATATAAATGAAAAGCATTTACATTTTCTGAAAAAGCTCTTTACTCAGCTCTTTACATGACAATAAGAATCTTTTTAATGATTACATTAACAACTATTCTTACCGGAACAACTCAACCATTAGAATTAACTTTAGCTATTGAAGATTTACTATGACCTTTAAAATTAATTGGAATACCTGTTTATATTTTTTCAACTATTATTTCAATTGCTTTAAGAATGATACCAACTTTAATTGATGAAGCTGGAAGAATTATGAAAGCTCAATCTTCAAGGGGGATTGACTTTAAAAATGGTAAATTAATGGATAAAGTTAAATCAATGACTTCATTAATTATTCCTTTACTTGTATCTGCTTTCCAAAAAGCAGAAGACTTGGCATATGCAATGGATTCAAGAGGATATGATCCTCATGCAAAAAGAACAAGATATAGACAAGTTAAATTTAGAATATTAGATATAATTATCTTTATATTGGGTATGGGTGTATTTGCAACATTAATTTGTTACATAAACATACCTGCATTTGGAGATATGGTTCAAATTCCTAGAATAGATCAAATTCTATACTCAAAATAATATGTATTATTACTTATTTACAATTCAATATGATGGAACTGATTTTTGTGGATGAGCCAAACAAAAAGGTCAACCAACAATTCAAGGAGAACTTGAATTAGCTATTTCACGAGTAGCTAGAAACTCTGTATTTAGAGTTGTTGGAGCTTCAAAAACAGATTCAGGAGTTCATGCTTTTGATCAAAAAGCATGAATAGAGTTAAACTTTCAACCTAACGTTGAAGGTTTTTTAAAAGCATTGAATAGAAGTTTGCCTCTAGGAATACAAGTAACTAATGTAGAAGAAATTTCAAAAGACTTTAGAGTTAGAAATTGTAAAGAAAAAACTTATGAATATAAAATAAATCTTGGACAAAACAATGTTTTTGAAAACAGATTCTATTATTTACCAAAAAAAGCACTTGATTTAGATAAATTAAAAGAATCTCTTGGTTTATTTGTTGGAACTCATGATTTCTTTAATTTTTCTGGTTTAAAAACAGAAGAAAAAGAAATGATTGAAACTTTAAGAACTATTAATTCGATTGAAAGTGATTTAAATGATGATATCTTTAAGATCACCTTTAAAGCAAAGGGTTTCATTAGATATCAAATAAGAATGATAATTGGAGCTTGTCTTGCTTATAGTTTAGACAAAATTGATTTAGATAAAATTAAAAGAGTTTTAAACTTAGAAGAAGATAAAATGCCTTTTATTGCAAACCCAGAAGGTTTGATGTTAAAAAAAATAAAATACTAACTATTTTTTAGTGTATTATATAGATATGTCGGTTCTTTGAACTTAGATACACCAAAAAATAAGAAGTAGATAGTTTTTTATTAGTTTATCTTTCTTGCATAGACTCAATCGAGCAAGAAGGGAAAGGTATTTAATAAATTTCATTTACGCTAAACCGGCATAAAAATGTGAGAAATCACATTTTTTTTATTTTTAAATCAACCACTTATATAGGGTTGTTTAACAATGGTTTAATTTGTTATTTATTTTTCAAAATGTTATTATATAAAAGTACTTAACTGGAAAAGGAGAACTAAAATGAATAGCTTTAAAAATAAAAAAATAGTTAAAAACCTATATGTTTTATTTATCGCAACATATCTAATCATTCTATTTTCTCTTTTCCTTTTTGAAAAAAACAATAAAAATTTGTTTACTGCTGTTCAGGTATTTGCGATCATAAACACAATAGTTGTAACATCATTGTGTTTATGAATAATTATCGAATCAGGAGTTATGATTTCAAAGTTAAGAAAAAATTTTAACGAAATTAAAAATTTTAACTGATTTTTAAAAGGGGATTTCTTAAAAGGGTTTTTTAAACTAATAGTTATAACAGCTCCGATATTTATCTCAACTGAATTAAAAGCTTTTGATTACATTTGAAAAGATGAAAGAACAATGATTAACTTAGAAGCGCTTCTAATATTTTCTCTTACATCTGTAATCTTATTTTCTGTAATTATCTTGTCATTAAATCTTGTTTTAGATCGTTTTAAAGAAGTGGTTAGATTAGATATTAGTGAAAAAATATTTTTCACTGTGTCAAAAATGACAAATCAAGATTCAATTGAAACAAACATTATTGATTACTCAATTATGTTTGTTGAAGAAGATAAACATGATTTGAAAGAATTTATTGAAAAGAATTCTTTCATACAACATGTTATAAACTGAAAAAAAAGCTTAAACTTAAAATCATTTAAAAAAGGAGTAACTCCACCTCATTTAATTTTTTAGTCGTGTAAAAAAATATCAATCAATAGGAGGAAAAATTAAATATGAAAGGAATTAGACTTTTACTAAAGAATGCGTTTAGGTCTGCTGGAAAAAACAAATCTCAAATTATAGGTTTGTCTCTTTTAGTTATGCTTGTATCTTTAGTTATATCAGTTTTATCTGCAACAACAACAAGAGTTGTTGGTGCATATGAAAAATTAAACACACAATCTAATTTAAGAGATATAGTTGTTGATGTCGATTTAAATAATGAAATAAAAGAAAATGAGTCTTGAAAAGATTTGTCTGACTACACTATAGAAGGTAGTCTTACCCAAGAAAAACTATTTTACCAACAATATATTTTAAACTCAATGTCTTTAAAATATGGTTTTGATGTTTCTTTTACTGAATCAAGATTAATATCTGGATTAAAGGGTAAAAATGGAGATATTAAAGTTAAAACAATATCAAAAATAGATTCAAACGGACATGAAAAAGGTGTTGATAAATTAGTTATTTCAAAAGGGAGAAGTTTTACTCCAATAAATGGAAATGTTGCTCCGAAAGAAGTTGTTATTGGAGAATCATATGCTAAAGAAAATAATATTAAAATAGGAGATATAGTTAGGGTTAATGCTGATAAATTTGGAAAAGATTTACTTGTAAAAAATACAACAGGAGATTCACCGGAAATTTTAGCATTAAACGAAGCTATCAAAAATAATAATGCTCAAACGGTTTTAAATATGGCTGCATATTCAAATCAAGTTTGATTTGAAGTTGTTGGTATTGGTACATCATCTGACTTTACAACACCGATATTAGACCAAACCACAGTTATGCCCAATGTTAAAAATGAGGTATTAATGTACATGGATCCGTCTTGAATGGGTTATCAATCAAAACCAACAACATTTAAAAAGCAAAATCCAGAAGAAAAGTACACAAGAAATTTATCAACTTATGCTGTTCAATCAGCTAAGGTTGTAGTTTCTTCTGAAACAGATAGAGAAGCATATTTCTCTATTAAATCTAATAATGAATTTAACTCTACTTATTTGGAAAAATTAAATAATGAATACAAAGAATATTTAGATATAAAAATAGATAAACAATATTTTTATGATTCAAACGATTCAGAATATAAGTTTTCAGAGAGGGTTTCTACATTCAAAACAATAATGACAGCATATAATGCTATGGCAACAGCTTTAATAATAGTAATTATCTCAATTGCTGGATTTACAACAATATTAACAACTAAAAAACAAGTTGAACTACAAAGTAGACAAATTGGTTGTTTAAAATCTCTTGGATACAAAAAAAGAGAAGTTGTTAATAACTTTGTTGCCATTCCTTTAATAGTTTCTATTATAGGTGCATTTGCTGGATATATTTTAGCAATTTTCATTGAAACAGTTGTTGTAGGGATGTTTTCAAACTACTTCAATGTAGCTTTCTCTGGATTTAGATTCAATATTGTTTCATTTGCTTCAAGTATTGTTGGGCTTTGAATAGCTCTTACTTTATTGGCATTTGGAATTGGATATTGAACAATTAGGTTATCAGCGCTTACTTTATTAAAAGGTGGAGATGATAAAGTAATTAATAAATTTGCAATGAAAATTAAATCATTATCAGCAAAAAGAAGATTTAATCCAAGACTTAGAGTTGCTTTATTAACAACTTCTCTTGGGAAATTAGCAGGAGTTAGTGCGACTATGTTACTTAGCGCTACATTAATCACAACTACTGTTGTGGCTCCTAAAGTTATGTCAGATAATATGACAGCAACTTTTAGGGGAATGAACTATGAAAATATGGTTTCTTATACACAACCAATAGCAAACAATCCTTATTCATTCTATAAAACATATAACCCTAGTTTCAAAGATCAAGAATGAGGAAAATACGATAAAGATAAAGAGGTATTAATAAGAAATAGTGGATCTGGAAATGCTGTCGGCTCTGATTTCGTTGGGGCAAACCCAGCTGGATGAGCAGAAGGATTAACACCTTACCCAGTAATGCAAAAACCTGAGGGTTATATCAGTAATATAGCGGGTGATAAAACGGACTATATTATTAATTGAGATAAAGTTATAAAAGATCTATTAGCCGGAGATGTAAGTCCATATTATTATTCATATGACATCGCACTAAATGATACATTTTTTTGAACTGAATTTTCTTTTTTAGATTGAAAAAATATGTCATCTAAATTGTTATCAAACTTAGATGCTGCAAGCATAAGCGGTATAGCGGGTTCTATTGCCTTATCTCAATTACAAGGTCAATGACCCGACTATAATCCTTTGTTGTTGTCAATTGGAAATTTAACAAAAAATAAAAAACCAGGATCAGAGCAATTAAAAGAGTACTCAAACATAATGATGAATTTTTATGCTAAATATATAAATGGTATACAACTAACTTATAATTCTCTGGCTTTAATGAATGATAAAGAAAATAATTTAAATACAGATAAATTAATAAGTTCGGGATTACTAAAATACCCTTTGCTTTCTTCACAATTTAGAAATGGAAATAATAATTTTTGATATGCTAATAAGGATACAAAAACAAGTGAATTCATGAATTTAGACATTAAAAAAGGTGACTTTAAAGTTGATTTGAATAAAAAAGGAAAATTTATAAGTCCATTAGATATAAATGTTAATTCTTTAAAGGATGAACAGTTAAAGACATTAAATACTGCCTTGACTTTATGATTTGGTTCTGTATTTGAAAAAAGAATGGGAATGACAATTCTTCAAACAACTTATACTAGGGCATCATATTTTGTTCAAGAACAAATGAAACAAGCAATAGAAAATGATAAAAATTATAATATTGCATTTAATTTAGTTCCATATAACGAAAAAGAAGATGAAATTGGAACAAAATTAGATACAACATTTACATCGGTTAATGGAAAAAAAGAATCAGCAAGTATATTTGGAATAAATAGCGAAAGTAATCTAATAGATCTAAGAGATTCACAAGGAAACGAATTAAAAAATAAATTATTTTTAAACAATAATGAAAATGTAGTTCCTATAATAATAAATAAAAGTATGTATAAAAAAATAAATCAAGATATTGGAAGTAATATAAATTTAGATATAAGCAGGGACCTTCTTTTCGATAAAGAAGGTAATGAAATTAACTTGAAAGATGTTGATTATGGGCATAATGAAAATGGTAATAAAGATAATGACTTTAATACTATGAAAACACAATCAACATACGCTTGGTATTCTAGGGGTGATGGTTATACAAATCATTCATTGGCTGGATTAAACTCAGCTAAAATTAATGGAAAAGAAATTGCAGCAGGTGCAGCTAATGATGCAACAAAGCCAACGCCTATTTATAAAGGTTATAGAAATGGTGATTTGGTTGTAAAAAATAAAAGTGAAGAAAAACAATTTAAAATTGTTGGAATTCAAGATGGTTATGGACAACCACAAGGTTGAATCGCAAATGACTCAGCAAATAAAATTATGGAATATGATCAAGTAAAAGAAAAAAACTTTGAAAAATGATTTTCAAGAGAATACCCAAAGGGAAATGCGATTTATAAAATGGATATCTTTAGTGGCGATAACGATCAAAAAATACAAGGTACTAATCTAGAAGAATTTATTGATGAAGTTAATCAAGGAAAAAGAACTTATGAAGACTTCATAAGCAATGTAAATAGAAGTAAGGAAAATTCTTCTTGAAGAAAAATGAATCAGTTATATGAAAATCTTTTCCCAATATTTAATTACAAATACACAAGTGATAAAAATAATTTAGATATAACTGATGGATTTTCTGTTTCTCAAAGATTTGCTGATTTTAGTTCTGTAGGTTTAAATGGTAACTTTGAAATGAAAGAAGATGAAACTGGAGAAGCATGCAAACCTTCACAAGATGGTGGTTTATTAAAAGATGATAGCCAAAAATGTATGGTTATTGATCCTGATAAATTTAATGAAGGATATGGTGTTGGTTCATTATCTACAATGTTACCAAAAGAGCAAACTAGACAAATTTTAGGTCAAGTTACAGCTCTTGTAAACATGGTAATGATCATGTTTATAACAATAGCAGTTATTGTTTCTGCAACAATTATTCTTTTAACAACAAGTTTAATTATTTATGAAAATAAACAATTTATAGCAACAATGAAAACATTGGGATACTCAAATCCTTATGTTGTAAAACAAATCTTAGGAATGTACATTATGCCAATATTAATAATGTATGTTGTAGGATTCTTAATAGGTTGATTCACATTTGTATATATAGCAAACTTCTTAGCTATAAATACAGCATGAGTATTGCCTGTTCAATTTACAATCTGATTACCATTTGCCGTATTTGGTGTTATTGCAGCAATTTATGGAGTAACATTTGGTATTGGATGATCAAATATTCAAAAAATTAATCCTTTAGAAGCTTTAAAAGATAAGGATTAATAACAAAAAAAAATCACTTTCTAAGTGATTTTTTATTTGACCCAAGTAAGAAATAATGTATAATATATTTGCTTACTCATGAGCCCCGGAAGGTAAGGAGAACAAGCACATGAAACAAACTACACTAATTAAAACAGCAGATATTGCTAAAAAATGATACGTAGTTGACGCTACTGGAGCAACTTTAGGTAGATTATCTACTCAAATTGCTATGGTATTAAGAGGAAAAAATAAACCAACATTTACACCTCATATTAATAATGGAGATCACGTAATCGTAATTAATGCAGAAAAAGTAATTTTATCAGGTAAAAAAGAAAATGATAAAAACTACTACCACCACTCAATGCACCCAGGGGGATTAAAATCTAGAAACGTTGCTACACAACGTAAATTATTCCCTGAAAGAATCATTGAAAGAGCAGTAAGATTAATGTTACCAAAAAACGTTCAAGGGGGAAATCAATACCGTGCATTACACGTATATGCAGGTAATGAACATCCACACCAAGCACAAAATCCAGAAGTATTAGTAATTAACACAAACAAAGGAGATAACAAATAATGGCAGCAAAAAAAGACGTTGTTATGTATAGAGGAACTGGAAGAAGAAAATCTTCAGTTGCTCAAGTTATATTAACTCCTGGTCAAGGTGGAATAACTGTTAATGGAAAACCAGCTTTAGAGTTTTTCCCATATGCTACTTTAGTACAAGATATGGAACAGCCTTTAGAAGCTACTGGAACAAAATCAGATTTTTCAATCAAAATTACTGTTAAAGGTGGAGGATTTACTGGACAAGCTGGAGCAGCTCGTTTAGGAATCGCAAGAGCATTATTAGAAGCTTCAAAAGATTACAAACCAGAATTAAGAGGACACGGTTTATTAACTCGTGATGCTCGTGTTAAAGAACGTAAAAAATACGGACTTTATGGAGCACGTAGAGCACCACAATTCTCAAAACGTTAATTTACAATATCATATGTACATATGAATACCCACTTGTGGGTATTTTTTTTGTGGAAATTTTTTGCAAGATAACAAAAATTCAATTTAAAAGTAGATAAAAAAATATTTTAGTATTAATATATAAATGTAGGAGCGATAAAAATATGATAAATAACAAAAAAATAGTATTAGTTGGTTGTGGAGCTGTAGGAACAAGTTTTGTTTACTCAGCTGTTAACCAAGGAATTGCAAAAGATTACGTTTTAATCGACGTATTTAAAGACGCAGCAGAAGGAAACCAAATGGATATTGCTGATGCACAAGCAATATTACCAGATCCTTTTAGTTCAATTAAAGCAGGAGATTACTCAGATTGTAAAGATGCTGATTTAATCGTTATTACTGCAGGAAGACCACAAAAACCTGGTGAAACTAGATTAGAAATGGTTGCAGATAACGCAAAAATCATGAAAGATATTGCAACACAAATTAAAAACTCAGGATTCAACGGAATCACAGTTATTGCATCAAACCCAGTTGATGTATTAACTTATGTTTACAAAACAGTTACTGGTTATGAAAGTTCAAAAGTTATTTCTTCAGGAACAACTTTAGACTCAGCAAGACTAAGAAGATTATTAGCTGATAAAGTAGGGGCAATGCCTCACGAAGTTGAAGCTTACTTATTAGGAGAACACGGTGATTCATCAGTTGCTGCATGAAGTTTAGGAACTGTAAATGGAAAAACTGTTCAAGATTTCTTAAATGAAGGTGTTATAACAACAAAAGATTTAGAAGAAATCAAAGATGAAGCTACTCACATGGCTTACAAAATTATTGAGAAAAAAAGAGCAACATTCTACGGAATTGGTGCTTGTTTAGCAAGAATTGTTAAAGCAATCTTAACAGATGAAAAAGTAATGTTAATGGTTGGTGCTCACTTAAATGGTGAATACGGAAACTCAGATATCTATACAAGTGTTCCATGTATTATTGGAAAAAACGGTATTGAAGAAATCGTTAAATGAGATATTTCATCAGAAGAACAAGAATTATTTAACAAATCATGTGAACAATTAAAAGAAGTATTTAATACTGCAAAAGAAGCTATTAAATAGTTTCAAAACCCCTTACACTTTTAAGGGGTTTTTATTTTGTCTAATCTATAATAGAATATATTTCAAAGAGGTTGATGTTATGAAGGAAATAAAAATTAAAGCAAAAGATGGAAAAAAACTACACACTTACATTTGAGATGAAGTTAAAAACCCAAAAGGTATAGTTCAATTGGTTCATGGAAGCTGTGAACATTCAAAAAGATATGATGAATTTGCAAAATACTTAAATGCAAATGGATGAATAGTAATTTCAAATGATCATAGAGGTCATGGAAAAACTGCAAACATTGAAAATGATGAACTTGGTTATTTTGCAAATGAAGATGGATGAAAGTTACTAGTAACTGACTTAAAACTTATAAATGAATACATTAAAGAAAATTATAAAGTAGAAAAAACAGTAATGATGGGACACTCTATGGGTAGCTTCTTGGCTAGAAACTATGCAATTGATTATTCTGAATCAATTGATGGTTTAGTTTTAAGTGGTACTGCTTGAGAAAGTAACTTATCTTTAAAATTTGGAAGAAGAGTTGCTATTGCAAGACAAAGAAAGTATGGAGCTAAAAATGTAGATGATTTTATTTGAAATTTAAGTTACAAAAAATTCAATAAGAAATTTAATGATGAAGGAAATACAGGATCAGAATGATTATCAGTTGATGAAAAAAACGTAGATAAATTTGTAAAAGATCCGTTATGTGGACAAGTATTTACAACTTCTGCTTTTAAAGATTTGTTTGAAGGATTAATTTATATTCAAAAATCAAAAAATATTAAAAAAATTAGGAAAGACTTACCTATAATTTTAGTTTCAGGAACAAATGATCCTGTTGGTGGTTATGGTAAGACTGTTAAAAAAACTTATAAGAAGTTCAAGAAAGCTAATTTAAAAGTAAAAATTAAGCTATATGAAAGTTTGAGACATGAAATACTTTTTGATATTAAAAAAGACTTAATCTTTGCAGATACTTTAAGATTTTTAAATCAGGTTTAAAAAACACATTAAGAATAATGTGTTTTTTATTTATTAAATTTAATAAGTCCGTTAAAGATTAATTCTTCATCAAAAACAAAACCATCTTTTTCTATATCTTCTTTAAAATCAATTGAATTTCCACCAGTAAAAATAGCAGTCTTTAGATTTAGATTATTTATCATTGATTTCAACATTAAATAGTGGGCATTATATGCTCCAACATTTATGGCATCAATTGTATTTTTTCCATAAGCTTTATTTGATTTTTCATAAGTATTGTTTTGTAAAAGTACAGCACTTGAAATTAAAGCATTTAAAGATTTTTTAAGTCCAGGACAAATTATAGCTCCTTTAAACTTCTTATTCTCTATTATAGCAATTGTAGAAGCTGTTCCCATTGAAATTATAGCTCCAGTTTCAATGTTGTGCTTATCTAAAGCTCCATAAAAGTTTGCTATAAAATCTGCTCCTAGTTTGTTGATATCATCAACTTCAAAAAGTTCTTTTTCGATTTCAAAATCACTTCTAAGATTAAATATTTCTACTTTCATATTTGCTCCAAAAGCTCTTAAAATATCATTTCATTCAGGAACAACAGAAACATAAACTATTTTTTCAAACTCTATTTTATTGTCTTTAAAGTATTTACTCAAAACAGTACTTCTTCTTCATTTTGTATCTGTTGTTTCTGGTCTTATTATTTTTGTAAGAGAGTTTTTACTTTTATCTCAAATACGAAAATCAGCTGTAGTGTTTCCGATATCTACTAATAGTATTTTCATTTTTCATACCTCATTGTATTTATTTTATTACATAAATATTAGAAAAGAAGAAAAAAACACTAAAATGGTTATAAAATTATAATGATATTAAGAAAGGGTTAATATGAAAAGAGCTATTTATCCGGGGAGTTTCAATCCCTTTCATGATGGTCATTTGAATATTTTAACTAAAGCATCAAAATTATTTGACGAAGTAATTGTTGTAGTTACAAAAAATATATCAAAAAATAGCAATCCAGATTTGGAAGAAAGACTGGAAAAAATTAAATTACTTACTAAGGATTTAAAGAATATAAAAATAGAGACCAATCAAGATAAATTAACAGCTGATTTTGCAAGAGAAAAAGATATTCATTACATTGTAAGGGGTATAAGAGATACTAAAACTCTTGATTATGAAATAGAGCTATATGATGCAAATAAAAGCATATATGAAGATCTAGAAACAGTCTACTTTCTATCTGACAATGAAAGTAGACAAGTTTCTTCAACATTATTAAAAGAAATAGAAAAATATAAAAATGAGGAATAAAAAAAGATGTGATCAATAAAAGAAATAGAAAATAAAATTAAATCAATAGAGAAAAAACAAATAGTTGTTTTCCCCGAAGGTACACAAGAAAAAATTCAACAAAATGCTGAATTTTTAGTAGAAAATGAATTGGCAACACCAATACTTTTATTTAATACAAAAAGTGAAGTGCCAAATAATTTGAATTCTAAAATAAATATTGTTATTTTAGATGAATACAATAAAGATGAAATGACAAAAGTTTTTTTAGAAGCAAGAAAAGGAAAAGCAGATGAAGAAACTGCTAAAAAATTATTAAACCAAAGAACTTATTTTGGGGTAATGATGATGAAAATGAATTTAGCTGATGCTATGATATGTGGTTTAGAATACACAACAGCAGATACTTTAAGACCGGCATTACAAATAATAAAAACTAGTGCTAAATATTCAATAGCTTCATCTGTATTTTTAATGTCAAAAGAAAACGAAAGTTACTTATTTACAGATTGTGCTTTAAATGTTGATCCAAACCCTCAACAATTAGCAGATATTGCTTCAATGGCAGCAGATTTTGCAAAGCAATTAAATGAAGAAGATGTTCAAGTAGCCTTGTTGAGTTATTCAACAAATGGTTCAGGAATGGGACCAACTGTTGAAAAAGTGCATCAAGCAGTAGAATTATTAAAAGATAAAGAAACTCAAGGAATTCTATTTGATGGAGAAATGCAATTTGACTCAGCTTTTGATAAAGATGTAAGAGATAAAAAATATCCAAACACAAAAATTACAAAACAACATCCAGATGTTTATGTATTCCCTGATTTAAACTCAGGAAATATTGGTTATAAAATAGCTCAAAGACTTGGTAATTTCCAAGCAGCAGGTCCTTTCATACTTGGTTTAAACAAACCGGTAAATGACTTATCAAGAGGGGCAACTTTAGAAGATATAAAACAAACTTCTATTGTTACAATTTATACATCAATGTTTAATGGAGGAGAAAAATAATGATCTTAGTAGTAAATGCAGGAAGTAGTTCAATTAAATTTAAACTATTCAATACAAGTGATTCAAAAAACCCAGTTGCATTAGTAGATGGTCTTGCTGAAAGAATTTCAGTTGATGGTAGACTAACTATTGAAGTTGATGGAGAAAAACATGTATTTGAAGATAAAATGAATGATCATTTAGATGCAGTTAAATTAATTTTAGCTAAATTTACTGATTTAAAAGTTATTGAAAAACCAGAAGATATTAAAGGTATTGGATTTAGAATAGTTCATGGGGGAGACAAAATTGTTGAAACTGTAGAATTAACTCAAGAAATCAAAAAAACAATTGAAGATAACATTAGACTAGCACCATTACATAATCCAGGAGCTTTAACTTCAATTAACGCTTTCCAAGAAAGTTTACCAAATGCAAAACTAGTTGGATGTTTTGATACATCATATCACCAAACAATGCCAGAAATTAGTTATATGTATAATGTTCCTTATGAATGATATACTGACTTAAAAGTTAGAAAATATGGATTCCACGGAATAAGTTATGAATACATTGCTTTTAAAGCACAAGAAATTTTCAATAAAAAACAAGATGATTTAAACTTAATAGTTTGTCACTTGGGGAATGGTGCAAGTATTTGTGCAATTAAAAATGGAAAATCATACAACACAACTATGGGATTAACTCCTCTAGCAGGTCTTATGATGGGGACAAGAAGTGGTGATATTGATCCTTCAATAATACAATATGTAGCAAAAGAAACACAAAAAGATGTTTTCCAAATTACAGATATTTTAAATAAAGAATCAGGATTACACGGGGTAAGTAAAGTAAGTAGTGACATGAGAGATGTTATTGCAGAAGCTCAAAATAATAATCCAAAAGCTAAATTGGCATTAGATTTATACACTCAAACAGTAGCTGATTTTGTTGTTAAATTTGCTAATCAAATCAATGATAAAATTGATGGAATTATTTTCACAGCAGGTATTGGTGAAAATGCCTCATTAGTAAGAGAAAAAGTTATCAATAAATGTGGCTTACTAGGATTAGAAATTGATTCAACTTTAAATGATCAAAAATACTCAGATTATTTAGCAATTTCTTCAAGTAACTCAAAAATACAAGTTTTAAAAGTTAGAACAAATGAAGAATTAATGATATGTAATGAAACTTTAAGATTTTTATAAGAATTTAAAGAAACCAAACCTCTGGGTTTGGTTTTTTCTTTCTTATTAGATATAATTTAAACAATGAAAAGGGTGATGAAGTATGAAGTTAAATAAAGATTTTGAATTTTCTTTAAAAGTAATGGTTTTAATAGTTTTAATTGCTTTTTTAGCTTTCGACTTTGTTTTACAAGTTTATTCACCCAAAAAAAATCTAGAGGGTATTCCTGTAATTGAAAGAATAGATATATATTATGCCTTCTTTACTACCCAATCAAACTATGCAGTTGTTCTTTACCTAATTGTTGCTTTATTTATGAGAAGAATTTATAACACAAAACCAGCATTTGGAATAGAACTTGCAATGACTGTTTATATTACAGTTACAATGCTAGTTTTCTGATTTGGACTTTTAGCATCACCTGACGAATTAAAAGCCTATTATCCATCTAACTGGGTTTCAACTGTTGTTTTACATATGTGTATACCTTCAATAATGATAGGTTATTTTATGCTTTCTTGTGGAGATCAATATTATTCTACAAGAAGACATTCAAAATTCTCTTTACCATTAACATGTGGTTATCCAATTGGTTATTTAATGTTTGCAATGATTAGAGGAGAAATTAGATTTAATTATTACTCACCAGAATTCTTTACAAATATATATAGTGTAGAAGATAAGAGTCAAAGTTGATTTTGACAAAATTTATGAAGTGAAGGCAACGGTGTTATTAACAACGATCAACACTTCACACAACAAATGTGATACCCATATTGATTTTTAAATGTTCATCAATTTAAACTGGAAGCAAATGGAGAAGTTTATAGTAAAAGCTTTGGACCTGAATGAATGGTAATCTCAATATTTATATTAGCTGTTATGGCAATTACATTGCTAGTTGTTGGTTTACAGTTTTTCTACTTAAATTGAAATAATGGTAAATTTTACAGATGACATGATATTGAAGGAAAACTTATTACAAAAGAAGAACACGACTATCGTAAACAAAGAGCAAAACTGAAAAAAATTACAATTAAAAATCAAGCAAAAATGGAATTACTTCATAAGAAAACTGATTATAAAATTTTCTTAAAAAGTATTAAATCACTTCCAAAAGATCAAAGATTAATTAAAAAAGCAGCTCACTTAAAAGCTAAATCGCTAGAAGAAAAACTTAAGAGAGCTTCAATAAAACAAGAAAAAGTTATTATTAAATCTAATAAGGGACAAATTAAAAGATTTATCTTGTCTTTAAACTATAAAGACAGACCGTTTGTAAAAGAAAATTTAAGAGAAGCAGAACGTTACAAAAAATTAGTTAAGCAAGGGGTTTTAATTTTTAGACCTAAATATGTTGACTAGATTTTATTCACGACTTCACTAATAAAGGTAGGAATTTGCCTTTATTTTTTATATAATAATAGATGGTATATATATCTAAAAGGGGCGTTGATATTATGGTACATCTTAGGGCAAGAAACCTACCATCAAAAGGAATTCTAAGAGAGTGATTATTTTCTGGAGAAGAAATAAGCTTTGGACAAGACTTTGCTCTAATAGAACTTGAAGATGGTACTAAAGTTAATATTAAATCAAACTACAATGGAATAGTTACTAAAACAATTCATTTACACTCAAATGTTAAAAATGGAAGTATTTTAGCAAACATTGCTGTTGGAGAAAAAGAAATTCAAAAATTTAAAACAAGACACTTTAAAAAAGGTGATATTGAAAAAATTCCCCAAGAAGAAGTATTTATAGCCGATGGAGATTATGAACCAAACTTAAAACCAGTAGAAACTGATGCTGATCTATTCTCTGGAGCTGTACTATATGATAGATATAATCAAGCTGTAACACCATTTTCATCTGGAAGAGATGACATTATGGATTCGCCTGAAAAAATTAAAGAGCTAGAAGAGAGGGATAAAAATATGAGTCAAGCAAATGAGCAACCAAAAGATAGATTTGCTCAAATGAGAGCAAATATTAGAAACTCTATTAAAAATGCCCCTCAAAATAAAATAATGGGTGATTTAACAAAAGAAGAATTATTAAATATGGCAAATGAAAAACCAAAAGAAGAAGATGGTGGAAACTTATTTTCAACAAATAATTCAGCTGGTGTAAGTAAGTTTAGACAATTAGTGCAAGCAAGAAAAGAAAAACTTCTAGAAGAAAATGATTTCAAAGAAGTTCAAGAAGCAGATGAAGAAATAAATGCAATGTCAAAAACTGACGAAAAAGGTCGACCACTAATTATGAGAAATATAATTCAAGCAAGAATTGAGAAATTAAATAACTCTGGTGGAGATCCAAGTGTTTTAGAAAAAGATATTGTTGCTACAAAAGAGAATGCAATTCTTGACAGTCAAAAAGAAAAAGAATTAAAAAACCAACAAAAAAGTGCACAAGAGGTTGAGACAATGAAACAAAAAAATCTTGAAGTTAGAGAAGATGAAACATTTATGAGACAAGGGGCCAGTGAAGATGGTCAATTTGGTGTTACCTTTGGTTCTTATGTAGAAGATGAAGAACCAACTGTAATTGATGCAAATGATTTAAATCCTTATGGTGGACTTGTTATGCCTAAAAAGAAACCAAAAGAATTAATGGAAGAAATAGGTCACAAATCAAGCAAGACATATGCTGAGGCAAAACTTTCAAATTTATATGATACTTCAAGAAGATGAGATATCATGAAAAGTCGTGATGAAAGAAGTGTAATAAACCAAAGAAGAGAAGCTGTAGAAAGAGGATTAAAAGAGGAAAATCTTCAATACAGTAAAAAAGTTAAGGAAATAGGAATTCCAAAAGAATTTTTAAGAGAAGTTCCTCAACAAGATCCTTCAACTGGGGCAATGGTTTTTATGCCTTATAATGAAACTCCAAAAGGTAAACAAGAATTTGAAAATTGATTAAGAGCTACAAACCTTTACACAGCATATAAAGATGAAGAAAATTATATTGAAAAAACTCAAGAACTAGGTTCAAGTGCAGCAATAGCTGAATTGGAAAATATTGCAAATGAATCAATATTGGTTAAAACTCCGAAAGTTGTTCAAAAAGAATTAAAAACTGAAATTAGTAAAAAAGATAGTGAATTACAAGAAGTTGCTGATAAAAAAGTGGCTTCTGAAACAGTTGACTTCCTTAAAGATCAAATCAAAGAATTACAAAAAACTTTAAAAGAACAAAATCAACTTAATGCTGCAACATCAAAACTTAACCAACAGTCAAACTTAAATGCAGGAACTGATACTTTTGGCCAAATGATGCAATACATGTTAATGCAAAACATGATGCAAAACATGAGTATCAAAAAAGATTCAAGCAAAGAAATTAGTGCAAATGATTTGAAATCAATAATTAAAGAAGAAATTAATGCATTTTCAAGTGAGTTAAAAGAAAAACAACGTCAAGAAGAAGAAAGAGCTCGTTTAGAAAAAGAAATTATTGAAAGAGTTGAAAAAGATATAAGAGAAAAACTTGAATTAGAAAGATTGGAAAGAGAAAAAGAAAACATTAAAGATGTTAACTTTGAAAAAGATAAACCAGATAATTCAGTTGGATATATACAATTCGAATCAAATGATGAAAATAAAGTTATTGAAAGAGAAAAAATTAATCAAAACAGAAACTCTGCTGTTAAATCAATGATATTAAGTCAAAACTTTATACCACCTTTAACAATATCTACAGAGATTGATATGAGCTCAATTTTAAAATTGAAGCACATGTTAAAACAAACTCAAGATCATATTAAATTCACAACAATATCATTTATTGCCAAAGCAATATCTATTGCGTTGGAAGAATATCCAAAAATAAATTCAAGTTATGACCCAGAAACTAATGAAGTCCTGATAAGAAAATACCATAATATTGGATTAGCAACAGAAACAAGTGAAGGTTTAATAATACCAGTACTTAAATTTGTTGAAAAACTTTCAATAAAAGAAGTTGCAATCGATATAAAAGAAGTTACAACAAGACTTAGATCTGGAGAACTTTATGATTATGAAGCAGATGGTAGCACAATAACAATTGCTAATTATGGTAATATTGGAGCAATACAAGCCACTCCAACAATTTTCTATCCAAATGCCGCTGTAATTGGTGTTGGAAAAATAGTTAAAAAACCAGTAGTTGTTGATAATGAAAAACTAGCTATTAAAGCAATTATGAATATGAGTTTAACAGTTGACCAAAGAATAATAGATGCAGCTGAAGCTGGAAAATTCTTAGCTAAAGTAAAATCTATTCTTGAAAAACCAGAAATACTTACAGTTTCTTAAAATACAACAATTTGTTGTATTTTTTTGTTTGTTTTTTTCCACTTAAAATATTTTTTTAGTATAATAAGTAAGTGAAAACATTCACGGCGTGTATGGCGAAGTGGTTAACGCTCCGGATTGTGGTTCCGGCACTCGAGGGTTCAATTCCCTTTACACGCCCCATTAAAGAAAACTTAAATCTCTTTTTACGAAAAGAGATTTTTTTTATTTATTTTGTCGATTAATTAGTCGAGGTGATTATTATTTTAGACATAAGTTTAAAAGATGAATTGAAGTTTTCACAAGAACACCAGGACAAGGAGTTCATAAAAGTAAGTTCTGTAGACTCTAATACATTAAATCTTGATGCTATATTCATCAATGAAAAATATTCTATAAACAAAAAAGAATACTATAGACTTTTTGTAAGGCCTAGTTTGTCTAATGCTCATGGATATGATTACTTTAAAAGTTATTTTCAAACTTCTAAAGAAAATGAAACAACTTTAAATTTAAAATCAGGAGCAATTCAGTTTTATGTGAGAACAAAGGGTGGGATGGAACTGCTAAAATTTGGCAAAGAAGATCATTTAGCTGTCCCGTCATATTCAATTACTGCTAACAGAAGTGGGAGATTCACTTTAAAAGACTTTGATTTTATTGAAGTGGATATACCGGCTAGTTTTATAGAAGATCAACAAGAGGTCTTTATAACTTATAGTGCTAGTTATAATGTTTTAGGTGAAAAGATAAAACCTCACAATAACTTTGGGAGCATAGAAATAGATAGAAGAAACTTAACTCAATACAATTATAATAAAGCAGATGCCAAAATAACTATTGCTAATCTAGCATATGGTTATTTGAATTATGATTTTAATAACAAATATAAAAGACACTACTTTGATTTGTTAAGAAATGATATTGAGTTGAAGATGAAACAAAGATCTGCAAATACAATAGATCCAATAATGGAAGTTAAAAGCGTTTATAGCTCTTGAAATTATTTAGATCAATCTACACTAGGAAACAAGATGAATACATTTTTAGAACTTTTTCTTAAGGGTTTGAATAGAACTGAGGCAATGACCTCAACAGCAAAGCTAAAAAGTGATTTCAATTTTAAAGAACACTATGATATAAAAAAACTTAATGACAATATAACCCAATATACAGAAGGGTTTACAGTTAAAAGTACAAATAAAACATCATATTCATTTCCTAAAAACACTGTAGAAGAAAATGATTCTGGAACAGAAGGGATTGTATGAAACCCTTTGTACAAAAATAATTTAATCTATAATAGGGTAATCGATTTAAATTCAAGAGTTTTTTCAATTGATTATGTCAATGAAAATTTAAAAGAGGACATGTACAAAATTGATTACAGTGAGCAAACATCAAATTTAAAATATAAAACAGTTATAAAAACAAAGATTGCTGATTTAAATGCTATTGGATGAAAAAATAAAGAAAGAATAATTAACTATATAAATGAAAAAGAAAAGATTATCTAAGCTAGTTTTTATAGGGATAATAGTTTTTTCCTTGTTGGCTTCTTTTGGCTTATTTCTATTTTTTCATATAAATGCAAGCTCACATGATATTGATAGTGGTAAAGATGTGGAAAACATAGAAAAAGATCCAATTCCACAGAAAAATGATTTTGCAAAATCTAACCTAGATATAAAATTCAGTTTAGAACAAAAGATGTACATGTTAGTTTTCTCTAAAAACACATATTTTAAAGTTAATGAATTTAAATACTATTTCTTTTTAGAGTTTAATAAGTTAGGTCCTAAATCTAATGATGTAAATTTAGAAATGTTTATGAATGATAAAGAAAAACCAACTAAAATAACTGTACAGTATAAGTGTGCTAATAAAATATATACTTGGTATTTTAAATTAAATTAATATATAATAATTTATGGTGATTAAAAATGAATTATTTTGAAGAAATAAAAAAAGCTCTTTTAAATAAAGGGGCAAAAGGAACAATCAGCAACAATACAGAATTTAAAGCAATGGGGTTAGATTCATTAGATTTAATGGATATGATTGTTACTTTAGAAGAAAAATTAAACATATCTATCTCAGATGATGAATTGTTGGAAATAAAAAAAGTAAGTGACCTTTTAGAAGTTGTTGAAAAACTAACTAAATAGTTTTATGGAAAATAAATTAAACGAGTATTTAGAGTTATTCAAAAGTAAAAAAGTTAAACTTACCGATGTAAGACTGTCTATGTTGAAAATAATAGCTACAAAGAAACACTTCACAATAAACGAACTTATTTCAATGGTTGAAGAAGATTTGGGTAGTGTTAATGTTATGTCTATTTATAACAACATTGATTTGTTCTTAGATATGCATTTATTGTTTGCAAACACAATAAATGGTAAACAGATTATTTATGAAGCTATATCTACACAATTAATGCACATAAGTTGTGATAAGTGTGGTTCTTTAGAAGATCTTGAAAGTCCATCTTTAGCAAATGAATTATTTGTAAGATTCTCTAATATATTAGAAAATAAAGAAATGGAACTAGAACATTTCAAGTTAGAGCTTCATGGTATATGTAAAAAATGTAAATAAAATAGTCATATTTTATTGAAAATACTTTTTAATGTTATAATTAAAAAGTATTATTATAGGGGTATAGTTCAGTTGGTAGAACATCGGACTTCAAATCCGAGTGTCGTGGGTTCAAGTCCTGCTACCCCTGCCAAATAGAAATTCAAATACCCATTTGGGTATTTTTTAAATAGGGGTATAGTTCAGTTGGTAGAACATCGGACTCCAAATCCGAGTGTCGCGGGTTCGAGTCCTGTTACCCTTGCCATTAAAGATAAAAAAAATAACGATTTATATCGTTATTTTTTTGGCATTAATGATTTTTCTACTGCTATTAAACCTATTGTATCAATTCCTGCGTGTCATGGATAGACATTAGGTATTTTAGCTTCAACATAATCAATTTTTTCATTTTCAAGATATTTTCTTATTTGATCCATATGAGTTTTTTTAGCTTCTGGTAATGTAACAAAGTGTAGAACAAATTCTTCTTTTAATTCTTTTCTTAAAGCTGATATCATTTTATCTAAAACAGCTCCATAAGTTCTACCCATACCCAATTTTTTAGGTTTGTCTAATCATTGGATACCAACTTTAGTTTTCATCATTTTTAACATTGTTATTAATAATGAACTTGCTCTTCCACCTTTAGACATTTTTTGCAAGTCACTTGGTATGATTGCAGTAAAACTACCTTTACCTCATCTATCAGATTCTTTTTGATATTCTTTAGGATCTTCAATACCATCCTCTGCCATTTGTGCAAATTTAATTGTTAATAATTGAGCACAGTTTGCAGCGATACAGTTTTCTATAACTGTAACTTTACCCTTAAAGTCATCATCATTTGAGATCATGACAGCTGTTTGGTGCATACCTGAAAGGTTGTAAGGGATTGTCATATGAATAATATGATCAAACTCCTTTAACATTTCTTCGTATTTATTCATTAACTCTCCAGGAGAAGCTTGACTAGTTGATGTTTTATGTCCATCTCCCAATATTTTTATAAGATTGTTCTTTTTGATATCCTCTGGTGTATCTAAATAATCATCTTTATCGTTTACTATCAAATGTAAAGGTATTACTCTAACATTTTTATATTTATGTTCATTTTCTAGATAACCTGTTGAGCTATCTACCAATATTCCTATTTTCATAAATAAGCCTCCTATTTTTTTCATGTTGCCAATGCAACTGTTTCTCTACCTGTATGACAGGTGATTGTGTTTGGTAATTCATCAATCAAACCAATTTCCATTCCTTCTGATTTAACTAAATCTTTTACTAAATCTATGTGTTCATGATTTATTCTTGAATAAGATATATCAATTATATTTGTATTTCCAAATTCTTTTAAAACGCTTATAGATTCTTGGATTGCTCTTTTAAAAGTTCTTTCCTTACCTTGTTTATCAATTATTCCATTATATTTAAGTATTGGAACGATTTTAAGGAGTTTAGCAAGTCCGGCAGCAGCTTTACTTATTCTTCCTCCACGAACTAATTGATCAAGAGTTTTTGGAATTATCATTAAACTAAATTTTTCATTTTCTTTTTCAATTGCCTGTTCAATTTCTTTAGCATCTTTAACTTTTTCAGTTAAATCTAAAGCCATTTCAACTTGCCTTCTTAATACTGTGCTTACTCCGTTTGAATCTGCTATAAAGACTTTGCCTTTATATTCATCTTCATTTGAAAGCATTTTGCAAGTATTGTATTGACCTGAAAGTCCTTTTGAAATTAATATACAAACAATTTGATCATATTCTTTTAATAATTCATCTCATTTTTCCATCATCATTCCTGGAATAGATTGTGATGTTTTTAATATTTGTGAATCATTTAATTTGTAAAACTCATCTGCTGAAAAGCTTTCATCATCAGCTATTTGAGTCCCATCTTCCTTACTTATCATTAATGGTACTAAATATAAGTTCTTAATCTCACTTATATTTGGTATTCCGCAAGCAGAATCAGTTATTATTGCTATTTTCATAATTTTTCTCCTCAAACTTGATAAGGCATAAGAGCAAATGTTTCTCTACCTGTATGACAAGTGATTGTATTTGGCATTTCATCAAATAAACCAATTTCGTAACCAGATGATTTTGCAACTTCCTTAACAAGTTCGATAGTTTCTTGATTTGTCCTTGAGTAAGCAATATCAACTATATTGCTATTAGGGTAGTTCTTTTTAAGTAGCACAAGTGCTTCTTCAACTGCTTTTTTAAATGTCCTTGTTTTTCCTTCTTTATCAATTTCTCCATTGTATTTTAGTATTGGAGTAATTTTTAAGATTTTAGCAAGTCCAGCAGCAGCTTTACTTATTCTTCCACCACGAACTAATTGATCAAGAGATTTAGGAATAATATAACCTACAGTTTTATTGTAGTGTTCTTCAACAATATCTTTAATTTCTTTTCCATTTTTACCTTCATCGATTAGTTTTTCAACTAATTCTAGTTGCCTTTTAAGAACAATACTTACACTGTTTGTATCAATAACATGAACTTTACCGTTATATTCATCTTCTTGTGAAAACATTCTAAATGTATTGTATTGACCTGAAAGTCCTTTTGAAAGTAATAAACAAACTATTTCATCATATTCTTTTAATAATTCATCTCATTTTTCCATCATCATTCCCGGAATAGATTGTGATGTTTTTAAAAGTTGTGAATCATTTAATTTATAAAACTCTTCAGTTTCTAAGTTTTCATTATCTGCGATTTGCTCGCCATTTTCTTTAGTGATCATAAGTGGAACTAAGTAAAGGTTTTTAAATTCCTTTAAGTTTTTTATTCCACTTGATGAATCAGTAATTACAGCTATTTTCATAGTTTTTCTCCTCAAATTTGATTAGGCATAAATGCAAATGTTTCTCTACCTGTATGACAAGTGATTGTATTTGGCATTTCATCAAATAAACCAATTTCTAAATTTTCCTTTTCTATAACATTTTTTACAATTTCAAGTGTTTCTTCATCAGTTCTAGAAAATGCAATGTCAATTACAGTGTTATTTGGATTATTTGTTTTTATCAGTTGAATTGCTTCTTCAACTGCTTTTTTAAAGGTTCTTGTTTTTCCTTCTTTGTCAATTTCTCCATCATACTTAAGTATTGGAGTTATTTTTAATACTTTTGCAAGTCCAGCAGCAGCTTTACTTATTCTTCCACCACGAACTAATTGATCAAGAGATTTAGGAATAATATAACCTACAGTTTTATTGTAGTGTTCCTCTATTATTTCTTTAATTTCTTGAGCCTTTTTACCTTCTTTAATTAGTTTTTTAACTAATTCTAATTGACGTTTGATAATGATGCTAACACCATTAGTATCAATTACATGAATTCTATTTTTATATTCGTCTTCTTGAGAAAACATTCTAAATGTGTTGTATTGACCTGAAAGACCTTTAGAAAGTAATAAACATATTACTTCATCATATTCTTTTAATAACTCATCTCATTTTTGCAACATAACTCCGGGAATGGATTGTGATGTTTTTAAAAGTTGTGAATCATTTAATTTATAAAATTCTTCACTATGTAAATCTTTATCATCAGCTATTTGGTTTCCATCATCGGTAGTTATCATTAACGGTACACAATGCAAATCATTAAATCCTTCTGTATCTTTAATTCCACAAGAAGAGTCGATTAAAATTGCAATTTTCATATTTCCTCCTCTATATAAAAGACTTATATTATTATATAATTGTTTTGACATTATTCCAACAAAAAGAAAGGTAATTCAAATGAAATTATTTTCAAAATACATTAAAAACTTCAATACTTTAGGAGTTTTATTAAAAGATAAAAAAGTAACAGAAACTAAAAAAGAAGAAGGTTATGAAATTTTATTGCACAATCAAGAAATTATAGGATTCAATATTTTTAATTTTGAATCAACAGAAAAGTATAATTTAGAAGATAAAAGACTACACGAAGTCATAAAACCTATTTTAGAAAAACATATTGGCAAAGAAGAAATAGAAGACCAGTTTATAATTGCAAAAGTTGTTGAGTGTGAAAAGATACCAGATACTCATCTTTCTAAGTGTAAGGTAAACACAGGAACTGAAGAAATACAAATTATTTGTGGGGCAAGTAATGTAAGGGAAAATCTTTACACAACACTTGCGACAATAGGTTCTTGAATGCCAGATGGTAGTGAAATTAGACAAGGTAAGTTAAAAGGTTTTGATTCTTTTGGTATGCTATGTTCATCAAAAGAGTTAGAAATAACTGACGATAAATTTAACAAACCTGGTATCATGGAGTGAAATGTAGATGACTCTTATATTGGAAGATCTATTTGAGAGGTTTTAAATGAAAAATAAATTTAATATAGATATGAGAATGTTTGAAGATTATTATTCTGCAGATTACTTTAAAAAAACAAGAGAGATATTGAATAAATTTAAACCAAATCAACTAGTTACAATGCAATGATTTCAAAGATCAAACCAAACTGTTGTTTGTGGTATAGAGGTTATAAAAGAAATATTAAGACTTTCTGGGGTTAAAGATTTACAAGTTGAAGCTGTTGAAGATGGCGAAATGGTGGATGCACTAGAACCTGTTTTAAAAATAACAGGTAAATATAATGACTTCGCTCATTTTGAAGGTCTTTTCGATGGTATATTATCAAGAGCTTCAACAATAGCTACAAACGCTAGAAAAATAATAACTGCAGCTAACGGAAAAACTGTTTTAAATATGAATGATCGAATGGATTATTATACAAATCAACAAATAGATGGTTATGCTTCAAATGTTGGTGGTATAAAAAATCTTGTAACACAAGCTTCATTTGAGTTTTTAGATGAAGAGCCAAAACTTAACGGTACTATGCCTCATGCACTAATTGCTTCATTTGATGGAGACTTAATAAAAGCAACTCAAGCCTATAAAGAAGTATTTCCTCAAAATAATTTAGTTGCTTTGGTAGATTATAATAATGATTGTATAAATGATTCTATAAAGGTATGTGATGCCTTTAAAGATCAAGTTTATGCGGTGAGATTAGATACTTCTCAAGGTCTTGTTGATAAATCTCTTCAAAATTTAGAAGAGAAAGACAATGAATTACATGGTGTTAACTCTACATTGGTTAAGTTATTAAGAAAAGAATTAGATGCAAAAGGACATGAAAAAGTAAAAATCATAGTTTCTTCTGGTTTTAATGAAGAAAAAATAAAAGAGTTCGAAAAAGAAAATACACCAGTTGATATATATGGAGTTGGGGATGCAATTACAAAAAACAAGATTGGATTTACTGGCGATATAGTATTAATCGATGGTAAAAAGCAATCTAAATTTGGTAGGGAAAATGCTTTTTCAAACAAGATAAAAAGTATAAAATATAATTAGTAGTTTTAACAAAAGGGGGTATTTCTATGAATTTATTTGCTAGAAAAAAGAATAGAAATGATGAATTAGAATCTTCAAAAGATAAATATGAAGATAGAGCCCCTAATCATTGAACTTATAATGATGATCCTTTATTAAATATGGAACCCATCTTTACAGATGATCCAGAAGCAAATAAAGTTTCTATCGAAGATATTTCAAAACAATTCTCAACAGGAGAATTGTATGAAGAAAAAAGTTCTGTAACTGACAAATTAGCTCAAATCAGAAAAAATATAGGAACTAGTGCTCCAAAAAATACGGGTGGAGTACTAGGTTCAATAATTGACGGAGCTAGAAAAAAAACACAAGATATTCAAAATGAAATATTAGAAAATGACCCTGTAATTGCAAAATTACAAAAAATTGAAGAATTGAGAAAGAGTGGAGGGGTTGATGCTGACCTTTACACTGATGTTGAAAAAATCAAAGAAAAATCAGTCAGTTATTCACAAAGAGCTAAGGAGTTTCATGAACAAAACTCTACAAAACCTAGAGAAACAGAAATTGAAAGAGTTAGAAGACTTTCTCAAGAAGTGCAAAATCAAAGAGATGAGAGAAATAGACTTAGAAAATTAGAAGCTGAACAAAAAACTATAAGTGAAGAAATAGTTGAAAAAGAAAATATCTTTTTGGCAGTTCCTAAAAGTAAAATAAATAAAAACCCTATTGAAGAAGAAGTTAAAGAAAAACTTCTAAAACTAAAAGAAGTGAAATTTAAAAATATCGAAGAGGAAGTTGAAAAAACTATTCAAGAAATCGATTCAAAAGTATTCTTGAGTGATGTTTTAAAAGAAGAGTTTTTCGAAGAAAAACTTAAAGAATTTGATAAATTATTAAAAGATAGCACAAAAGAAAATAGAAAACCAGAACTTATTAAACCTAGAAGAATTCAAAACAAAAAGAAATAAGGTGATGTCCAAATGGACCAAAAAAATAAAGATAATAATTTAGAACAAGCTCACTTAGAAAGTGATCAAGCCAAGAAAAGACTTGAAGAAATTAAGCAAAGTAATAGTTTAATGAATTCTCAAATGACAGCTAATAATTTTTATGTTCCAAAGAGAAAAGTAAGTAATTCAGGAAACGAACAAACAGAGATTATAAAACCAAGAAAAAAGAAAAACTTACCTTTCACCGATTCTCAACAAAAAGAGATAGAAAAAACAATTTCTAATATTCAATCTGAATATAGAGAAAATGAAAAAGAAAAGAAAATTGTAGAGAAAAAACTTATCAAAGAAGAAATTAAATTATCAAGATTGATATCTAAAACTAATAAAAAAATTGGTAGTTTAATAGATAAAGAAAATAAAGAACAGTTAGAAAAAACAGTTGAACTTCAAGAAAGTTATTTAAATGCGTTTGATAAACTACATGATGATATAGATACCTTAGTTTTAAGTGAAAATAAAATATCTCTAGAAGATAGAAGAAAACACATTTACAATAACGCTTATAATGCAGAAACAGAAAGAGCAAGAAAGTTAGTGCAACTGAGAAATAGTAATAAAGCTAACTGAACAAATCAATTAAAAGAAAATAAAAAAACTGTTTCTAAAAGAAATAGTGATAATTGAATGGAAAGATTAGGGATACTTGATGACGATGAATAGTCATCAAGTTTTTTTATATCTAATTTTATTGTTTAAAAAAGCGCTTAGTGTTGTATAATTTTATTGATTATTAGGAGACTATTTATGAACTTATCACTTATTTATACTTCAACACCAGTTGGAACAACTCAAACAGTTATGATAATTATTTTGTTAGCATTAGCTATCATTTTGACATTGTATACAATAATTACTTTAAGAAAAGTTGGTATTGCAGCTAAAAAAGTAGATTATTTCTTTGAAGATCTAACTTATAAATCAGAAATGTTAAATGCAACTGTTGATACTGTAGCAAGGGTAACAAATTATATGGATATATTTGATGCGTTTGCGAAAAGAAATGTTAAATCATGAGTTAAAGTGGCAACAAAAAACAAAGACGTTGTTTATAAATTGGTTGATAAATTAAGAGAATTTGCAAATTCAGAAGACTAATTGGAGGGTTAAAATATGTTTAAATTACTAAGATTAGCTTCATGAGTTTTCCTAGGGATGATGCTAGCACCAAAAAGAGGTGTAGAGATAAGATCAGATTTTGTAGACTATTTAAAAAAATATAGACCACAAATAAAAAAATTAATATCAACAATAGAAGAAACTTGAGAAAAATCTCAAGGTAATGAAAGTGACGAAGTAATCGCAAATATTGAGATGAAACTTTCAAATATGAGAGATGCAAGTGACGAATTGGATGCTGCAAAAACAAAAGAACTTGCTTTTAAAGCACTACAAAAAATTGGACAAACTACTGTAAAAATTGGACAGGAAGTTGCTAAATCAGACAACGTAAAAATAATTGCAAAAGACTTAGCTATGATAACAGTTGATATCATCGATAAAGCAGATGAAGTCTATTCAAAAGTAAAAGATGTATCAATAAGTATGAGTGAAGATGTTTATGAAAGCGGAGACTCAGCGAAAGCGAAAACAATTATTAATAAGGAGAAATAATAATGCATAGCATTTTAGAAGAATTAAAGCAAAGAGATTTGCTTAAACAATTTACAAATGAAGAAAAAATAATTAAAGCACAAAATGAGGGTGCAGGAATATATTGTGGGTTTGACCCAACAGCAGATTCACTACACGTGGGTCACTTAATACAAATAATAAATCTTAAAAGATTTAAAGATTTTGGTTTTGCTCCAATTGCTATATTGGGTGGTGGAACTGGAATGATAGGGGATCCTAGTTTTAAAAGTGAAGAAAGAAATCTTTTAACACTAGAACAAGTATCTCAAAATGTAGAGGGAATTAAAAAACAACTAAACTTTTTAATACCAGATATTAATGTTGTAAATAATAACGATTGACTTGGAAAAATGTCATTAATTGATTTTTTAAGAGAAATTGGTAAGGATTTCAATTTAGCATACTTACTTGCTAAAGAAAACATATCATCAAGAATTGAAAAAGGACTAAGTATAACTGAATTTTCATACACAATGCTTCAAGGATATGATTTCTTTAGATTATATGAAGATCAAAACTGTTGAGTTCAAATAGGTGGTTCTGATCAATGAGGTAATATAACAAGTGGAACAGATTATATTGCAAGCAGAGTTGGAAGAGAAAACTCAAAAGCTTGTGGTATAACAATGAATCTTTTAACAAAAAAAGATGGAGTTAAATTTGGAAAAACAGAATCTGGTGCTGTTTGATTAGATAAAACAAAAACAAGTGAATATGAATTCTACCAGTTTTTTATAAACCAAGACGATGAAGATTGTGAGAAATTATTTAAATTCCTAACAACTCTTCCTTTAGAAGAAATTGAAAAAGTAAAACAAGAACATTCAAAAGAACCTTTCAAGAGAATAATGCAAAAGAGATTGGCTCAAGAAGTTACAACATTTGTACATGGAAAAGAAGGTCTTGAAAAAGCTGAAAAAATAACCCAAGCACTATTTAGTGGTGAATTAATGCAACTAGAAAAAAATGAATTATTATCAATAATTAATTCAATGCAAAAAACAGAGGTTAAATCAGGTCTTCAAATAACAGATTTTTTAGTTGAAACAAAAATAGCAAGCTCAAAAAGAGAAGCTAGAGAACTGTTAAACGAAGGTGCTATTTCAATTAATAATAACAATAAGCTAAATGAAGAGTTAACTGTTGACTCAAAAATGTTAACTGTTGAAAACTTTATTATTGTTAAAAAAGGGAAGAAAAAATATTTCGTAATAGAAATGATATAGGAGTAATTTATTTATGGATTTTAACTTAATTTTAAAAAATGTTCTTGAAGAATTAGTCAATTACTATAATGAAGAATGTTTTAAAGACTTGAAACTTAATAATAAAAATATAAAAATAGGATTTTCCAATATGTTTGAAAAAATAACAACAGAAAAATTAGATTTAATAGACTCAATTGTTAATCAATTAAACAATCTAAGACAAGAAAATCAAGATTTACTTACAAAAGAAAATGTAGATCATATGTTTTATGCAAGTACTGAAATTTTATTATCATCAGCTAGTGAAGGTTTTAAAAAAGTGCAAGAATCTTTTGAGAACCTAAACTTCTTAAAACACACTGAATCAGACAGTAATCTTATTGATTTAAATGAAAAGTTTGTAATTAGAAAACTAACTTCAAATGCTCAAAGAGTTCTTAATAAATTTGAGAATTTATCACCTAGATTTATTAATAATGATAAAGTAACTAAATTTTTAAATTGTTTGAAAAAAATGACAATGTGTGAATCTGTTAGTGAAATAGTGGAATTAGCAAACGAAGTTTTAATCAGACAAGACGAAATCAAAAGACTAGATCACTTTGTTGATTACAATGCTTTGGTGGATGAGTATGGATGAGTACACGATATTGTTAAATTATCATCTGCAAATGCTGAGTTCATGGGATTACTAGTTAATGTAGAAATTTTCTCAAATGTTATTAAAGAACAAGTTTTTAAAGAAAATAGAGTTAAAGCATAATAAAAAGCACGATTAATCGTGCTTTTTATTATCTTCCATTTCATTTAATTTCTTAAAGTAAGATTTTTTAAATGGATAATAAATTGTTCCGTTTTTTATTCTCTCTAAAATGTATTTATCAATTTTTGTTTGAAATAATTTATTTTTATCTGAATTTGGATTGTTGTAGTAAGTATAGACAACGTGATCTAAAATATCTGCAAGTCTAATTACATCAGTCATTTTACTTGAAAGATAATAAGTGTTTATTGTATATGGTTTTTCTATGTAATTTGTTTTTAATAGATTTTCCAACTGGTTATATTCTGTTTTTTTAAGATTTCTTTCATCCATTAACAGAAATATTTTGTTACATTTTTCATCAAATTTAAATAGTTTTGAATTGAATCCAACTAAGTTATTTACAAAAAAATCATATGCAAGCATCTCATTTACTGTGAAGTGCTTGTTTAATTCGTTTCTTGAAACCACAGAAAAAATAGGACAAATTAAATCTCCTATTTCTTCGAAAATTCTATTAATAAAATCAACGGTAGCCATCTCTTCAGATTTATTACCTTTTAATTCAAAGTTTTTAGGAATGTTATATTTATTTTTAACTTCGTTTTCAATTTGTCTTATTTTGGTTTTTACAGTATCTTTATCAGAATACAAAAATCCACCAACTATGAAATAGTTTGCTATATCATTTTGATTAAGCTTACCACTTTCATCCAAAGCTATATAAAGCTTGTCTGAAATAAAGTTATCCATATTCTCCACTCCCACTTAATTACTATTTTATCACATTTAATTGTATTTAATTTGGTTAGTTATTTGAGTTGTATTATAATAATAAGAGTGAAAAGAGGTAATTCTATGAATTTAGCAAACAAAATTACTTTAGTGAGAATACTTTTAATTCCCTTAATAGTTCTTTTGCTATTATTAACACCAGCGCCTTTGGTTAATTATGAAGGGCTTCAAATTTTAGAAAAGGCGAACTTAGAAATTGGAAACTATAGTTTGCCAATTACATATTTAGTTGCAGGAGTATTATTTATAATTGCTAGTTTAACAGATATGTTGGATGGATATGTTGCAAGAAAATACAAAATGGTTACAAACTTTGGTAAATTTTTTGACTCAATTGCAGATAAATTATTAACAAACGCAATATTAGTAATTTTTGCTTGTTTTAAAATACTGCCAATTTGAATGTGTGTGATCTTAGTTTCTCGTGATTTTATAATTGATGTTGTTAGACAAATTTTAGCTACTTCTTCAGTTGTGATGGCAGCAAATCAAATGGGAAGAATTAGAGCAACAGCTGAAATGGTTGGTTTATCTTTACTTTTCTTTGTTGGCTTACAATGCTGAAGCAATTGATCAGAATTCGATTGACTAAATCAAGTTATTTTAATACCAATGTACTTAACAACAGTTCTTTCAATATTGTCTGCAGGAATATATATTCATGCAAATAGAAAAGTTTTATTTGATAGTTCGGTAGAGAAAAATAATGAAAAAAAATCAAAATAAAAATGCATTTGCTATAGTAACTGGTGCAAGTAAAGGGTTAGGCTATGCTTATTGTGAAGAACTATTAAAATTAGGTTATAACGTTATTGGTGTTGCGAGAGATACTGATAACTTAAAAGAACTACAAAATAAATATAAAGAACTTAAAGTCGAAGCATGAAATATGGATTTGAGTGATATCAAAAATGCTTATAAATTATTTGAAGACTCAAATAAATACGAAGTTGAAATTGTTATAAATAATGCTGGATACGGAGTTTGAGGATATTTTGACCAGTCATCACTAGATCAAGAAATGAACATGATTGACTTGAATATTAAATCATTGCATATAATTACAAAACTGTTTGTTCAAAAATTCAAAGAGAAAAATATAGGTAGAGTATTGAATATTGGTTCAATGGCGGCATTCACTCCAGCACCTGTGTTTGCTAGTTATTATGCTTCAAAGGTATACGTGTGAAGTTTGGGTGTTGCTATAAACACTGAACTTAAAAAAACCAAATCAAAAGTAAGAGTTATAACATTATGTCCTGGTCCATTAAAAACTGATTTTTGAAATAGAAGCAGTAATCAAAAAGAAGCTAAATATAAATCAACTGTAAAAGTTATGAAAACAAGTACTTATGCAAAGAAAAGCTTATTAAAAGGTTTGCAATCAAAAAGAAAAGACTACATAATTACCGGGAATACTAATAAATTAATGAAAAAATTAACTAAGTGAGCACCACAATCAATTGTATTAAGTTCTGTATATAACTATCAAAGAAAGAGAAAATAATGCTTAGTCAAAAAAAAATAAATTCAGCAATAGATTTTTTAAAATCAGATAAGATAGTTATCTTGCCTACAGATACAATTTATGGTTTAAGTGCTATTTTTAATAGCGAAAACGAACTTAGAATAAACAAAATTAAAAGATCTGAAGAAACAAAAAAACTAATTGTTTTATTTTCCAAAAATAAACAGATTAAAAAACTTATAAACTTAACAAAAGAGTTTAAAGTAAACTTAAAAAGTAAGGAACCGATAACTCAAATTGTTAATGATAAAAACAATCAAACCATTGCTTTAAGAAAAGTTAAAAGAAAAGATCTTAAAAAAATAATAAATAAAACAGGTCCCATATTTTCTACAAGTGTAAATTATTCAGGAAACTCGTTTTTGAACAAAAAAGAAGAGCTTGATCTATTCAATATTCAAGTGAGTGAAGTATTTTGGGATGGGGAACTTAACTCTAAACCATCTAAAATATTAGATCTAGTTAATAAAAAAACTATTAGAGAATAAAAAAACCACACATTAAACTGTGTGGTTTTTGTTTGCTTCTTTTTTAATTAAATTAGCTACTTTTATTACTGAGAAGGGATTCTGACCAGTTATTATTCTTGAATCTATTAAAGCAAAAGGTTTAAAAAATCTTTTGCTTTTGAAAATCCCGCCTCGTTTTTTTACTTCACTTTTATTTATAAAAGGCACTTTTTTCTTTTTTGCACTAATTATTTCTTCTGTGTTTGTGAAACCTGTAACACGTTTACTATTTATTAGATAAACATCTTGTTCATCTTTTATGTTTAATAAACCTGCAATTCCGTGACACACAGAAGCTACATAGCCATTGTTTTGATAAATTTTTATGGCTATTTTTTGTAACTCTGTATTATTTGGAAAGTCCCACATAACACCATGACCACCTGTGTAGTAAATTGCAAAGTAATCTTTTGCATTTACTTGACTTGGTTTCAAAGAATTAGTTAATGCTTTGTTTTTGAATTCTTCATCATTCATTAACTCAATATCATTTTTCTTCGCATACTTTAAACTTCTTGGATCTATAGGAACAACACCGCCATTAGGGCTAACATAATCAAATTCGAATTGGTCTCTTAATGCCAAAACAAATTCGGTTGCTTCGCCTAATCATAGTCCTGTTTTTTCACTATCTTCACCATAAGTGCTAGTATTTGTTAAAACTAGTAATATCTTTTTCATTTATTCAAATCCTTTAATATAAAACAATTGATTTTATATTATTTAATTAAACGGTTGTATCATTCAACAATTAAAGCTTCATTGATTTCTTGGTTTAATTCTTTTCTTTCTGGTAATCTTACTAAAGATCCAGTCATTTTTGCTTTGTCGAATTTTACAAACTCAACAGTTGATGTGTTTGATGCTAATGCCTCAACGATTTTATCGTTTTTTTGCATTTTATCTTTTACAGAGATGATATCTCCAATTCTTACTGAGTATGAAGGGATGTCTAATTTTTTACCATTAACTAAGATGTGACCGTGTGATACTAATTGTCTTGCACCTTGTCTTGTAAGTGATAATCCCATTCTGTAAATTACGTTATCCAATCTTGATTCTAATTGTTGTAAGAAAATTGTTCCTGTAATTCCTTTGATTTTTTTAGCTCTTGCATAAGTGTTTCTGAATTGTCTTTCAGTTAACCCATACATGAATTTAACTTTTTGTTTTTCTTGCATTTGTTGACCATAACCCGAAAGTTTTGTTCTTCTTGCTCCGTGTTGACCAGGTGCTGTAGTTCTTTTTTTACCTTTTGAGAACTCTTTACCTGTTTCTAAGATAGAAAATCCGTATCTTCTAGCTTTTTTGAATGTAGATCCTGTATATCTTGACATACATTTTTCTCCTTATTTCTATTTTTTTTATTATATTATTTGGAAAATCATAACTAAAGATAAACTCTTACAAAGGAAGTCTATATTTCGCCCTCCATCTGCAGGGGTTACTTTTTAAATAAGTTATAGACTAATTATTTTGCAATGCTTATTTGCAGATTAACCAAAAATAATTATATATTAAATTGGGCTTAAAAAATAAGATAATTTAAAAAAAGACCCAAAAAGTCTCTATATGATATAATGATTTTGATTTCAAGGAAGTAAAATTATGAAACAATTATGGGATATTGATCAAATCTTTAAAAATCCAATCTACATAGGGGCGCTATGTACTTTTTTCATTTGTCTTGTTATTGGTGTAATAATTTTAATTATGATGAATATTTACAAAAGAATCCTTCAAACATCAGCAAAAACAATAGACCTTATTGATGATCTTAAAAAATCACCGTTAAAATATCGTTTAATGAGAGTGTCTTTGATATTTGAAGAAACTAAGGCTTTTGAAAAAGAATTAATGATCTGAAGAACAAAATATGAAATTCTATTTGAAAATGAGCTTCAAAAGGTTTTTAAAGATTTTGTTGAATTAATTGAAGATAAAAAAAACACAAGACCATACTTAAAAAATCTAAAAAAA
This sequence comes from Spiroplasma sp. BIUS-1, assembly GCF_010365805.1. NCBI lineage: Bacteria > Bacillati > Mycoplasmatota > Mollicutes > Entomoplasmatales > Spiroplasmataceae > Spiroplasma > Spiroplasma sp. BIUS-1. The sequence goes on along the minus strand of NZ_CP048386.1, from coordinate 770,787 downwards.
TTTGAAACAATCTATGAAAGAGCTATGACAATCAATAAAAATGTACATGACATTTTTATTGAAACTATGAATAGTTTAGAAATAGAGTTTATTCAAAGAGATTCATTAACATTCCAAAAAGAGTTATTCAGAATACTTAAAGATGAAGTTATAATGACAACATTTAAAGATGTGGCAATTGATCAAGTAAAACTAAAACAAACAATAGACCAAATTGAAGCTCTTTTTGAAGACTTCTATATTAAATTAGATGAAGGTAGATATAAAGAAAGTTGAGATTACCTTTTAAAAATAGATAAGGCTTTAGTCTTTTTAATTGAACTGTTAGATTCTATTCCTTACATTATTTCAACAATAACAACAGTTATTCCTCAAATTATGACTGAATTAAAAAATAAACATGTTACTTTCGGTCCTTTAAAATCAAAATTACCAATTAATGCAAAAAAATATGGTGAGCTTGAAGCAGAAATTGATAGATTAAGAATCAGAATTAATAATGAACTTCAAAAGTTACAGTTCAAAAAAGCAAACAGAACCCTAAAAGAAGTTTTCAAACAAGTTAATACATTTAAAAGTATGGTTGAAAATGAGGATAACTTGAAATCATTCTTTGAAGTTAGAACTCCAGATATCAGAAACAAATTTGATATTATTGAACAATCTTCAAGATTAGTTGAAAGAGATTTTGCAAAAGTTGAAGACATTACAAAACAATTTTCTAAAGAAAGAAATGATTTTGAAATTGCAAAAGCGTCATATAGAAAAACAAAATCAAAAGCCGATTTATTATTCTCTCAAATTGATTTAGGAACAAACAATGGTAGAGAGATAAATCTTTTTGAAATTAAAAAAGAGATGCTTGATTTAATGGAACAAGCTTTAAAAGATATGTCTGCTTTAGAAAAATCTGCAAAAATTGTAGAAAGCAAAAGTACAAATATAGATTCTCTTGCAAATCAAGTTGTTTTTATTCAATCAATCTTAAATCAACTTGATGTTAAAATAAACCAATTTAAATCTATAAAGGAATTAGAAAGATTTATAGAACCTATTCAAGAATTACACGTAAGTCTTGCTAAGTTCTCAAGAGAAAATCTTAAAAAAATAACTAGTCAAGAAGAAAGACAAGTTATTTCAGAGGAAATAGAAAAATGTAATCAAGATACTCTTGTTTTGGCAAGAGATTTAAATGATACAATTTTTTTAGACTACATTGCACAAGAAATAATAATTTATTTAGAAAGATACACAGGAAAAGTTCCTGGTATTGAAGAAGTAATTTTTAACTGTGAAAGATTATTTAAGGAAAGAGAACTAGATCAAGCCATTGGTTATTCATTAAAAAGTTTATTAGCAATTAAAGAAAACTACAAAAGATAGAGGTACTATATGAAAAATATATTAATAAGGTATGGAGAATTAACTCTAAAAGGAAATAATAGAAATGCTTTTATAAGTAAGTTGATTCAAAATATAAAATTTAAACTTAGACAATACAAAGAAATAATTGTTTATAAAAAAGATCACAACAGTTTAGTTTTGGAAATTAGTGATGACTCTAAATTAGATGAAATCTCAAACATACTTCAAAACATTTTTGGTATATATTCTATGTCTATTGTAGAAATTGTAGAAAAAAATGAAGAAGTAATTTTGGCAAAGACATTAGAAATTGCTTCAAATCATAAGGGAACTTTTAAAGTTGAAGTTGAAAGAAAAGATAAGAGTTTTGAAATTAGTTCTCAAGATTTAAAAACAAAAGTGGCTGTAAATATTTTAAAAAATAATCAAAATATAAAAGTTGACGTTCACAATCCTGAGTTAAAAATAACTATAGTTGTAAAACATAATGGAACATTTATATTTACTTCAAGAATAAATGCTTCAAAAGGTTTACCTGTTGGTGTAAGTGGAAAAGGATTATCTCTTTTAAGTGGTGGTATTGATTCACCGGTTGCAAGTTATCTTACTCTTAAAAGGGGTATGCAAGTAGACTTTTTACATTTCATGACCCCACCACATACAACACCAGAAGCTTTGGATAAAGTTTTTAAGTTAGCAACTAAAATTGAAAAATATAATCAAGCAAGTTTCTCTCTTTTTGTATGTGATTTTTCAATGATATTAAAAGAATTAATGCATATAAAAGAAGAATCATACAGAATAACAATCATGAGAAGAATTTTTATTAGAATAGCAAATGAACTATCAAATATAATTGGGGCAAAAGCTATTATAACAGGAGAATCATTAGGTCAGGTTGCAAGCCAAACTATTGAATCAATAAATGTAATTAATGAAGTTTCTGATTTACCTATACTAAGACCTGTGTTAACATATGACAAGGAAGAAATAATAGAAGTTTCTAAAAAAATAGATACATATGAAATATCTATTCTTCCTTTTGATGATGTATGTTCAATGTATGTGCCAAGAAATCCAGTCACAAAACCTAAATCATATGTTGCACAAAAACAAGAAGAGAGTTTGTTGTTGGATGAAATGATTGACTATACAGTTAAGAACTTAATAAAAACTTATATATGAAAAGATGGTGGTTTAGTTGAAAAACAATAAAACAAAAAAGAAAACCGAAACAAGTAAGTTTGGAGTTTTCAATGGAAGTGTTGTTAACAGTGAGACATTGGCATATGATCAAGAGTTTGAAATAGAAAACTATAAGGATGATTCTTTAACTATATCTGAAATACCAACACCTATTTTGAAAGAAAAAAAAGCAGAATCAAATGTTAAGAATAAGAAAAAGAAAACCAATTATTTTATTTATAAAATAACAGCATATATAATAATCTTATTAATTATAATCTTATTAATAGTTTGAATAGCAATTCGCTAGAGAAGAGTTGAAATCATGGATACATTTTTTAAAATAATATCTAGAATATTACAAATAATTTTTTACGCAATAATAATTGATCTTATTTTTGGTTCAGTTAGAAGAAGACGTGGTGGAACAAATCGAAATAGAGACAATACACAAAGTCGCTATTCTGATGAGGATTTTGCTGGAGCTGGTTATGACAGATCTGATTCTGCATCAGATTTTTATAGAGGTCCATCTCAATTGGAACAAGCTTATCAAGTTTTGGGTTTGAGTCAAGGAGCAACCTTGAAAGAGGTTAAGTCAAGATATATTGAACTTGCAAAAAAATATCACCCAGATAAAAACCCAAATAATTTAGAAGCACAAGCTGAAATGACAAAAATTAATAATGCTTACGAAACAATTGTCGATGATTTCAATAGGAGAAAAAATTAACACTATTTAATTAAATGGTGTTTTTTTGTTAATAATGTAAAATAAGAGAAGTGAGGTTTGCTATGGAGTATTTAAATTTACTTAATGTTCAAAGTTGTTACAACTTTTTAAACTCAACAATAAAAATTGATGATTATTTGAACTTTTTAAAATTAAATAATTTAGAATATGCTTTTTATGCAGACAAAAATTCTATGTATGGATCTGCTGAATTCTATGAAAAGGCTATTTCAAAAGATCTTAAACCTATTATAGGTTTGAATATTGATTTGTCTTTTGGAAGTATTTTGATATATGCAAAAAATAACATAGGTTTTCAAAAAATTAGTTACATAAGTTCATACTTAAACCAAAATGATAAAGTTAATTTAGAAAATTTGGAAAAAGTTTTTTGAGATACATTATCAAATGATTTAATTATAGTTTGTTCGTTTTCAATTGAAAATGTAGATAACTTTTTAGACAAGTTTAATAAAAATTTAAACTCAGAAAATTTTTATATTGGAATAACAAAACAAAATAGTAATTTCTTTTCAAAACATTCAAATAGTGTTTTTGCAAATCCTATTAATTTTTTAAATGAAAATGAGTTTCCGGTTTATAAAACACTGTTAGCTATTGGAGAGGGAAAACTAATCTCTGAACTTACTAATGTAGATAAAAACTTTTTCTTTCCAAAAGAAGTAGTCGAAAATTACATGAATGTAGAAAATCACATAAACAACATATTAAAAATTTCTTCGCTTATTGATTACAAAAGCATTTTTGTTAAAGAGAAACATTTTTTAAAATATCCAAATAGCAAAAAAATGCCTTCTAGAGAATATTTAAAAATGATTTGCGAGAACTTCCTAGATGATTATTTTGAAACAAAAAATAACTTGAACAAACAAATTTACAAAGAGAGACTTGCATATGAATTAGATGTAATAAACAAAATGGGATTCGAAGATTATTTTTTAATTGTTCACGATATGATCTCAGAAGCTATCAGATTAAAAATATTATATGGTCCGGGTAGAGGTTCTGCTGCAGGAAGTTTGGTTGCCTTTTTATTAAAGATAACAAAACTAGATCCAATAGAGTGAGATTTATTGTTTGAAAGATTTTTAAATATAGACAGAGTTACTTTGCCGGATATAGATTTAGATTTCCAAGATGATAGAAGAGAAGAAATTTTAGAGTATCTTTTCAATAAATATGGAAAAGATCACTTCGCTACAATAACAACCTTCCAAACAATTGGTATTAAAAATGCTTTAAGAGATTGTGGAAGAATTTTTGATGTACCAATGAATGATATTAATCATATGACAAAACAAATAAATGACAAAAATATAAAGGATTTAAAATTAGCTCTTGAAGATAGTGAGACATTAAGAAAGTATAAAGAAAAATATCCTCAGATTTTTGAAATTAGTGAAAAAATAATTGGTCTTCCAAGACAAACAGGAACTCATGCTGCTGGAGTTGTTTTTTCAGATGTCGAACTATACAAAGTTGTTCCAACCAAAATTGGTATAAACGGAATTTCTCAAACACAATTTTCTATGAATCACTTAGAAGAGATAGGTTTAATAAAAACAGATATTTTAGGTTTAAGAAACCTTTCTATAATTCAAGAAGTTTTAAAAAATATTAAAATGATTGAAAAAAAAGATATAAAACTTGAAGATATTCCTTTAGATGATAAAAAAACATTCGAACTATTAAGAAGTGGAGATACAAGTGGTATTTTTCAACTTGAATCAAGTGGTATGACAGATGTTCTTATAAAAATGAAAGCAAACTCAATTGATGATATCGCCTTAACAAGTGCATTATATAGACCGGGACCACAAGATAACATTCCATTATTTATAGAAAGAAAAAATAATAGTGATTTAAAATATTCTATTGATAAAAATCTAGAAGACATTTTAGAATCGACTTTCGGAATAATAGTTTATCAAGAACAAATAATGCAAATGTTACAAAGAGTTGCTAACATGAGTTTGAGTAAAGCAGATATTGTTAGAAGAGCTATTGGTAAAAAAGATAAAAACCTAATGAGCCAATTTAAAGAGGAGTTTACCCAACAAGCTGTTGAAAATGGTTATTCTCAAAATAAAGCAAATGAGATATGGGTTTATATTGAAAAGTTCGCTTTATATGGATTTAATAAATCGCATGCTATAGCTTATTCTTTAATAAGTTATTGAATGGCGTACTTAAAAGCAAACTTTAAGTCAGCATTTTATTGTTCTCTTTTAAATGGTTCAATTAGAAATGAAACAAAAACATCTCAATATTTAAATGAAATAAAAAATGCAGGGTTTCACGTTAACCCACCAACAATAAAAAATCCAAATAGTATTTATGTTTTCCATAATAATATGATTAATATACCAATGAATATTATTAAATACATTGGTCCTGAGTTTTTAAAAAACATAAAAGAATTATTTAAAACTAATAAAGAAGCTTTTGAAAATATACTTCTACTAATTGGGAATATGAAAGAAAAAGGTTTAACAGAGCAAAGATACACAGCACTAGTTTATTCTGGAGCATTTGATTGTTATGGTTTTGCAAGAAAAGATTTAATAAATAAAAGAGAACAGATTTTTAATTTAAGTTCTACAACAACATTATTAAATGATCCTAACATTTCTTTAGATTTAGAAAAAAGAAAAGACAAACCCGAAGAGATAGTTGGTTTTGAAAAAGAGTACTTAGGATTCTTCGTATCTGCACATCCTCTTTCAATAATCAGACAAAAAATAATGAATAGTCAAAAATTAAGACTGTTAAATACATTAAAAGAAGAGTCAATTGTGTGTGATGTTCTTGTAAATATTGAAAATATAATTACAAAGAAAGATAAGAATGGAAACGAAATGGGATTCATTGATATAGCAGACGAAACTGATTCAATGGTTGTAACTGTTTTCTCTTCTGTTTATGAGAGTTTGAAGTCAAAATTAAATTTAGGAAAAAATTTAATTATTAAAATAAAAACTCAAAAATTTAATAACAAAATTAATGCAGTTCTTTTAGAGTTTATTAAAGAGATATAATAAAAAGTGCTATAAGCACTTTTTTTGTTATTATAGAATTAATGGTGAAAAATATGAAAAAGAAATTCTTACTTGTAGATGGAAATGCTCTTATTTTTAGAGCGTTCTACAGCTCTTATGGTAGAGCGACACTTACTACAAAAAGTGGTATACCCACAAATGCTGTTTACTCATTTATTAATATGCTAATGAATATCATTGAAAAAAATGATTATTTTTGCGTTAAAGTAGCTTTTGATAAAGGTAAAAAAACATTTAGACACGATAAGTTAAAAGATTATAAAGCTGGAAGAGCAAAAACGCCCTCAGAGTTGGTAATGCAATTCCCTATAGTGAGAGAATTTTTAACTAATGCAAATATTGAATGATTTGAAGTTGAAAACTTTGAAGCAGATGACATAATTGGTACAATATCACAAACTTTAGAAGCAGATGTTGATGCAGAAACTCATATTCTTACAAGTGATCAAGATATGTATCAACTTATTTCTGATAAAACATTTGTTCTATCACCGCAAATAGGTACAAGTGATTTAATGATTTATAATAGAGAAAAACTTTTTGAAAAATGAGGAGTAACTCCAGAACAAGTTGTTGATTATAAAGGTTTGAGAGGAGACTCATCTGACAACATAAAAGGTGTTGCTGGAATTGGTGAAAAAACTGCAAAAGAATTATTGCAAGAATTTAAAACACTAGAAAATATTTATGAAAATATAAATTTAATAAAAGGTGCCAAACAAGCTAAACTAATTGCTGGTAAGGAAGATGCTTTCCTGTCAAAAGAAATTGCAACCATTCACAAGGAAATGGTAATCGATAATATAAGTTTTGATAAAACTGAAATTGACTTTAATGGGTTAAGAGATTTTTTCATTAGATATGAAATGAATTCTCTTTTAAAAAAATTTAGCTCAAAAAGCGAAGACAAAGTTGAGGAGTTTAAATTAGAATATAAAGTTTTAAATAAATGAGACTCAACATTTAGTGATAAAGAAAACTACATTTATTTAGAAACTCTTAATGACAACTATCATACAAGTGATGTTATTGGTATTTCTGTTGTAAATAATAAAGGTAATTTTTATTACACTTTTAAATCGAGTGAAGAAATCAGTATTTTTAACTGAAATGAATCTGTTTTGGATGAACAATTCCAAAGTTTTTTACTTAACTCAAATTTTAAAACATATGATTTAAAGAAAACAATAGTTGCTTTAAAGAAAATGGGTTATAAAATAAATCCAGATAATTTTATTTACGACATGATGATTGGTTGTTATGTAATTAATTCAAATATCAAATCTACTTTTGAACAACACGTTATAATGTTGGATCAATCTAGTGAAATTAAAACTTTTGAAGAAATTTTTGGAAAAGGTGTAAAAAGAACTCAATTGATTGATGAAAAAGTTAAAATGGACTATTTGGTTAACAAGGCTTTGATAATAAAACAACATGAACAAGAAGTTATAAAACAATTAGAAAACAATAAGCAAACAAGTTTATATGAAAAAATCGAACTTCCCTTTGCAAAAGTTTTAATTGATATGGAAGTAGAAGGAATAGAAGTTGATAGAAAAGAACTTTCAGAACAAGAAAAAAACATCTTAGAGATTCTAACTAAATTAGAAATTGAAATTAAAGATGAATTAAAAGAATATGTTGATGAAAGTTTTAATATAGGTTCACCTAAACAATTAAAAGAACTTTTATTTGATAAATTAAAGCTGCCAGACTACAACAAGGGAAGTACAGATAGAGAAACTTTAGATGCATTAGAAGATAAGCATCCTGTAATTTCTAAAATTATTGCTTTTAGAAAATACAGCAAGTTATATTCAACATACTTAAAAGGTTTTGAAAAATTTATTCATCCAGATAATAAGGTTCATACAATATTCAATCAAACTTTAACAAATACAGGGAGATTAAGTTCTAGTTATCCAAATATGCAAAATATTTCTGTAAGAGATGAAGAACAAAAAAATGTAAGAAAGATTTTTGTTACAAATGAAGAAAACCTATATCTAAGTTTCGACTACTCACAAATTGAGTTAAGAGTATTGGCAGATATTGTTGAAGAAGAAAAACTAATTCAAATTTTCTCAATGAAAAGAGACATTCACTCTGAAGCTGCAAGAAGTATTTTTGATTTAGAAGAAGATCAAGAAGTTAGTTCGGAACAAAGAAGAGTTGCTAAAGTATTTAACTTTGGTATTTTGTATGGTTTGAGTGATTTTGGTCTTGCAAAAGACTTAAAAATATCTATTCCACAAGCAAAAGAATATATAAAAGCTTACTATCAAGGTTTCCCGCAAATTTTAAAATTCAAAGAAGAAGTTATTAAGTTTGGTTACGAAAAGGGATATGTAGAAACTCTAGGGAATAGAAGAAGATACATCTATGAATTAAGTAACTCAAATTATATGGTAAAACAGTTTGGAGAAAGAGCTGCTGTAAATGCTCCAATACAAGGAACTGCAGCAGATATTCTAAAAGTAGCAATGATAAATGTTTTTACAAAATTAAAAGAAAATAATTTTGAAACAAAAATGGTTGCCCAAATACACGATGAGATAATATTATTAGTGAAGAAAAAAGAGTTAGATCAAGTAAAGGAAATGGTTCTTGAAACTATGAAAGATGCTTACAACAACTTGTTAGAACTTTCAAACAAGAACAGAAAAGCTTTGGTGGAGTTAGAAATTAACTTTTCACAAGCGAATGATTGATTTGGCTTAAAATAAGGAGAAATTTGTATGCCAGAATTACCAGAAGTTGAAACGGTTATTAGAATTTTAAATAAGAAAGTAAAGGGTCTTACTATTGAGAATGTTAAAATAACTTACCCAAACTTAGTAAAAACAGATATATCTATATCTGATTTTGAAAATAAAGTTAAGGGTAGAAAAATTGATAACATTTCAAGAATTGCTAAGCATATCATTTTTGAACTACAAGAAATTGTTCTTATAAGCCACTTGAGAATGGAAGGGAAATGATTTGTTTATGACAAAGGAGATGTTTATGACCCAAAACATGTAGAAGCTATTTTTGAGTTAAGCAACAACAAAATGCTTATTTATAATGACACAAGAAAGTTTGGAACACTTCATTTACAAGATAAAAATGACTTTAAAAATCAAAACCCTATTGCTAAAGTTGGTCCAGAACCTTTTGATAATAGTATAAATGGTCAATATCTTATGGATGTAATGTCTAAGTCAAACAAACATATAAAAACAGTTCTGCTTGATCAGACAAAAATTTCAGGAATTGGTAACATTTATGCTGATGAAATACTTTTTGATTCAAAAATTCATCCAGAAAAAAGAGCTAGTAGCCTATCTTTAAAGGATTTTGAAAACATTCTAGATTCATCAAAAAAGATACTAAAAAAATCAATTGATTTGGGTGGTTCTACAATAGATTCATACCAACCAGAACAAGGAATCGATGGTAAATTTCAAAACGAATTAAAAGTGCATTTAAGAAAAGCAAAGCCATGTTTTGAGTGTGGAAAAATTATTGAAAAAATAAAAGTAAATGGAAGAGGAACTTATTTTTGTTCACAATGCCAAAATTTATATTAATATGTGGATAACTTGATAAAACCTTTTAAATAAAGGAGTTTATCAAGTTTTTATATTCACATTTGTTAGTCAATTAGATAAAAAATATTAAATAGGTTTCAATTTTTTTTCTTTTTTTTATTATTAATTAGTCAAAGGTACGGAGGTAAATTATGGATAATTTCAGTTACAGAGTTGTTCTTAAAAATATCATTGATAGCTCAAATAATAAAATAATTACCTACCTATACCAACCAATAATGGGATCAAAAGCGGTTTCTTTATATTACACGCTAATCAATGAATCATATATTTTAAGTGAGTTCAAGAAAATAACACTTTCAGATGCTAGGTTATCAAAAATCACTGGAATTACAAAACAAAGTCTTGCCAAATATATTAAAAAATTAGAAGCTCTAGGGCTTTTAAGAACTTTAGAAAACAAAGAAAAAGAAACTATAATTTTCAATGTCTATTCACCTTTAGAGCCAGTTGATTTTTTTGAAAACCAAGTTTTCAACAATGCGCTCCTATCAAAGTTAAAAAAAGAAGATTATGAACTTGTTAGATTTACATTTAGAGATGAAGGTGAAATATCTCTTGAAAGTGGATATAAAGATACTTCTTCTAAATTTGCAGAGGTATTTGGTCAGCTTGAAGATATTAAATCAGAACAAACAACAATGATAAAAGCAAAACCAAAAAGAACAAATGCTTTATTAAAAGGTCTAGATTATGCTAATTTAATTGATTCTTTAGAAAAAGAAGATGTAATTATAAGTAAAAATAATCAAACTGTTAAAAAAGCAATTGAAGATGTTTTTGGATCATATAATATAAGTCAATTCGAAATAAAAGAAATAGTTAAAATGATTTATGACAAAGAAACATGTTCATTTGATAATTCTTTATTCTATAAAGAAGTTGCTAAACTTGTATTTAAAAAAGAAGAATTTGCACCAACAGTTCCTGAAATTGATGTAAAACAAAATATTCAAGTTAAAAAAACTCAAAAACTAAATGAAATGGAAACAATAGAACCAGAAGAATACTTATTGGCTTTATTGGTAACTAAAAATAAAGAAATTAAAGAACTTGATAAAACTCAAAACGAAATAATCGAGATATTGCAAAATAAATACAAATTAAGAAATGGTGTAGTTAACTGTTTATTTGACTTTGTATTCCTTAAAAACAAAGGAAAAATAGTTCCTAACTATATTTACAAGATAGCTTCAACAATGTCAGAGAACGGGTTTAAAACAGCCCCTGAGGCCTTTGAGTATCTTAAAGTTGCCCACCAAAAATCTAAATCAAATATTAAATCAAGTAAAGACGTAACTATTGATTTGGGCAGAAGATGAGATGATGCTTTAAACAAGAGTACTTACAAAATAAACGTTGAAGATGATGTTACTTTTGATGAGAGTGGATGAGGTGATTTTTAGATGAAAAGATTTACCTTAGAAGAAATAAAAACACATTCAAGTTTAAAAGAATTAATAGAGAAACATAAAATATCAGATCAGATTCTAGAGAATAATATTTTAGTTATAAACAGATTTTTAACTGAGTATACTTTATGTTCAAAAGAAGGACCTTTAAGTGAATGTAAACAAGTAATACCGGGAGTTCAAGGTGTTCTTGTTTACAAAAATAATTTATTCTATATATCAAGCAAAAACTGTAAACACTGAATTTTTGAAAATAAAGATTACAAAATTACAAAGAATATAATTCATGCAGACTATGATTTACTCGAAAATACTCAAACTATTGGTGAATATATCGAAACCCTTGAAATAGCAAAAGTTCCAAAGCAAATGCAAATTCTATTTAAACAAATTAGAGATAACATTGTTGAAGGTTCTTGAAAAGGTCTATATATTTTTGGAAATCCAGGAGCAGGTAAAACTTTTTTAATGAAAAGATTGGCAAATACATATGCAAAAAAAGATAAAAAAGTAATATTTGTAACTGTAAATAAACTAATAAAAATCGTAAAAGATACATTTAATACAGAAGAAAAAACAAGCTTATCAAGATTTTATGATGATTGTTTAAAAGTTGATGTTCTAATACTTGATGACATTGGAGCTGAAGTTGTAAGTGATTGAAGTAGAGATGAACTTATGTTCGGTATATTAAACCATAGACTTGAAAACAAAAAAATAACTTATTTTACATCAAATTTCTCAATAGAAGATCTTCAAAAGTATTACTTAAATAAAAGAGTGACAAAACCAGATGAAAAAAGATTCGAAATGCAAAAGACTTTAAGGTTTACCGAGAGAATAAAAGGTCTTTCAAAAGAGTTTGAAATGGTTGGAGAAAACAAGAGATACTAATGGAATTATTTTCCATTACAAAAAATTTCTTATGGAAAAAATAGAAATAAAATTTTTAGGTTTTATTTAATAAATAAACCAATAAGGTATAAAATAAAAGCGTGAAAGGAATTGACTAATATGAAAAAAATAGCAATTAACGGATTTGGAAGAATTGGACGTCTAGCATTTAGACAATTATTCTTATCAAACGATATTGAAGTTGTAGCAATTAACGACTTAACAGATTCAAAAAAATTAGCATACTTATTAGAATTCGATTCAGCTCAAGGAAAATTCATGAGTGGAAAAATCGAATCTAAAGAAGGAGCTATTATTGTTGATGGAAAAGAAATCAAAATCTTAGCAGAAAGAGACCCAAAAAACTTACCTTGAGGAGAAATGGGAATTGACCTAGTAGTAGAATGTACAGGATTCTACGCTGACAAAACTAAATCTCAAGCACACATCGAAGCAGGAGCTAAAAAAGTTATTATTTCAGCACCAGCATCAGGTGACTTAAAAACAATAGTTTACGGTGTTAACCACAAAACATTATCAGCAGACGACACAATCGTTTCAGCTGCATCATGTACAACAAACTGTTTATCACCAGTAGCAAAAATCTTAGATGAAAAATTTGGAATTGTTAAAGGATTAATGAACACAATTCATGCCGTAACAAACGACCAAAGATTATTAGATTTAGCTCACCCAGAAGACTTACGTCGTGGGCGTGCAGCTGCATGAAACATTGTTCCTTCAAAAACTGGAGCAGCAGCAGCAGTTGGTAAAGTATTACCAAACTTAAACGGAAAATTAGATGGATTAGCATTACGTGTTCCAACTATTACAGGATCAATCGTTGACTTAACTGTTGAATTATCAAAAAACACAACAGTTGATGAAATCAACAATGCAATTAAAGCAGCAGTTTCAAGTGACGCTGAATTAGGACAAGCATTAGAATACTGTACAAAAGAAATAGTTTCACAAGACGTTATTGGATCAACATATGGTTCAATCTTCGATGCAACTTTAACAAGAGTTATGGAAGTTGAAGGAAAACAAATGGTTAAAGTGTTCTCATGATATGATAACGAAAACTCATTTACTTCACAATTTATCCGTACAATTAAACACATGTTATCTTTATAATTTGTAAATAACATTAAACAAGCATATTTTTAAATCGATAGTAATATTGAGGTGAAAATATGTTTTTTTATTCTAAAGATGAATTCATAGATTATATTTTGAATGTAATTGCAAAAGTTAAAAAAGAAAAAAGTATTTCTAAAGTTACACAAATTCAGATTCAAAAGATTATTTATATTGTTTATTCTTACTTTTTAATTTTCAGAGATAAGATAGCTAATATAGATTTTGAAACATGAAGATGAGGACCTGTTATTTACGAATTGTGGAAGAAACATACAAGTTATTCAAGATCTGATATCCCAATAACCTACATTGAAAAAATGGACAAAGAAATTAATCTTTCATATGAAATGGATAATAAGATAACTTATGAAATAGTTAATTTTTTATTAACTTTAAAATCATGAGATATTGTAGTTATTTGTCACGAGCAAACTCCTTGAAAAAAACTATATAAACCAAGTAAAAATAATTTAATAAAAGATCAAGATATAATAAGGTTTCACAATGAAAATCCAGATAATTTTTTTGATTATATAGATTTTATGGTCAAAAATGTTTTAAAATAATTAGGTATAGGAGAACGAAAAATGAAAAAAACATTAAATGATATTCAAGTATCTGGAAAAACTGTTCTTGTTAGAGTTGACTTTAACGTACCATTAAAAGATGGTGTTATAACTGACGATAACCGTATTAGAGCAGCATTACCAACTATTAACCACTTAATTGAAAATGGAGCAAAAATTGTTTTATTTTCACACTTAAGCAGAATTAAAGAAGAAAGTGATAAAGCTAAAAAATCTTTAGCTCCTGTTGCTAAAAAATTAGAAGAATTATCAGGGAAATCAGTTAAGTTTGTTGCACAAACTAGAGGTGAAGAACTGGAATCAGCTATTAAATCTTTAAATGAAGGAGAAATTCTTTTATTTGAAAACACACGTTTTGAAGATGTTCAAAATGGAGAATTAGTTAAATTCGAATCAAAAAATAATGCTGAATTAGGAAAATACTGAGCTGGATTAGGAGATGTATTCGTAAATGATGCATTTGGTACAGCACATAGAGCCCACGCTTCAAACGTAGGGATCGCTTCAAACATAGCTGAAAGCTGTGTTGGATTCTTAGTTCAAAAAGAATTAGAAATGTTATCAAAAGGAATTGATAAACCAGAACACCCATTCGTAGCTATTATTGGTGGGGCTAAAGTTTCTGATAAAATCGGAGTTATCGATAACTTATTAGAAAAAGCTGACAAAATTATTATTGGTGGAGGAATGGCATATACATTCTTCAAAGCACAAGGTCACAGCATTGGTAAATCATTATGTGAAGAAGATAAAGTTTCATTAGCAAAAGAATATTTAGAAAAAGCAAATGGAAAAATTATTTTACCAATAGACTCAGCAAACAACACTGATTTTAAAGATACTGAACCAACAATTTCTGGTGTAGATTTACCAGAAGATGTAATGGGATTAGATATCGGACCAAAATCAATTGAATTATTTGAAGATATCTTAAAAGATGCAAAAACAGTTGCATGAAATGGACCAATGGGAGTATTCGAATTCGAACACTACAACAAAGGTACTTTAGCTGTTTGTGAAGCAATCGCTAACTTAAAAGACTCATTCACATTAATTGGTGGGGGAGATTCAGCTGCAGCTGCAATTCAATTAGGATTCAAAGAAAAATTCACACACATTTCAACTGGTGGGGGAGCTTCACTAGAATATATGGAAGGTAAAGTATTACCTGGTGTTGAAGCAATTCAAAGTAAATAGTTAAAATATCAAACACGGTAATTAACCGTGTTTTTTAATTTATAATTAAAAAAGGTGATTGAGTTGAAAATAAATACAAGAGAAATTGATAATACAGAATGAATAACAAATATATTCGTAGATAAAGAAAATATATACTTTTGTGATAGCGAACCAAATGGAATTGTGAATACTCTTTGCTATATTCCTAAAGATCAGTTTAAGGAAAACTTAAAAAACAAGAAAAATATAGATAGGGTTTTTTTGGCTCATCCAAACCCTCTAATATCTTCGATGGAAAAAAGCTCAGAAACAGATGTAGATATAATTAATATCTTTGAAAACTATATTCAAAACTATATAGTAATAGACAAAAATGATAGTTATATAAGTTTTATAAAAGACGGTAAGGTATTTACTTCAAAATTAAAAAATACTAATGATTTAAAAGAGTTTCAAATCATTAGAAAATTAAAAGACTCAAACCTTATAATTAAAAAAAATAATGAATTATTTCTAACAGATAATCAATTGAACGAAATAAAAAAGATAAATTTAGATATAGTAGACCTTATTGAATTCAAAAATAATTATGTTATTCAAAAATCAAATGAAGAAGTTGTTTTATTAAATTCTAACTTTGAGTTTTTAAAGATAATTGATAAAGAACCGGGTTTTAAAAAGATATTCTATTTAAATAATAAAAATATATTAATAAGTTACAGAGAAAAAATGGAAACATATATGTATAACTTTGAAGTAGATAAAAAGGTATTTTTTGATAGTAGTTTTATTAAAAGGGCCACAATGCTAGAAGAAAATATTCTTTTGGTTAAAAAAATGCAAAAAAATTACAAAAGAGATTTGTTAAATTTATTATATTAGTATAAAATTATACTAGTTTGAAAGGCTAGGTAAAAAGCATGTATCCAATTATAAGACCAGACAATGCTAGCGATCCAAGATTCGGATGATTCTTCTATGATTGACAAATGTATATATCATTTGCAGCATTTTTATTTGCTATAGCGGTTATAATTATAGCAACAGTAATTAATGTTAATGTTTATCTTAAAACAAAAAACAAAAAAAGTAATGTTTTACAAAAAGACTTATTCAAAGCTTTATCTATTAAAACAAACTATACAGATGTAAAGTTAATGTATGGAAAAAGAAAAAGAGTAAACAACCACTTTAACTATAGAGCAGCTTTCCAAGAATTACATTTACCAAAATGATATGAAGAAAACAACTCAGTTAAAGGAACTATGTTAATGCTTTACAACTTCACTAATATTTTAGATATTCGTGAACAATCAACAAACTTCTGAAGTAGATCAATCTACTGTCATATATTAGCTGCATTCGGAATTGGTGCTAATTTAGTATCATACTTATCATTTAGATTTTGTAATTTAGGAGCTTTATCAGCAATGAACTTATCATGATTCTTTATGGCTCTTGCTTTAGCAGGAACAATAATGATCATAGCTTCATGAGCTTGATGATTAAAAATCTTCAACAAACTAATTAAAAAATTAGATGAAATTACAGTTGGAAACTTACCAGACGAAGAAAGAAACCAAGTATTAAAAATGTTTAAACTTCAAGCTGCAATTCCATTCACAGTTAACACTTCAATTATTATTCCTAGAAAAATAGATGAAGAACAAGAAGATTAAAATTATATAAAAAAAATAACTCCTACAAAGAGTTATTTTTTTATGCTTTATTTTTTATGATTGCATTTCATATTCTTTTTGTCTTTCAGCAAGTTTTGAATAATCTTGGTAATAAATTTGATCACCTTTAGCTCAAATACCTTTTATAATTCTGTTTATTGTATAAATTATAAATAATTGCATTGCAATTCTGTAAGCTGCAAACATTGAATTAAATAATGAACCTAAGAATCCTCTTCTTCTATCAAACATATCTGCAAAGATTGAAATAATAGATAGAACAGCGCTTATTAGTTGTAACACTAATGTAAATGTTGCAATAATTAAGTTAATTGTTGCAATAAAATTCATAAATTTATATGCAGCACCTTTTTTATCTCAAGATTCTTGAGAACTTGGCATTGCAAATATTAAGCAGTTCAACACTCCTCAGAATAGAATTACTCCAAATATAGCAACAACTGCCATATCAGCTGCACCATTACCAAATACACCTTGACCAAATCCGTTTAATGAAAAACCAAAGTATACAGCTAATGCTGCAAATCCTGAAACTAATGCGTTTCCACCATAACCTTTTGAGATTGTGAATTTAGGACTAATTGTTGATTGAACTTGAATATTTTGCATTTGTGCAAGAACAAATGGTGTAAATAAACCACCAATTGAAATTGAAAATAGAGCGATTATGTATCTGTTGTTTAATAAAGTAATGTCATCTGCTTTTCTTAAGAAGTTAATTATATAACAACAAAAGAATACGTTAGTTATACTAAAGAATGCAACTGCTGAGAATATTAAAGGCATGTAACCTGCAAGTTCTTGCATTTCTGGTGTTGGGTCTTTAACCAAAACACCAGCTCTTGACATTCAATAAACAAATACAAATAGTAATATTAATCCAGATATTAATCCAAATACATTCCCAATCATCAATAAAGTTCTGATTGAACTAGTTTGTCTGTTTCCTTTCATTTCTACACCTCCCTTAAGAGAATTGTATCACTAAAGAGCATAAAAAAATGATTAGTAATTTTTACTAATCAAATTAATCTTCTGGTTCTGGTATGGGTTCTTTTGGTCCCGGTGTATTTTTTACAAGTATTTTAAATTCGCCATTAGCTTCATCTTTGCTTGTTATACCTATATAGAAATAAGGATATTCTTTCCCTAGTGTAAATCCATCACCTATTGGATCACCCACAATGTATTTTCCATCTGGTCCTAAAACAGCTTTATATAGATTTCTTGGTCAATCCATTTTAGTTATTTTGGTTTTCTTTTCTTTATTTATATGGTCAATAATTTTATTTCTCATCTCAGTTTGATCAACCATCATAAATCAGTTGATGATTTGTGTTTTGGTTTGAAAGTCAATATTTTGAGGTAACTCAATTCCTCAATCAGTTTTGTCATAACCTTCAATAATAACTTCCATTACAATTTCTAAATCAAATGTATTTGTGAATTCTTTTTGAATATCTTTTAGTGAGTTAAATTTTTTATATGAAGAACCACCAAATAGTCTAACTTCTTTTCCACCGATTGATACTCAAACATTTACATAGTATAAAGGTCCTGAAGCGGGATCAGAATACTTTTCAATTTCTAATCTATGATTTTTTATATTCATTTTTTTAATATCTTTGTTAGCATCTTTAAAAGCTTCATTGAAAGAAGTAACATCATTATTTGCGTAACTTGTTGAATTAACAAAACTTGTTGTTATTTTTTTAATATTATAAACATTTGATTGTTCTTCGGGAATAGAATCAAACATTTTTTGAATACAATCTGTAAGTGATTTTGTAAAATCATCAGAAGTGTAAACTGCTTTTAAAACCCCATTGACAGGTTTAAAGTCATCATCTGAAAGGGAGAATTGATTAAAATTATACTTATAACTAAATTGTTTTGTTATTGTTTGGGTAGGGGCATATAAAGCGAAATTAACGATTGGAGTAATAGTACCAATAGCTAAAGTTGTTGCACTTAAAACACCAAGTAATTTTTTCATCTCATACCTCCATATTAAGTTAATTATAATATAAAAAAATAGTCCATTTTGGACTATTTTGAAACTGCTTTATTTTTTAGTTTTTCTTCTTTTAGTTGAAGTTTATACTTTTTGTATTCTTCATCTTCTTTTTGTTGTTCTAAAGCGATTGCTTCCATTTCTTTGTCAGACAATAATCTAAATAGCTTTTCATATTCAGCAATTTCTTTAGCTTCTTGTGAATTGGGATCCAATTTTGCCATTTTTGGTTTGTAGTATAGGTGATATTGTAATACAGCTCATACAACAACTCCTAATACGTAAATTATTTGGAAAATACTACTTACTAAACCTTGTATGTTATCACTGTTTGAAATAACTCCGCCTTCTGGGTGAGTAAATGGTTTTAACAATGATGTTATAAAGTAACCTACAAATATAAAGATAAGGAACAATGATGTTATTGTTCAAGCAACATATTCTCATATTTGAATTTTTACATTTTTTCTTATTCCTTGAACAATAACTGTTGGAATAATTGTTCCGTAGATTGCAATTAACAATAATGAAGCACAACTTGCTATTGTTGCATAATTTAATGGTGATGGTTTTTTTGTAATACCTTCAATAATATCTGGTATAAACAAGAACATTGACGCACAAATTATAAATAAAACAATAGTTGCAAAAACACCAGCTACAGGAACATTCTCTTTATTTTCTTTTCTGAATTTTTTTGAAATGTAACCTTGACTTGATAGGGGTTCTAATGTTGAACCTCCAAACATTGTTATTTGTAGTGATGAGTTAAATCTCATCAAAATTGTACAAATTATTATCAGTGAAGGACCAAATACTTTTAAGAAATTATTATCTCCAAAGAATTGGGTGTTTGGATTTGAACTAAATCCTTTACCTCCCACTGCAAACATTGTTATTACTGAAAATACAATGTAAAAAGCTGTTGTTGCTATCATTATTACAACAATAGCAATAGGCATATTTTTACCTCTGTTTTTAATATTTTTTCCTGTTGTTATAAATGTTTCAATTCCACCAAATGCAAAGAAACAAGTTGTGAAAGCCTTAACGAATCCATCAAGATCAATTCCTGTTTCTTTATACTTTTGAAATGGATCTGATTTAGCATCTAAATGCATAAATCCTGCAGTTAAACCAAATACCATAAGTATAATAGTTATTCCTCATGTCATATATCCGATTATTAAACCAACATACTTATATTTTTTAATTCCAAAAAATAAAATAGTTGCTGCAAACATATATAATGCAAATGCAATTAAATCAAGGTATAAGTTTCCTCATTGGTTGAAAACCCCACCATAAACTCCTTCTTTTTGACCAACAAGTCAAAATCTTGAATCATCTTGTGGACCAAAATTGGCTCTAACCATTGTAACGATTAAAGCCATACCTATTACTGGTATAACTGAATAGTTGAAGAATCCCATCAATAATCCTCAGAACTTACCAAAAGCAGTTCTGACATATTGGCTTCCTCCACCATTAGCTTGTGGGTGATATTTTACTAGTTTAGCAAAAGCTCAAGCACACATAAATGCTATGAATCCTTCTAAAACAAAGATTCATAAAATATTAAGACCTACTCCTCCATTGATATTTCCATCATTACCATATGAAAGAACTATTTCTCCAAAACTTGCAGTGAATGTAATTCCTGCAATAAAAGTGAACCCAATTCAAATTATTGAAAATAGGCCCAACTGTTCTTTTTTAGTTTTCATTACTCTATTTAACCTCTACTTTTTTATTTAAAATAACAGGAATTATTAATGGGTTTCTTCTTTTGTATCTAAAGATGAAAGGTGATAATGATTCCTTTATAGCGTTCTTAATTGCACCGAATGTTGGTTTTTGTGAATTAAGAACTTCTTGTACTGCATTTGTAACAATGTTAATTGATTCAGCAATAACATTTCCGCTATCTCTTACATAGAAACTTCCTCTAGAAACAATTCTTGGAGGTGCAGACAATTTATTTGCTTGAGAGTCTATTGAAATAATTACAGCCATAAGACCATCTTTACTTAAAATATTTCTCTCTCTAATAACATTACTTGCTTTTCCTGTCATATCTTTTCCATCAATAAATACAGCTTCAGCAGGAACTCTTTTTCCTACTTTTCCTGTACCGTTGTGTAGTTCGATTTGATCTCCGTTTGCAACTACAAACACATTGTGTGGTTTAACATTAACTTTTGTTGCTGTTTCACCGTGAGTTTTTAACATTCTATATTCACCATGCATTGGCATGAAACATCTTGGTTTTAATAATGTGAATAATAGTTTTTGTTCTTCTTGACTGGCATGACCAGAGGTATGTATTTTGTTGTCTACGCTATTTTCAATAACGTTTGCACCAATTCTTGTTAACTTGTTAATTACATTTTCTACATCAGCTCTATTACCTGGAATAGGTGATGAAGACATAATTACAGTATCTCCAGGAATTATTTTAATTGTTTGGTGTTCCATTCTAGAAATTCTAGATAGGGCAGCCATTGGTTCTCCTTGACTTCCTGTACATAAAATCATTATTTGATTTTTTGGGAAGTTATCAATTTCGTTTGGTTTAATAAACATTTTATCATTGATATTTAAGTGACCCATTTGTCTAATTATTTTAATAATTCTTTCAATACTTCTACCAATAACAACAATTCTTCTTCCATACTTGTTTGCCAATTCGATTATGTGCTGAAGTCTGTGCACGTTTGATGCAAAAGAAGCAATGATAATTCTTCCTTTTGATTTTAAGAAAAGTGTATCAATGTTTTGAATAACTTTTCTTTCACCAATTGTATAGCCTTCAACCTCAGCATTAGTTGAGTCAGCCATTAATAATTCAATTCCATCATTTCCTCATGATGCTAATCTTTGAACGTTAGCGTCATGCCCTAAAGGTGTTCAGTCAAACTTATAATCTCCTGTTGAAAAGATTGCACCATTAGGTGTTTGAACGTGAATACCAAAAGCATCTGGTATTGAGTGGTTAACTGCTGCAAACTGAATTGTAAAGTTTTTTGTAGAATATACGTCATTTTCAACATATTCTTTAACAACTGTTTTATTTTGTAATTTGTATTCTTTTAATCTATCTCTAATTAATGCTGCAGCTAAAGCTGGTGCATAAATTACAGGTACTTCAACTTGTTGAAGTAGATAAGGAATACCTCCAATATGATCTTCGTGACCATGTGTAATAAATAATCCTTTTAATTTTGAATTATTTTCAACTAGATAGCTAAAGTCTGGTATTACAGCACTAACTCCTAATTGAGTGGCGTCTGGAAATTTAACCCCAGCATCTATCATTATGATTTCGTCATTATATTCGATACAATAAGTATTTTTACCAACCTCTTCTAATCCACCTAGTGCATATACCTTAGTTGGAAAAGGTGCTTGAGGTAATTTTTTCTTTGGCGGATTAACATTATCTGCCAATTTTTTAATCTCTATTTTTTTCTCTAAATCTGCAACTACGCTTTTTACCTGTTGTAGAGACTCTTGTTTTTTGTCTTCCATCATATCAACTCCTTTTATTTAATTGTAAATGTGTAAAAATTTGTAAAAAGATACTTCAAAAGTATTTAATTGTATTATCGTTTCCAAATAATTTAAAAAGTCATAGTTATTAGTATTTTAGCAAAAAACTCAGATAAAAACTAAGAAAAATATAAAAAAACAAAAAAAAGCTTTAATAAAAAGCCTTTTATATTACTATTCAATTCTCGTCTTTAAAGTTAGGATTTTCGTTATTAATTCGATCGTAATATAATTTTCCTTGGTTGTGTTCCAACTCATGTTGGAAAACTATTGCATGATATCCTCTTAAAGTTAAATCAACTTCTTCTTTTGTTAATCAATCATAACCTGTAACTTGTATTTTGTAACTTCTAGGAACAATTCCTTTGTGGTCATCATCCACACTTAAACAACCTTCGCCATCACTTAAACAACCAATTTGATCGCTTTTAGCAACAATTTTTGCATTAACCATTGCAAATTCTTCAACATCATTTCCTTCCAAATCTCACTCAAATCTTGTGAAAAACATATTTGTATTACTTCCGATTTGTGGAGCTGCAAGACCAACTGCTGGTCTTAAATAGTCAGGATTTTCCTTTTTGTTTAATTCTGGATCTTGGCTGTATCTTACAAAATCAATTAATTTATTCATAACAAGTTCATTTTCTTTGCTAAGAGGTAATTCAACATCGATTGAATTGTTTCTAATAACTTCTGGTTGACTGTCTTTTCATAATCATTTATTTGTAGGAATTTCACTTTGTAATAAATCTTTTGTTAAATCTAATTTCATAAATCAACACCTCAACTTTGATTATATATTAATTATTTTTTGTATAATATAAAAGCAAAGGAAATATTACTATGAGAGTTATAAGTGGACGTTTTAGAGGTAGAAAATTAGTAACTTTAGAAGGTATGAACACAAGACCCACAATAACAAGAGTTAAAGAAGACATGTTCAATGTTCTTAATAACTATTTTGTTTTTGAAAATAAAGTTTGTCTGGACCTTTTTGGTGGAAGTGGGGCGCTTTCTCTTGAAGCGCTTTCTAGAGGAATTGGTTTTGCATATGTAAACGATCACTATAAACCAGCTTTAGAAATAATAAAACAAAACTTTAAAGGACTTGAAAAAGATGAATTTGAGCTATTTAATCTAGATTACAAAAGAATGTTAGATTATTTAGTTAATTCTAATAAAAAAATGGACTTAATCTTCTTCGATCCACCATTTGCAAAAGTAGAGTATTACTATGAATTTTTTAAATATATATATGACAATGAATTATTAAATAATTATGGTATATTAATTATGGAGTCAGAGTTGCCGCTAGATATGTCTAAAATAGCAATTCTGAAATTATTGAAGTATAAAGACTTTAAGAATAAACATTTATACATTCTAAGACGTGAAAAAGGAGATTTAGAAAATGAATAAACAAGGGAAAATAATCATTTTATCTGGACCATCAGGTGTAGGTAAAGGTACTATCAACAAAGAATTAGCTCAAGATAAATCATTAAATTTAGTACAATCTATTTCTATGACTACTCGTGCGCCAAGACCGGGAGAAGTTGACGGAGTTAACTACTTTTTCGTTGATAAAGAAACATTTAAAGATGCTATTCAACATAACGAACTAATCGAACATGCAGAATTCATTGATAATTACTATGGAACACCTAGAAAAACTGTTTATGACAAAATTGCAAAAGGTGAAAATGTTATCTTAGAAATTGAAGTTGTTGGTGCAACTCAAGTTCTTAAAAAAGAAAAACCTGAAAACCTAGTGTCAATTTTCTTAATGCCACCAAGCTTAAAAGCTCTTGAACAAAGATTAAGAAAACGTGGAACAGAAAAAGAAGAAATTATCAAACAAAGATTAGATAAAGCTTTATTAGAAATTCCTTTAAAACACAAATACCAATACATAATTGAAATCGATAGTGTTGAAAACGCTGTTGCAAAAGTTAAAGAAGTATTGGCAAAAGAAAATACATTAAGCATTGATTCATCAAATAGTAAATACTTTAAGTTAAAAGAAAAAGTAGAACAAATTGTAAGTGAACAATATGAATTCTTCGTAAACAACTGAAAAGAAAACGTTCAAAAAGTTGGTGGAGAAACAATTGATGCAAGTTTTGATTTTAAAAACTACTTAGTAGAATTATTAACAGATAAAACTTATGCACATGTTTTAGCAAGTGAAGATTTAAACATACTTGATAACTCAGAATTTATTGAAACAATTGTAGAACACTTTATGATTGATGTTAACTTCTTTAGTATTGAACAAAAAGAATTTAAAAAATAATGAATTCAAGAAAAGAAGCGTTAAATATTTTATTTGAAGTAATAAAAAATAATAAGTTCTCAAATAAATTACTTAACAATCTTATAAAAAAAGAAGCTATGTCAAAAGAAGACATAGCTTTTATTTTTAAATTGGTGTATGGAACAATTCAATACAAAATTTATTTAGAGTATGTTGTAAATAAATTAATAGATCCTGAAAAAACAGATTATAAGATTCAAATATTATTATGGATGAACTTATATCAAATAAAATTCTTAAATTCTAAGCCTTACTATGTAATAAATGAAGCTGTAGAAATAGCAAAAGATATAAACAAGAACTATAGTGGTCTTGTAAATAAAGTTTCTAAATCACTTTTAGAAGAAAAATATTGAGAAGTTGATATTAAAAATAAGCAAAATATTTTATCTTTAGAGAATGGTTTTCCATTTTGATTATTTAAAAAAATAGAAAAAGATTATTCTAGAGATCAAGCTGAAGAATTTGTTTTAATTTCAAATGTAGAAAGTAAAATTAGTATGAGACTAAATACTTTGAAAATTTCTAAAGAAGAGTTTGAAAAAAATTATTTAGAAAAATATGAATTAAAAAACTCTAAGTTAATTAATTATTTTTATCTTTCAAATAAAAATATCGTCAATGAAGATATTTTCAAAAAAGGATACGTAACAATACAAGATCAAACTAGTGGTTTGGCTTCACATATTCTTAACCCAAGAAAAGAATCTAAAGTTTTAGATATGTGTTGTGCTCCGGGTGGTAAGTTAACTCACTTAGCTCAAATTATGCAAAACACAGGAACAATTGATGCTTATGAATTGCAAGAAAACAAAATGAAATTAATTCAAGAAAACTTAAATAGACTAGGTGTGGAAAATGTAAATTTAGTTTGCAAAAACGCACTAGATATTGATGAAAGAAAATATAATTATATTTTATTGGATGCTCCATGTTCGGGATATGGTGTATTAAGAAGAAAACCTGAAATAAAATTGAAGAAGCATTCTGAAACAGAAACTCAAAATTTATTAAATCTACAATTAGAACTTTTAGAAAAAGCATATAGGTGTTTAGACAAAGATGGAGAGTTGGTTTACTCTACTTGCACAATAAATAAAGATGAAAATGAAAATCAAATTGAAAAGT
This sequence comes from Spiroplasma sp. BIUS-1, assembly GCF_010365805.1. Lineage (NCBI taxonomy): Bacteria > Bacillati > Mycoplasmatota > Mollicutes > Entomoplasmatales > Spiroplasmataceae > Spiroplasma > Spiroplasma sp. BIUS-1. Next base: position 744,899 of record NZ_CP048386.1, on the reverse strand, counting down.
TTCTTGAGAGACACAAAGATATAGAAAAGATTTTTGAAAAAGTCTTTTTTGGAAGAGAATACGACAACGATGGTTTCTATATATGTAAAATGAAAATTAAATAATTTTCATTTTTTTATTTTTGGTCGATAAAGTAAGGGGAGGAATTATTAATGTTAAAAATTCTTAAATTACTTTTATTGACTTCTGGAGTTGGGACAAGTTCTGTTTTATCTTTAGAGTCAAAAATTGTTGAAGTTATAGGAAGTCAAGACTCTATTCAAAACAATGAGGTTATAAAAGAACCTTTCTATGTAATTGATGCACCATCTCTTAGAGATGAAAACGTGACTGTGGATAGATATCCAAACAGTTTGGTTTATAAAACTAAAGTTGAACAGTTTATATCTATTAAAGATTTGCAATTAGATCATATGACTGATTATTGATTTGATTCTAGCTTAGAATTAAGTTTCACAAACATAATAGAAAGAGATTCAAATGGAAATTCAATAAGTACTTTTGCTTCAAATCCAAACATGTCTAATGAAACTTTTGATTTTAAAGTTAGTTTGGATAAAAGACAAAAAGAAAAAACTATTGAAAAGGAATATAGCTACCACGATAAATGGAATGATACTTTTATTTATACAAAGCTAAATCTTAAATTTGAAAAAATATATACAGAAAAAAGTGAAGGCTTATTAATTACAGGGATCGTTGTAGAAGAGATATTAAAAGATTCTAAAATGTTTTTTGATAATAACACACAACAATATATAGGAAAAATCACTAAAGGTGGAATGGTTTTAAAAGAAGTTAAAACAAAATTCAGCTCAAGAAAAAATGCTTTTAAAGACAAAGAAGAAATATTCTACACACACAACACTAAATCGAATAGAAATTACTCATATTCAAGAAGAGATTTAGAAGTGAAACTAATTTATGATGAAGAGTTCTACAAGTTTTTAAATATACAAAAAAATATTTATCATAGTGTAAATTTAAAAACTGTATACTCAAAAGATTTATTTGATAATAAAGATTATGTTGGAACGGTTGATGTGTTCGAAAGAGATAAAGTGATAGTTAAAAATTTGAAAGTTGTTTTCAAAAATGAAAATGTAAATGAAGATAATGACTCTATTTATTTAAATTATGAGAGCAAATCTAAAAACTTAGCTCTTAATCACGATAAAATAAAATACTACATTTCTAAGAATTATAAAATAAAAGAAGAAGAAATTTTCTTTGATAATGATGATCTTGAAAACTCAAACTCTATAAAAAAATTTAATTCTGAAAAGTCTGCTGTTTTTAAATACACTTATGAAAAACCTAAGGGTGGAATACTAACTTTCTATGTAAGTGTCCAACACAGCATTAAAAAGTTAGATGGTTATATTAATTTTTCAAACTGATCAGATATAAAATTTGTATCTACTGAAAAAAATTATATTCTAGATAATTTTAAAATAACAAGTGAATCAAAACCTGTTGGAGAAGAACTTAAATTTAAAGATTTTAAAGTATCTAACGAGAGTTTAACTTTAAAAAATAATAATGTTAGTGAATTGTTCATTATAAATGCTGAAGAATTTAGAAAAATAAAAATAAAATCAAGTAATAACCTGGAAGTAAATTTTGAAAAAAATAATATTTTGAAAATTAGAGCTAATGCGTTTGGTTCTGGTTTCATTGAATTAGACTCTATAGATGCAAAAAGCAAAAAGATAATTAATGTTTTTGTGGATAGAGAAGAAGGATACTACGAATTAGAAAAAAACAATTTAGAAATCTCAAGAGGAGAAGTTGGAGAAATAGAAATTAACTCTAGTTATTTAGATCAAATTATTTTAATAAATAGAGATAAAAATTTGAATGCAAAAATTGTAGAAAATAAAATTAAAGTTAAATCAAGTTCTGTAGGTAGTTATGAAATAGAGGTTATGTCAAATATAACTAAACATTCAGAAAAAATATTTATAGAAGTAACTGAAAATGCTTCATCAATTAATTTAGAGAAAAGTGTTTCAATAATACAAAAGCAAACGACTCAAGAAGTTAAAATAAATAATTTTGAACAAATGGATCCTTCTGAAATAACATTAGAAACTAGTTCAAATGATTTAATAGCAACTATAATAGACAACAAAATAATTTACTTTGCAAAAACAAATGGGGATTTTGAAATCACAGTAAAATACAAAAACGAAGAAAGCAGAATAAAAATAAAAGTATTTGATGAAATTCAAGAAAAAAAACTTGATTATGAAAACAAAAAAATAGCTTTTGAAAAAGATAGTTTTGAAATAATTCATTTAGATGAAAATACTTTAATAGAACAAGAAGATGATATGCTTGTGTTTTCTTTAAAACCAAATTCTAATAAATGTTATTTTGAAGTTATAAATGAAAAGGGAGAAAAACTTAAAATAACTATAAATAAAGAAAAAGATATTGAAAAAGAGCAAACCGAAAATAAAGAAGATAAAAAAACATCCAAAAAACTAGCTTTAGTTTTAATTCCAATTACTTTTGGTATCTCGATAGCGCTGTTTTTTATATTGAAAAGTGTTTATAAAAAAAGTGAAAATAAAAATAAGTCTTTAAACTAAACAATTATAGTGTGTTAAAATATATTTTGGAGTTAAATTTTTATGGAACAAACAAGCATATTTAGATACACAATTGAAGAGTTGGAAAATATTCTTATGGAAAATGGATTTAAGAAGTTTTCTGCAAAACAAATTTATGATTGAGTTTATATCAAGATGGAAACTAATTTTGATAACATGACTAACTTAAGTAAAGAGTTGAGAGAATTTATCAAAGAAAGATTCACAGCTGATTTATTAAAAGATTTAGTTACTGAAGAATCAAAAGATGGAACAATAAAAATCTTATTTATGCTTGATGATAAAAAAACAATCGAAACTGTTTTGATGCCACAAAAATATGGTCAATCAGTTTGTGTTACAACACAAGTTGGGTGTAGAATGTCATGTAAATTCTGTGCCTCAGGTCTAATAAAAACAGAAAGAAATCTTTCTACAGATGAAATAGTTAGACAAATATATACAATGAATTTATTCTTAAAAGAAAAATATAAAAACGACCCAGATAACAAAAGATCAAGAGTTAGTCATATTGTTGTAATGGGAATCGGAGAACCTTTCGATAATTATGATAATGTTCTGAAATTTGTAAAAATAGTTAATGATAAGAGAGGGTTTGAAATTGGGGCAAGACATATCACAATATCTACTTGTGGTGTTGTTCCAAAAATCAAAGAGTTTGCAGACTTAAAAACTCAAATAAATTTAGCAATTTCTTTACATGCTTCTAACAATGAAGTTAGAAATCAAATGATGCCAATTAACAAAGCTTTTCCAATTGAAAAGTTGTTGGAATCAGTTAGATATTATGTTGATCAAACAAACAGAAGAGTTACTTTTGAATATATATTAATTGATGGTGTTAATGATAAACCAGAACATGCAAATGAGTTAGCAAAAATAATAAGAGGGATAAATGGTTATGTTAACTTAATTCCTTATAATGAAGTTGAAGAAAACGAATATAGAAAATCTAAAAGAATTGATGAGTTCTTTAAGATTCTTAAAAAACAAGGAATTAATGCAATAGTTAGAAAAGAATTTGGAGCAGATATTGATGCAGCTTGTGGTCAATTAAGAGCCAAAAGGGAAGGTGTCCTAAAAAATGAAATTTAAAAGTGCAATGCTTACCGATATAGGTAACTACAGAAAATCAAATCAAGATAATCTTGACTTTGCAACAAAAAAATCAGGAGAAGCTCTTGGTGTTGTTTGTGACGGAATGGGTGGACATGCCTATGGGGAAGTTGCATCAAAAATAGCGGTAGAAAAGTTCATCGAGTACTTTCATGAAAATGATTTTTCTAATATGAATCAAAAAGAAGTTAATAGATGATTGAGAAGTTGTGTAAACAACATATTAACTGAAATGGTTGAATATTCAAATGAAAGATTTGAAACTAGAGATATGGGAACAACTTTAACTGCAATCCTATTTACAAAAGTTGGTGGATTTGTAATTAACGTTGGAGATTCAAGAACATATAAATTAGTAAATGAAGAGTTATTCCAAATCACTCAAGATCAAAACTTATGAAACTCAACTCCTGAAGCAGAAAGAAAAGACATTCAAATGTCAGGTGTTTATGAAAAAGCAAATGACTTCACATTTTGAAAGGTTTTAACAAGTGCTTTAGGGCCACAAAAAACTTTAAGAATAGATACATACTTTATTGAAAACCAAGAAGGTATTTATATCTTAACAACTGATGGAGTTCACGATTATATGGATGAAGAAATTACAGCTTCAACATTAGGAAATCCAAAAGTTAAACTTAAAGATAAAGCACATTTAATTGTTGAAGATGCAAAAGATAATGTATCAACTGACAATTTATCAATTTTAATTATTGAAGCAGAGTAATTTAACTCTGCTTTTTTTGTTATTATATTATTGGTAAAGGAGCAATACTATGAGCAATTATGAACCAGGATCATTAATAAATGATAGATACGAAGTTTTAAATCAGCTTGGTAAAGGTGGAATGGCATCTGTTTTTAAAGCATATGATATTTTTACAAAAACAATAGTTGCTGTAAAAGTTGTTGCTCCAGAAATAGTTATAAAACCTGTTGGTCAAGAAAGATTTGAAATTGAAAAAGAAGCTTTTGCTAGATTAGGATCAAATCCCAATGTTGTTAAATTATTTGACATTATTCAGCAAGGTCAAGAATGATTTATTATTCTTGAATGTGTTGAGGGTGGAACTTTAAAAGATAAGTTTCAAGAATTTGGATCAATGACTTTAAAAGAATTGAAATATTACTTTTCAAAAATTTGTGAAGCTCTTTCTGAAGCTCATAAATTGCAAATTATTCACAGAGATATTAAACCTGATAATGTTTTACTTACTCAATCGGGAGAGGTTAAATTGGGTGACTTTGGTATTTCTGTTATGGAGGGTAAATCAACAGAAATAAATAAAGCAATTGGTACTCCAAAATACATGCCCCCAGAAGTAATTGCTGCACAAGCTCCATCACCTCAAAGCGATATTTATTCATTAGGAATAATGTTATATGAATTTGCAACTGGTACAGCACCTTTCGTTGCAAAAGAGGCACCGAAAATTGCTGCAAAGCACTTGAAAGAAACACCAACTAGTCCTAGACTTATTAACCCTGCAATTCCACAAAGTCTAGAAAACTTGATTTTAAAAATGATTGAAAAAGAACCTGAAAACAGGTTTGAATCAGTGGATGAAGTTAAAAGAGAATTATTAAAAATCAAAGCCACTGACAATCCAAAACCATATGTTTATCACAGAAAAGTTAAATTGAATACAAATGATGGACATAAAACAATAAAAGTTGGAACAGCTTATGACAAACTTCCAGTAACTGCAAGAACTAAGTTCTTTATTGCTTTTATGGTTATATTTGTTGCGCTTATATTGACATTGGTATTGGTAATGGTGTTGTAACATGAATAAAGGTATAATTTTAAAAATATTAAGTGAGTATGCTTATGTTCTTTTTGAAGAAAATCTTTATGAGTGCAAAGCAACAGGGAAAATAAGACATAGCAACAAAAAACCTACAACAGGAGACTATGTAGAATTTGAAATAATAGATCAAGATAACTTCAAAGGTTCTTTAACAAATATATTGGAAAGAAAAAATGAACTTTATAGACCTAGAATTTCTAATATTGATCAAGTTGTTATAATAACTTCTTTGAAAGACCCTGTATTAAATACATATACATTAAATAAGTATCTATTTTTTGTTGAGTCTTTAGGTATTAAACCAGTATTGGCATTTACAAAAGTTGATTTAGCAAACACGAAAGATATAGAAGTTGAAAGAGCAAAGGAATATAAAAAACTAGGCTATGAAACTTATTTAATAAACAACATGATAGACACAGATAAAGAGTGAGTTAGCTTTTTGAAAAGTCTAGAAAGCAAAACTTCAGTTTTCACAGGGCAAACCGGAGCTGGTAAATCAACTACTTTAAATCATATAATTCCTAATCTATTTGAAAAAACTCAAGAAATTTCGAAAGCTTTAAATAGGGGAAAACATACAACTACAAAAAATGAGCTATTCATTTATAAAGATGCTTTAATTGGTGACACTCCCGGTTTTTCTTCTTTTGAATATAAGGAAATAGAAGCAGAAGAAATTGCTTTAAGTATTGAGTTCTTTAAAAACACAAGTTGTAAGTTTAATAATTGCTTACATATAAACAACACACCTGGTTGTGGAGTTATAAAATCTGTAAGTGAAGGTACTTTCCCAGAGTTTATATACAATGATTATGTTAAAGTACAATCTGAAATTGAAGAACAATCTAAAAGGAGAAAATATTAATGAAAAAATATATAGTAGCTCCGAGTATTTTGACTGCAAACTTCTTAGATCTAAAAAAGGACTTAGATAATTTGCAAGATGCTGGAATAGAGTGAATACATTATGATGTAATGGATTATAATTTTGTTCCTAACTTATCTTTTGGACCCAAAATATTATCAGATATAGTGAATAAATATAATTTTAAAATGGACTTACACTTAATGGTTAAAATAGTTAACCTGAGTGTTGAAGAATACTTAAAACCTTTTGTATTAAAAAATGTAGAGCAAATAACTCTACACTTTGAAGCATTAAGTGAAACTCAAATCGAAGATTTTATTGAATTTTGTCAAAAAAATAATTTAAAAGCTTCACTGTCTATTAATCCAAATACAGAAGTAAAAGAAATAGAAAAATATCTTTCAAAAATTCAAAACGTTCTTGTTATGAGTGTTCAACCTGGTTTTGGAGGTCAAAGTTTTATTCCAAATTCTGTAGATAAAATAAAAGAATTACAAAAAATAAAACAAGAAAATAATTATAGTTACCTTGTTCAAGTTGATGGTGGAATTAATCAAGAAACATATAAATTAGTTCAACAAGCAGGAGTTGATATGATTGTTGCTGGAAGTTACTTGGTAGGAGAAAATATATCAAATTTAAGAGAGCGAGTTGTTAATCTTGAAGGATAAGGCTTTAATTGTTATTAGTGAAACAAATATAAATCTTAAACCTTTTGAAAAAAGCCACTTTATAATGGGTATTGAAAGAGGTTGTTTGAGTCTTATTGAAAAAAATATAAGAATTGACTTAGCAATGTCTGATTTTGATCAAGTAACCAATCAAGAATTAGAATCGATAAAAGTAAATGCAAATGAATTTATAAAATTAGATTCAGAAAAAGACTTTTTAGATGGAATTGCTGCTATAAAATATTTAAAAGAAAATGGTTACAAAGATATAACTATGGTTGTGAAACCTTCTAAAAGATATGATATGAACTTAACAATAATTGAGTATGTATTTAAACATGAATTAAAAATAATAAACGATGATTCAATTATTTTTAAAATAAAAAAAGGTATCAATTGTTTAGAATTTAATAATTATCAAGACTATACATATGTTTCTTTATTCAGTTTAGAAGATAATGTTATTACAATAAAAGGGATGAAATATGAAGTTGAAAAAGCTAATTTAGAAGCTTTAAATTCATTTGCTTATTCTAATGAGTTTATTCCATATGTAAATGGGGAAATAGAAGTCGAAAAAGAAGCAATGATAATAATGACAAAATAAAAACAGATTACATATAATGTAATCTGTTTTTTTGTTTTCTTGCTGGTGCCCTCTATCGGAGTCGAACCGATACGATTTCTCGGCAGATTTTGAGTCTGCTGCGTCTACCAATTCCGCCAAGAGGGCATTAACAATTTAATTATATATATAAAAAAAAGAAACTTCTATGAGTTTCTCAATTTATTGTGGTTTATATTGTGAAAACTCTTCAAGATAAAAACCATCAATGTAGTTATATTTATCATTCATTTTTTCAGATGTAACAGGTTTATTTGCATCGAAAAAGAAAAATGTACTTATATCTTTGCTTTTAGCTTTTTTAATAAATTTTTTCTTTCTTGGTGATACATTGTAACTTGTTGTAATGTATTTAACATTATTTTCCAACATAAAATCTATTAATTTATCTCCATAAGTAAATGCGTGTAAAGATAATAAAGTATTTCCAAACCCTATTTCATTAGCTTCTATAACGGCTTGTTTTGAAAATAATTCCATATAAGTTCTTTTTGGATAATCAAATTCAGTTAAGAATCTCTTTGGATCATTTATCTTATCTGTTATTAGATAAGCATCTTCATGTTCTTTAAATCAAACATTAAGTGTGGCTATATCTAAAGGACTGTATTTACCTTTTATTTTAGAATTCATAAATTCTTCGTGGGTTGGTATTTTTTTCTTGTTATTATCTTTAAATCATCTATCTCAATCATGAATGGCAACTATTTTATCATCACTCGTTGTCATAAAATCAAGTTCAAAATATCTGAACCCATCTTCATAAGATTTGTTCATTGCATCTAAAGAATTTGTATAAGAATTACCATCAATAGCACCACCGGCATGAGCTATTAAAATTGGATCTCCTTGTCTTGCATAGTCATAGTTGGAACAACTAACTGTAAGAAGAGAGGAAAGTAATAAAAAAATAGACAATAAAAAATAAAATGCTTTTTTCATGTTTTTTTACCCTTTTTTAAAAAAAAGAAACTTCTATGAGTTTCTTGATTTATTGTAGTTTATTTTGCTAACTGATTGTTTTTTTTCAAAGTTCTTAGAGTTCTGGCTGAAACTTTTAAAGTCATAACTTTACCATTTTCATCCATAACTTGAACTTTCTGTAAGTTAAGGTTTCATTTTCTTTTGTTGGCATTCATAGCATGTGATCTTGAATTACCTGACAAAGGACCTTTACCTGTTAAACCGTCTTTTCTTGCCATATTTTTCACCTCGGACTTATAAATAATATAATAATTAGATTAAAAATACAACAAAATATTGAAATAAATATACTTAAATAATTAAACTTTTGTTTCTTAATAGTTTAATTATTAAAACTATTAGTGTAAAATAATTTTGTACTAGTTTGAAACGTGTCAACATGATCTGTGTATGACCCTGAATTAGAAGAGCACTATATAAATTTTATGGAGGAACTTATGATAGATAAAGTTATTTTAGATTCAATATCAGATGCTGTAGTTACAGTACCCGGAGTTGCGTCTTTTGCAAACTTTGCTGCAAAGTCAGCCTCAGAATTAAAAACTGAAGATATCTCAAAAGCTGTTGAATTAACATCAGCTGATATTACTGATAGGGTAAAGGTGCATATAATTCTAATCAATGGAGTTAATATACGCGACGTTGTCAAAGAAGTTCAAATACGTGTAAAGTATGAATTGGAGAAATTGTCTCAGTTCGTGCGAAATTATATTGTTGATGTTGCTGTAGACGATCTTATTGTTCTTTAGACAATATTTTTATTTATTCAATATCAACTTATGATCTGGCAAATAAATATTTGCAATTTTTTATTATTTTTTTAAAAAGATAAAAAAACAATATAGTTTAGAGGGTGGCAATACTATGAAAAATGCACAAATTTTAAAAGGTATGATAACAAGTGGGGTTAATAATTTATATAATAATTATCCTCATATAGATAAGTTGAATGTTTTCCCTGTACCAGATGGTGATACAGGAACAAACATGAATTTAACTTGTACCAACGGATTTGCTGAAATAGAAAATGAAGACTTTGAGAATATTGGGTCATTAATGGCTAAATTTTCTAGAGGTCTAATTATGGGTGCTCGAGGAAATTCGGGTGTTATCTTCTCTCAAATTATCAAAGGTTTTTCAAATGGGATGAAAGACAAAGAAAACTTGGATCTTGAAACATGAAAAGATTCTTTTGCAAAGGCTAAAGAAGTTGCATATGCAGCTGTTATGAAGCCTGTTGAAGGAACAATTTTAACTGTTATTCGTGAAACAAGTGAGTTTGTTAACTCTATAACAGATGAACTTACTCCAGATGATTTCTGAGATAAAGTTGTAGTGGCTGCAAACAAATCATTAGACGGAACTCCAGATTTATTACCTGCACTTAAAGAGGTTGGAGTTGTTGATAGTGGTGGTTATGGTTTAGTTAAATTCTTAGAGGGTATGCAATACTTTATTAACAAACTAAAACCAGTAGCTAAATTAAAAAAACTTGAAGAAAATACAGGTGCTAATATTGAAATGGCCATTGAAGATGAGTTTGGATACTGTACTGAAGCTATCGTTATGCTAAATGACGAATTTATCAATAAATTAAAAGTTGATACAGTAAGAAACACATTTGAACAGTACGGAAACACTTCAATTGTTGCAGTTATGGATGGAGATATTTTGAAAATCCATACACATGCTTTAATGCCTGGACAGGTATTATCATATTTACAACAATTTGGTGAGTTCAGAACTATCAAGGCTGAAAATATGACATTACAAGCAGATAGACATGTTTCTAACACCGCTGATGAATCATCAGCAAGATCTACAGCACAAAAACAACGTACATTGAAAAATGAAGTTGCTACAATTGCTGTTGTTAGATCAAAAGGTATGGAAGATTACTTTAAAAACGAATTGAGCGTTGATTATGTTATTGATGGAGGATCAAAAATGAATCCTTCAACAAAAGACTTTATGACTGCAATTGAAGCAGTTGACGCTAAAAAAGTTTATATCTTCCCTAACGATTCAAACGTATTATTAGCTGCAAAACAAGCAAAAGATCTTGAGAAAATGTCAAAAGTTGTTGTTATTGAAACAAAAACTATTCCTCAAGGAATCACTGCTTACTTGAACTTAGACACTGATGAAAGTGCTAAGAAAAATGAATCAAATATCGCTAAAGCAATCAAAAACGTTGTTTCTGTTTCAATCAACAAAGCAGCGAGAGATGCAACTATTGATGGAGTTAACATCAAAACAGGCGAATACATGATGACAGCTGATAAAAAAATCACAATATCTGCTAAGACATTAAATGATGTGTTTACAAAATCATTGTCAAAATATATAACTTCAAAAACTGAAATCTTGACAATATTTACTGGACAAGATGCATCATTTAAAGATATCAACGACTTACGTAAGTATTTAGATGAAAATCATGATGTTGAGTATGAAGTAATAGATGGACAACAAGAAGTATACTCATTCATTATTGGTATTGAATAGTTAAAAATGATTCTTTGAATCATTTTTTTATTTTTAATGAGATATAATAGTTTTGTTGAAAAAAAGGAGGAGAATTATGAAATTTATATTAAAAAACTTGAATAATAAAACTTTTTTTAACTTAATAATAAATCTAATAATTACTTTCCTTTCAATATTTTGTTCAATTGCAATTATTACGATTTTATTTGCAAGTAAATCTAAAATTAATAACCACTTGATCACTTTTGCTTTAATAAATGTAGGTTTTTTTATTGGTTTTATATATGCATATAAGTTATTTAATTACTTAAATACAGTAAAGCAACTTAAAAAATTAAAATTAGATCAATTTAATAAGAATCTATTTGACTCTTTAATTAAACAAACAAAGATAGAGTTGAATCCAAGTGTTTACTTGATTTTGGCTGTTTCTACGTTTTTAATATTTTTTTGTGTGGCTTTAAAAAGTCAAACTGAAAGCAAATATGAAATAGAAAGAGTTCTTTTTATACAAAGAATGGTAATTTCTTTAATTACTTTTGCTTTGTTTGAATTTATTAGTTTCGTTGTTATATTTGCTTTCCTACATTTTATAAGACAAGCAATTATTAACTTTTCAACTGTTAATAAATTAAGTATGAAAGCATACTTTATATTTATTAAAGTAGCAAATTTTGTTTCAATTAAGTTTTTAGAGATAAAACATATAGTTTTAATTTCTTATATGAAGATAGTTAATTGTTTATTTACATATGATTCAAATCAAAGAAATTTAATAACAGTTAAGAGATCTGATTTTTTAAATAACCAATTAAAAGGGGAATGTCCACCAGCTATTTCTTTTTAATTTTTAACTAGAAAGGAATACAAAAATGAAAAATATATTTAAATCTTATATGAAAGCTTTTATAAAAGCTTGAGTAGAGACTTTAGGAACAATTGTGTTTCTAATGATTTTTACAATGTTAATTTTTGGTATGTTATCAACACCATTGCAATTATCTTTAAAAGCAACGGATGTTAAAAGACAAACTAATTTTTGACAACAACAATGACAAAGTGCGGGATGGCTAGATGAAGAGTTTGTAGAAAAACTTATTCTGGAAAATAAAAGTGTAAATTTTGAATATGAGGGAATGAATTTTGAAATAAAAAAACCAGATGGAGGTTGGCTGACAAAAGAAACTTTACAATTAGTAGAAGATTATGCAGAAGAAACTGTAAATGAGCAAACAGGAGTTAATGAATCAAATAAACCAGAACTTATTAGACAAGAGAAAGTAAGTGCTGCAAAAGATTTAATTTGATTGTATGAAAATCAAGGTGATGAAACAACAACAAGTCGTTTCAAAACTACACAAACCCCAAATAGAGTACTAACAATTAGTAATATATATACCCCTGATGCTAAAAATGAAATATCTATGAGCAAAGAAATTGGATACACAAACAGATCTTTTAAAAATTATATTGCTTTTAATATGCTTGAACAATTAAAACAACAATCAGAAGAAACTTTCAAATATGAACTTTTTATAAATTCAAATATAAAAATGGACAAGAGTATTGGTGCAAGTGAACAATTTACTTATAACATGTCTAGTGCAACTTCTTTAAGTGGTACCGACGAATTCAATATTAATAATGTTGTTTTACAATCGGGTAGATTACCAAAAGAGAATAATGAAATTGTTGTAAGTGACGCTTATGCAAAAAAACAAAATAAAAAAATCGGAGATAAAATATCTCTTGGTGTTAATAAATCATTTGAAGGTTCACCAAAACCTGGTAAAACAGAAGAATTCACTGTAGTTGGAATTGGGTTGAAATACAGCGCTCTTACTCCGGTTGGTTTCAGTTCTTTTAAAGATTCAATTGATGATTATGCACAAATATTTTTCAAAAATACATTTTTTACTGATTCAAGTTCAAAATATAGTTATAAACAAATTTTTGAACCAGATGACTTTAAGTATGATGCAAAATCAGGTTTTTATTTAAATACTTGAACAGAAGTTTTTATTACTAAAAACGATAGACAATATAATTTAAATGAACTATTTACAAAAACATATACATCAAATTCTAATAACAAGGATTCAAATGAATTTAGTTTATTTAGACCTGGAACAACTTTATTTAAAGCTGCAAAATCATATACAACAATAGATAAATTAACAAGCTTGTATATAATTACATGAATTTATGTTGTTATAGGATCAATTTTATTTATTTTAGGATTCATGTTTATATTATTTGTTCTTAAAAAAGAAATTAACAATACAAGAAAACAACTAGGTGTATTTAAATCACTTGGTTATACAACAAAAGAATTAACATGAGTTTTTGCTGTAAAAACATTCTTAACAATGATAATTGGAATAGGAATTGGTTATTTACTTTCATTCCCGTTCCAAATAGATTCAGCAACAAAACAATTTAGTACATTTGTTATTTTTGACTTTAGCGTTATATACGCTTCTCCAGTATTTTTAATGGTATTAACAATAATTGTTCCATTATTGTTTGCTGGGTTAAGTTACTTAATTATATTTAAGTTCTTAAATGAGGGAGCTTTATCTTTACTAACTGTTGGTCCAAAAAAATCAAAAGCTGACAAATTAGTTTTAGTTCTAAAAATAATATTCTTCCCAGCTTTAATTTATTCTTTAATAAATTGATTAGTATTAAGAAGTCTTAGAAAAAGAAATAAAGGATTTACATTTAGAATGCAACACGCTTTTGTTTCGGCTGGAAAAGGTAAGTTTGCACTTATTATGGGACTATTTATATTCAGTTCTTTCTTGTTCACATTACAATTAAGAGCCATGCCTGTAATCAAAAATATGATTGAAGGTGGTTACAATATTTATACAAAAGAAGTTAACCACTTATATGATCTAAACAGTGTTGTTCCTGTAAATGCAAAAAACGGAAAAATATCTCAAGACATCAAAAAAGAAAACTATGGTATAAAATTCACAAATATTGATGAAGATAAAAATCAAAGTGTTGAGAATTATGTAAGAAATAATCAAGAATATGAAGCTACAAACAACTTTTCAGAAGTAATGACATTAATTGCAGATAAAAGAAAAGTTTCTTTGGATAAACCTTTAGAAAATTTAGTGCAATCAGGAAAGTTGTATCTAGAAGCTATTGATACAGATTTAGGTAAAGGCACAAAAATAGCAAATGCAACTCCTGAAAATATGCCAGGATTATTCTTAAATGATTTTGGAAAATTGGCATGTATTTCTCCAATTGGTTTAATGGGTGATAAACCCTATATGGGAAGTTGTAATGATGTTGAATCATTTAAACCTTACTTATTCGATTTCTTAAATGGTTTACAATCAGGACAAACAAAATTAAGCAATAAGATTAATCCATTCCCTGCAAATGATGCATTCTTTACATTATTATCAACTTTCTCAAAAATGAAAGAAGGAGTAAATCCGTTATTGAGTGTAAACAATATATTATTTAATGGAAATCAAGAAGCTCTTCAAACAAGTCTTTCTTACCATGTAGAAGGTAATTCAGATGTTGATATTAGTAACTCTTTAATTAAATTTATTGATACTACAAATAAAATCGGTGGAAATACAAGAGAGATCGTTAACTTCGATTCAATAAGTGATAAACAAATGAATGAACTTTCTGAAGTCAACGGCGATCATTTAAATGCAATAATATCATTTAGATTGTCAAAAATATTAAATAAAGAAATTGGCGATACTTTTGATATAGTTGTAGGAAAAGATGTAAAAGTAAAAATTAGAGTTGCTGCAATAAATGCAAATGATACTCTAATGCAAGATATTTATACAGACTATACTGCATCAATTAAATTAATAAATGGTGAAGACAAATTTGATGAAAATAAATTATTATTCAATACTTTAATTAGTAATAAAAAAGCAAGTGAAGGAATAATTGACTTAACAAATATAGCTGCATCTATGAATTCATTTACTTATTCAAGAGACACATATGCTATGGCTTCAAGTCCTAATAGTCCTTGACTTGCAAGCATAATGATTCCTATGACTCCTAAACCAAAAGCAAGTACATTGTTTATGGACCCTTCAGTAATTACTTTACCAATTCTAAAATCTGTAATTGATCAAGTTTTAGGAAAAATGACAAACGCAATGTTAATGTACATTTTAATTGACGTAGTTTTATTGATTATTTTACTAATAGTAATTATGAATATTATTATTACTGATTCAATTAATGTAATTACAATTATGAGATCACTTGGTTATACAAATGGTCAAATTAACTGAATGGTTATGGGTAAATATGTAAGTGGAGCTGCAATTAGTTATATATTTGCATTCATTGCATCAATTGGGGTATGACACTTCATACAATCCTTTGTTTGAGCAAGATTTACAGTATTAATAGCATTGCCTTCATTACCTTGAATACCATTTGTTTCAGCAATAATTTTAGGAGCAATCCTTTATATTGGATGAATGGCAGCAATGCTACAAATCAAAAAAAGACCTCTTACATTGCTAGTAAGTTAACAATTATGTATAATTAATTTATACATAAGGGGGTATAAATATGCCATTACCAAAGCAAAATAACCAAGCATCAAGCGATGTTTGTTGTCCTGGAGGAGCTCATAACTGTTACACTTGTAGAGTTTGTAGTGGTTCTTTCCATGGATGTCAAAGCTGTTTAAAATGTATAGGTTGTCAAGTTTGTTTATCAAAACAATGTCCTTGTTGTGATAAAGGAAGCGCAAGACAACAAGAAAACAAAGCTAAATACAAAAAATAAAACATTTAAATGTTTTATTTTTTTTGCTTTAAAAACCAATTATCTATATAATCACTAAAGTACAGGAGAAATAAAATATGGAATATAAAGTAATAGCGTTTGACGTTATGGGTTCAGATAATGGTTTAATTCCAGCAGTTGATGCTGCAATTAAACTTTTAGGTGAGCAAAAAGATTTAAAAATAATCTTTGTTGGTGATGAAGTTGCCTTAAAAAAAGAATTATCATCAAGAAAACACAATCCAGATCAAGTTGAAGTTGTTAATGCAACTGAAGTTATTGAAATGACTGACGGAATAATGGATATTAGAAGAAAAAAAGATTCAAGTATGGTGAGAGCACTAGAACTTGTTAGAGACGGAAAAGCAAATGGTGTAACTACTGGTGGTGCTACAGCTCCTTTTATAGCTGGTTGTCACTTTATAATTAAAAAAATGGATGGTATTGAAAGACCTGGATTTATGCCAGTAATTCCGACAAGCGTTAAAGGAAAAATAACTTTAATGTTAGATGTTGGAGCAAACTTAGAATGTGATCCAGAAGACCTAGTGAACTTTGCAATCATGGCTACAGCATATTCAAAAGCTGTAAACGGAATTGATAATCCAAAAGTTGCTTTACTAAACATTGGTGAAGAAAAATCAAAAGGATTAGAATTACACAAAGCAACTTACAAGTTATTAGAAGAAAACCAAGAAATTAATTTTGTTGGTAATATTGAATCAAGATATTTAGCAAGTGGTCAAGTAGATATTATTGTAACTGATGGATATACTGGAAACGTTGCTTTAAAAGCGCTTGAAGGTATGGGAAAAACTCTACTTACTGAAATAAAATCTGCAATAACAAAAACTTTATTTAGAAAATTAGCTGCATTAAGATTGAAAAAAGCATTTAAAGAAGTGGCTGCAAAATTTGATTATAAAAATCATGCTGGAGCAATCCTTTTAGGAGCAAATAGTATTGCTTTTAAATCACATGGATCAAGTGATAAAGTTGCTTTCTATGCTACTTTAAAAATGACATACAATGCAATTAAAAATGACGTTGTAAATAAAGTAAAGAAAGCTTTGGATAAATAATGCATATAATAGATTTTCTTTTAAAAGAATTTTCAATTGAAGCTAATGATAAAAAACATTATTATGAAGCTTTAACTCACAATTCATTTTCAAATGAAAATAGACTTGCTAAAAACTATCAAAGACTGGAATTTTTGGGAGATGCAATTCTTCAAATGAAAGTTAGTGACTATCTTTATAGATTGTTTCCTAAATCAAATGAAGGATTATTAACAAAATATAGAAGCTCTATTGTTAAACAATCAACTTTAGCTGAAATATCAAGAAAAATAGGTCTAGGAAAATTTATAAGACTAGGTGTTGGTGAATTAGAATCTAAAGGATATGAAAAAGATTCAATTCTTTCAGATATTTTTGAATCACTAACAGCTGCAATATTCTTAGATCAAAACGAAGAAGTGTTAAATAAATGACTTGAAAAGACAATATTTAGTGATTATGTAATAAACCAATTCTTAGATAAATCACATGACTTTAAATCAGAATTACAAGAACTAATTCAACTAGAAATGAGAAGTGAACTTCAATATGTTACGGTTGAGTGTAAAAAACTGAAAAATAATACTGCAGTATTTACTGTAAATGCAGTATTAGATGGAATGGTTTTTGGAACTGGTGAGGGAAGCAATAAAAAACAAGCTGAACAAGAGGCTGCAAAGAACGCTTTATCTAAAATTAAAAAAAATAAATAAAGTAATAAAAAACCCCATAAATAAAGGGTTTTTTATTTTTTTATTATTGTTAAATAATTGTACTAATGTACTAAAATATATATAATGATTTTGTTGCATAGGACGGCTATGTACGATTACACGAGGTAAAAAAACAATGATATTCTTAAAAAAAATTGAAGCGTATGGGTTCAAATCATTTGCTGAACCAACAACTTTAAATTTTGATTTTTCAATGACTGGGATTGTAGGTCCTAATGGTAGTGGTAAGTCTAATATAAATGACGCTATCATGTGAGCTCTTGGAGAACAATCATATAAATCACTACGTGGAGACTCAATGGACGATATTGTGTTTTCTGGAAGTAGTGAAAAGAAACCATTGAATATGGCAGAAGTTACCCTTGTATTCGACAATAGCAATAGAGCTTTTAGCTCATTAGATTATAATGAAGTATCAATTACAAGAAAGTTTTTTAGATTAACAAAAGAATCTGAATACTTTATAAATGGAAGTAGAGTGCGTCTAAAAGATATTCAAGACGTTGCTTTAGAAACTGGATTAACAAAATCAAGTTTAGCAATTATTTCACAAGGTTCAATTAGTAACTTTGTTGAATCAAAACCAGAAGATAGAAGAAGACTTTTTGATGAAGCAGCAGGTGTTGCTCGTTATAAAAAAAGAAAAGAAGAAGCTATTAGAAAACTTGTAAGATCACAAGAAAATTTAGATAGATTAAATGACATAATAAATGAAATTGAAAGAAAATTACCTACTTTAAAAAGACAGTCTAAAAAAGCTGTTGCTTATAAAGAACTTTTTGACGAACTTAAAAACATTGAAGTTTCTGTATTGGTAAATGATATTAAATTATATAAACAAAAAATAATTGAATTAAACGAACAAAAAACAGAGCTTAAAATTCAAATAAGCTCTTTAGAAAAAGAAATTAGCAAAAAAAGTGAAGAATTTAACGGTATTTCACAATCAAACTATAATAGTGAAAAAGAACTTTCTAAACTAAATAAAGAGTTTACAAAAATTGTTGAAAAAATAAGTGAATTAAAAGTTTCTAGAATTACTTTAGAATCTAAGAAAAGTAAAGTAGATATTGATGATAAAGAATTTAAATCATCAGATCTAAAAAATAAATCTAAAGAATTAGAAATTAGATTAGAAGCTGAAGAACAAAAACTATCAAAATTATTGAGTGACAAAGTTGAAAAAAGAGAAAGCTTAGATGATGCTAGTGGTAAACGTTTCAAACTAAACCAAGAGTTAGATGGAATAAGAAAACAATTAGCTAAAACTGAATCTAGTTTAGAAACATTATTATCAAGAAAAAACTCATTAGATAATTTATTTGAAGGTGTTAAAAACGTTTTAGAAAATAGAAACTCACTTTCAGGAATTATAGGTACAGTTCAAGACTTAATAGTTGTTGATAAAGATTATGAAGTTGCTATATCAACAGTTATTCAAAATGGATTACAAAATATTGTAATGAAATCTACAAGTGATGTTAAAGTTGCAATTGAGTTCTTAAAAAATAATAAGGCAGGTCATGCAACATTCTTACCTTTAGATAACTTGAAACCAAGTTTTATAAATAACGAAACAAGATTCGTTATTCAAAAATCAAAAGGATTTATTGGTTTTGGAAATGAATTAGTTAAAATAGAAAAAAAATATCAAATAGTTTTAGATTATTTACTTTCAAATTACTTAGTAGTAGAAAACTATGATGATGCAATTGAACTTTCAAAAGTTACAAATAAGAGATATCACATTGTAACTTTAGATGGTCAAAGAATATTACCTCATGGAGCTATTGTTGGGGGAAGTAGAAAAAATAAAAGTGTTATTTTAAATGATTCAAACCAAATCCAACAGTTAGAAAATACTAAAAAAGAACTTGATGAAAAAGAAGCTTTAATGTCAAAAGAAGTTGGGACATTAAGTGATAAAATTGAGGTTCTTCGTGAAGAACTTGCAGAAATTCAAACTGCAATTGGTGCTTCAAGACACTCATCAGAGTTAATTGAAAAAGAAGCAAACGAAATTAAAGAAGAATTCAGAGTAATTACCGGAAAAGAATTAGATGGTGGAGAACAAGAATTCCAATCAGTTGATGAACAAATTATTAAAATAATTTCTGAAATATCAGAACAAGAAACAAAAAAAGATGAAGTTCAACAACAAATAAACGTTATTAGATCTCTTAAAGATAAATCAAATGAGAGACAAAATAACTTGAACTCAATCATTAATGAAGATAGAGGTATGCTAAATTCATTAAAAGATAAATACTCAAACTTAAATTCTGATGGAACTTTAATGTTTGAAAAACAATCAAATGCAACAGCTAGATTGGCACAAAACTATAACTTAACTTTTGAAGCTGCATTAGAATTAAATACTAATGTAAATGAAACGGAATCAGAAGTAAGAGATAGAATTAACTACTTGAGAAAAGAAATTAACTCATTAGGAAATGTTAACTTAGATTCAATTGAAGAATACGAAGAAGAAAACTCAAGATATCAAACATATGTTGAGCAAACTCAAGATGTACTTGAATCAATCAAAAACTTAAAAGATGCAATTGGTGATATGGATCAACAAATGATAATTCAATTCAAAAAAATTATCAAAGATGTTAATGCAGTATTACCAGACACTTTCGCTACTTTATTTGGTGGAGGAACAGCATCAATAATTTATACTAATCCAGATGATATTTTAAATACAGGTATTGATTTAAAAATGTCTCCTCCAGGTAAAAAAATAGCAAACTTAAACTTATTAAGTGGTGGGGAAAAATCAATGGTTGCACTTTCAGTGTTATTTTCAATATTAAAAGTTAAACCAATTCCATTAGTAATTCTAGATGAGGTTGAAGCTCCTCTGGATATCGCTAATGTTGAACGTTTCGCAAAATATATTAAAACATTCACTACAAGTACACAATTTATGATTGTTACTCACAGAATGGGTACAATGGAAAATTGTGATACATTATTTGGAGCTACAATGGAACAAAAAGGTATTACCAAACTTGTTCAAATTAAATTAGTTGAAGCTAAAAAATTATCAAACACTAATTAGCAAATAAAATGCTAGGAGAATAATTTATGAGTAAGAAGATAAGCATAATATTATTGATATTCTTGTCAGTAATATTAGGTCTATGAATTTGAAGTGCAGCAGTACCGAAAAATTCAATCATTTTAGGTGGAAGTACAAGTGTAAATCCATTTATGCAAAAACTTACAAAAGAATATCATGATGAAACCAAAGTGGACTTTGTTTACAACTCAACAGGTAGTCAAGCTGGAGTGAGTGGTGTAGAAAAAGATATGTACTCTGCTGGTTTTATCTCAAAAGATATCAATGAAGGTACTTTAACTAAAGGAAATACTTTCTTTAGTGATTTTAAACCTAAATCTCAGTATGCAGATTCTTGTAAAACGCAAGGATCAATTAAAGAATATGACTTTGATAAAGTAGAAGAACCTCATTCTGGTGAATCAAGAGACAAATCATATGTTGCTCTTGAATTTGCAATTGATGCAATTGGTATTATATATAATTCTCCTTCATATTGAGGACAAGAAATTAAATATGGTGAAAATAAAGTATTAACATTAAATGATTTAATGAACTTTGATTTAGAAAATGGTTCAGGTAAAAAAATGATATCTGATATTTATAGTGGTTCAAAAAACTGAGAAGATATTGCTTATGAATTGATAATTCAAAATAAAAGTTTAGATGAAGCTACTAAAAATGATTTTATAAATCTTATAAATTCTCAAGCAAAACAAAAAATAGTTACATACACTAGAGAAGATGGGTCTGGAACAAGATCGGCTTTTTCTGATTTAACTGGAGTTAAAAATATGCCTAACTCAAACGTTGTTAACTCAAATGGTTCTATGATTGAAAATATGCAAAGAGCGCCTAGTGTAGGATATGTTTCAAATGCATTTTTAAAACAATTAACTACAGATGGACCAATAAATTTAGCTGGTATTGATGATTACAAATTACCTATTGGAGAAGAAGAAAAACCCTTTGAATTTATAGATAATGAATGGGTTGAAATTGAAGGTAAGAATGTAGATGAATTTATAAGAGATACATACACTTTCAAAAGACCATTTATAACAATTTTTAATACTCATAGTGACAAATATGATGAGTTAATGAAATTATTTGATTTTATTAACTCTGAAAAGTCTGATAATGTATTTAAAAGTGAAGGGCTTGTAAAAAACATGAAATACAAGACAATCATTGGAGGTACTTATGCTTAAACATAATGCAAAAAGTCTTCCAAAGGCAAAGACTTCAAAAATGGATTTAACAACTAAAATATCAATATTTTTTATAACAACAGTTGTACTTCTTATATTGGCTATTTTAGTTGGTTTCATTCTTTATAAATCAGTGCCTGTTTTTCAAGAATTTTCATTCTTTAAATTCTTATTTTCTGGTAATTGAGCACCAGGAAAAGATGGAGCAGAAGGGGCAAGTTACGGACTAGGGAAAATTATCCTTTCAACATTAATGATGATGTTCATAACATTGCTTTTTGCAATTCCTTTAACAATATTCAGTTCATTATTTATTACTGAATATTTAAAAAACAAAACTAAAAAGTTTGTAGTAACAGTAATTCAACTATTGGCAGGTATTCCTTCAGTTGTGTTTGGTTTATTTGCATTAGATCAAATTGGACCAATTTTTGTTGCAATGGGAGCTCCATCAAGTGGTAACATGATGACAGCAAGTTTAACTTTAGCTTTCATGGCATTACCAACAATGATTACATTATCTATTAATGCAATCGAAGCTGTTCCAGAAGGACACAGATATGCTTCATTAGGGTTGGGTATGACAAAAGAAAAAACTACTTTTGGAGTAGTTCTAGTATCTGCTATGCCAAAAATAATAACTGCAATTATTACTGGAGTTGCTAGAATAATTGGAGAAACAATGGCAGTTATTTTAATTGCTGGTAACTCAACAAAAGGTTTAAATACTGATGATGGATTTATTGGGTTTATATTCTCTTCAATAAGAACATTGGCTGGAACAATTGGTTTAGAAATGTTAGAAAATCATGGTACAACTCATGAATCAGCACTTTATGCAATTGGATTTGTTTTATTTATAATTGTTATCATAATTAACTTATTAATAATTGCGGTAGGAAATATTAATAAAAAGAAAGCAAAATCAATTAAAAAAGCTAGACCAAGAAGAATTAAATCTAGAGAAAATAACTATGAATATGACAGTCACAACTTGAATATTTTGGTTCAAACATATACAGAAAAAAGATTCACTAAAAAATTGGAAAGTGTAATCTTGAACTTCTTTATGATAAGTTCAACAGCTATAATTATTGGATTTACAAGTTGAATTTTACTTACAGTTACAGTAAAAGGAATTGGAGGATTTGATTCTCATGCCTTTGTTGAAATTGAAGGACAAAGAAGTGGTATTTTTGCGCTTATATTTACAACAATTCTATTAGTGTTGGCAACAATAATATTTGCAATACCTTTAGCATTAGTTGTTGCGATATATTTAGCAGAATATGCTCACAAAGATAGTAAGTTTGCAAAAGTTATAAGATTCTCAATTAACGTATTGGCATCAACACCAAGTATTGTTTTTGGGGTATTTGGTTTAAGTTTATTTGTTGTTGCTATGAAAATACCTATGTCTATTTTCGCAGCAAGTTTAACTATGACAATGGTTATACTACCTTCTATGATTACTTCTTTTGAAGACTCAATAACATCAGTGCCTTCTCTTTATAAAGAAGCTGCTTATGGTATGGGAATGACAAAAACTGGAGTACTATTTAAAGTAGTTATACCAAACGCAACAAAAGGTCTTGTTACAGGAACAATATTAGCTGTTGCAAGAATTATAGGAGAGTCAGCTCCTGTTTACTTAACATTAGGAACTGCAGTTAGAATGCCAGGAGAAGGTTTCTTCTCATCAGGAGCTACTTTAACAACTCAAATATATATGATGGCATCAGAGGGAAATGATCCTCATACTCTTGGAATAGCTTATCAAATTGCATTAGTTACTATATTACTTGTATTAGGACTAAACTTCTTAAGTAAATATATTGGAGTTAAATTAAATCCAATACATAAAAAAGTACCTTTCAAAGTTAAACTAAAAGCATTTATATCATTGTTTACACTTTCAAGTATTCAAAAAGTAGCTAAAAAAACTAAAAAAGACACATTGATTATTTATAGAAAATGAATAAGCTTATTTAATTTTAAAAGAATAAAAATACATTTCAAAAATGCAAAAATAAGGAATAATGTTATCAAAACAATTAAATTAGAAGCAAAAAATAACACTAAAAAAGGTGTAAAAAAACAAATAGAAGAGAAGGAGGGCTAAAAAATGGCAGAAAATAAAAACTTATTAGATAATGAGTCTTCAAATACTGAAGAGTTAGAACTTTTATCAGAAGAGAAGATATTTCAAAAACCTAAAAAATTACCTTTAAAACAAAGACCTAATGTAATAGAAGTTGAAAACTTTAATTTCTATTATCATGGTGGAGATAAACAAGCTTTATTTAATATTAATATGGCAGTTAAAGAAAATACAGTTACTGCATTTATTGGTCCTTCTGGTTGTGGTAAATCTACACTGTTAAGATCAATAAACAGAATGAATGATTTAGTTGATAACATTGCAATTGATGGACAAATCAAAGTTCATGGTAAAGATGTTTATGAAAAAGGAACAGATGTAGTTAAATTAAGAACTGAAGTTGGAATGGTATTTCAAAAAGCAAACCCATTTCCAATGTCAATTTATGATAATGTAGCATTCGGTCCAAGAAACCAAGGAATCACTGATAAAAATGCATTAAATCAAATTGTAGAAGACTCACTAAGAAAAGCGGCGCTTTGAGATGATGTAAAAGATTATCTAAGAGATTCAGCTTTAGGTTTAAGTGGAGGTCAACAACAAAGATTGTGTATTGCAAGAGCTATTGCTATGAGACCAAAAATCTTACTAATGGATGAACCAACAAGTGCTTTAGATCCAATTGCAACTTTAAAAGTAGAGGAACTTATTCTAAAACTTAAAAATGAATATACAATAGTAATAGTTACCCACTCAATGGCACAAGCCACAAGAGTAAGTGATTATACTGCATTCTTCTTACAAGGAGAATTAATTGAACACGATAGAACTAAAAAAATATTTACAAATCCAAAAAACCAAAAAACAGAAGATTATATTTCAGGAAGATTCGGATAGGGGGAAAAGAAAATGTCATACAATAAAATTTTGGATAATGATATAAAAAGTATTAAAAGAGAATTAATCAGATTAGTTGAAGCTACTAAGTCTCAATATGCTAACACTTTTGAATCTCTGAAATCACAAAACTTGGATTTAGCAAAAGAAGTTGTTGAAGGCGATTTAAAAATAAATGATCTTCAAAATAGTTTTACAAAAATGGCATTGTGAAAAATAGCAAAACAACAAATGGTTGCTGGTGATTTAAGATTAGCAGTTGGTGGAGTTCTTATTAGTCGTGAGATTGAAAGAATTGCTGACGTGGCAAAACACATTTGTGCTTTTACAATTAAATACAAGCCAGAACCAATTGAAATAGATTATATTTCAAAAATGTTTGATCTTGTAAATACAATGTTGAACATCGTTTCTTCTTTAATTGAAAACTATGATAATGACCAACATCAAAAAGTTTTAAAAACAGAAGAATTATTAAGTACAGAATTTGCAAACCTTTCTAATATTTTAGCTGCAAGAAACTTTGAAGCTAAAAATGAAATTGAATCTAAAAAAATAATAACAATAGTAAGACAATTAAAAAACCTTGAAAGAGCAGGGGAATGCTTGATAAACATCGAAGAAACACTTCAGTTTATTAGAACAGGTAAGTTTGAAGAGTTACAAGAAACTCTTATGAACAATTTAGAAACTATAAAATAACATTTAAATATAGAAAAACCTCCATTAATTTTTTTAAAGGAGGTTTTTTAAATTTAATAATTATTAAAAGAAATTTTTAAGCTATTCTAGGTATTTCTATTTTGTAGTTTAACAATTCTATTCTAAAGTAAATTGCATCTGTTCATTTTGAAGCTTTTACTCTGACCTCATTTGTTCTTCATACTATCCTTAAATTACTTCTTTCATAATTTCATGTTGCAATTACATTGTGTTTTAAACCGGCTCATTCTCCCCAATCATAATTATTACCATCAATTAAAATGGAGTTACCATAGTTCATTATTTGTAATATATCTCATGATTCAACTGTTTTTTCTCAACCTGCAACTTGGTTATGCGCTGGTTGACCTGCTTGTGTTGTGAATTTTAATTTAACATTTGACAATACATTTAAATCATATTGAAGTTTTGCAATGTCATAAGAGCCACCTAAATTTTTAAAGTTAATATTAAATTCAATTTGAGAATAGTTTTTTTGATTAAATGAATTATTTTTGATATTTCTTGCATAAACTTTACTATAACTATTATTATTTTTGGTTAAGAATATATCTGGTGTATTTCTATCCAAATCCGAATTTGATCATTCCCCATATACTTTAAACTCGCTAGATATGATATCTTTAAAGTTAACACTCATTTTTTCTACATTTTTAGAAAAACTTTGTACAAAGTATGCTGATGGAATTGAAAGTCCCAAACCTAAAACTGAATATACTATTTTCTTCATATTTATAATTCCTTTCTTCATGACTACCGCCCTTCTTTTAAAAAATATTTTATAAAAAGAAGTGCTATAATCACATTAATTATATAAGAAAGGTAATTATGATACTTAAAGTTTTTTTAAAGTCAAAATTTAAAAGTTTATATAAATTAATTTTACCTTTTTTATTTTTTTTAACTTTCAGCTTATCTTTTATTTTGAGCTTTCTTACATTTACTATTAATATTAATGATAATTTAGATTCGGTTTGAAAAAACGGATATTTTCATAATGTTGAATATGCTGAGTCAAAATTTTCTCAAGAAAATGAAAACTTAAATGGTGAAACTTGAGTTTTCAGAGATGTTAATGATCAAAAAAATACAACATATATTAAAAAATTCATATTAGATAATATTAAATTAAAAAATATAGATGATACTCTATTGAATGATTTTATTGAAGAAGTTGGTAAAGTTAGGGGAGATGTTAATCAAATTAAAAACCAAAATCCCTATAAAGATATAATTGATGCGATCAAAAAATCTGATAGTTTAAATTTAAAATACTATAACTTTAATTTATTAAATGCTTTTATAGTTAAAACATTGTATCAGGATTTGGAAAATGATGTGGAAATATTTCCTGTCAAAGCTACTGATGAAATTTATGATGAAATAAATTATCAAAACTATGAATTTTATGTAGCTCCATACTATAAACAAAATTCTGAAAAGTATTTGCAATATAACCAAAATGATGAGTTTTATATTTTTGATCAAATAAGTGAAAAAGAAGTACAAAAATTAGATAATAACTACATATTTTTAACTCCAGCTGCTTTAAAAAAACACAATAAAAAAATTGGTGAGGAGTTTATATTTTATAATGGTTTTAAAAAATATAGTACAACTATAGCGGGAACTGCAATTACTAAAACAACTATTCCTAAAAAGGTTGATAGTGATTATATTTATGCTCCATATGATTATTTATTGGAAAACGATTTTATGTCATCTTATAATTACGGAGTTTATCTTCATAATTATGGTAGAGATTTTAATGAATCATCTATATTTTTTAATAAGTGATTGAATCGCTATATATATAATGATGACCTTGATTTATATCAAGGAAATTATGTTAAAGATCCAAGTAAATCACCATACTACACAATATATAAAAATCCAAAGTTTATTTTTAATCTTTTAGTGATATTTATAGTAACTATTGTTATATCTTTGGTTGTAATAACATATGGATGAATAGCTATTTTTTCAATAAACAAACAAAAATCATTGCTTTGAACTTTGAAGGCGAATGGTTCAAGTAACACTCAATTGGGTTTTGGTCAAATAATTGGAGACTTATTACCTCAGTTATTTAGTGTTTTACTCTCTGTGCCTGTAAGTTTTTTAATATATAAGATTTTTTTATATGTTGTAAATGATCAGTATAACTTTGATATTTCAAATTCATATATAAACATAAAAGCTGTTATTGTTTGTCTTTCAATATTGATAGTTATTTTTTCTATTTATTTTTTTATAAACTTTTTAATTATAAAAAAAGAAATTACAATTCATAATAAAAAAATACATATCAGCAAGGGATTTGTATTCTTGAAAAAGCTATCTAAAAATAAAAAGGCTAAACTAAATCTAGCTATTTACTATCCTAATTTTAGTAAGTCTATAATAACATCGTTCATGTTGTTGTTTGTATATGCGATAACAAGTTTTGGTTTTATTTTTGAATATAGTTTGAAAGAATCTGTTAGGGAATTTGAAAAATATATGTTGCCATATAAAAGTTATTCTGAACAAATCATTCCTCAAGATACAAAAGAACCAAAGTCAAAAGACGAATATACTAATTTAAATATTGAACAACTAAAAAAGTATAAAGAAACTCAAGAAATTGATTATTTAAAAGAATTTATTCAATATCTAGAAACAGTAAATCCACTGGAAACAAAAGTATCTAGCGAGGATGTAAATTGGTTAAGTTTAAATGAATTCAATAATCCTTTAATTTCAGAAATGCTAAATAAACTAAAATCTAATATTTCAAAATTGAATAATCAATACGATACTAAATTTTATCCAGAAATATATTTTAAAAATTTCCCTAAAATGGAAGAGGAATCTACTTTTAATATATATTTACAAAATAGGGTCTGATATACAATAGTTGGTTTAGAAAAAAATCATGAAATTTTCAAAGAAATAAATGTTACAGGCAATGAAATTTACATAAATGAAATACTTGAAGAGGAATTTTTGAAATGAGGTCAAATTTCTAATGATATTTTAAGTCTAAAAATAAATGATAAGGATATTGAGTTTAAGGTTGTTGGAGTAACTGATAAAGTTGTGGATGATTATTATTTTTTTGCTGATAAAGATTATTTAATAAATGAGATATTTGGTGGGGAAAATCAAAAGAATAATTCATTTTTCACCAAAAATCCTTACCCTATATTTAGTGAATTATTTGTAATTCCAACCGAAAAGAATGGAAACAAAATAACTGACTACTATGATTTTGAATCAAAAAATCTTTATGACTTTTCAGTAAGGGTAATGGATTATGGAATATTAACAGAAAGATTAATTGATAACGGAAAAATGTTTGGTAATTTAACAAAATATACCAGTTATATTGTTATGGTTCTTTCCGTTTTAATTATAACGATCTTAATAGCTTTGATGATTATATCTAATAGTGAAACGCTTCTAATAATGAAACAAATTGGTTATAAAAATAACTCAATAATATTAACTGTATTAACAGGATATCAAGTTGGAGGTTTAGTGACACTAACACTTAATTTTGCTTTAATTGGAGTTATATCGAGTTTTATTTTGAACTTAATAACCTCAGTTGTTGGTGTTAAGGTTTTGCTGTTTTATTCAGCATCATCATTTATAATTCCTATTTTAATTTACTTATCATTTATATCAATTACATACTTAGCTTTGGCTATTTATTTGAAAAAAATGCCAAATTCTATAAAGTCAGATTAATAACTTCAAAAATAAAAAATAATCCAATAGAGATAAAAGTCTGTATTGGATTATTTTTTTATTTATAAAATTAATTTACTTTATTTTCTTCAAAGTTATTAATTTTGGATTTTTAAATAAAATATCTGATAATGAAATTGTAACTATATTTTTATCTAAGTGTTCAATTTTAAATACCTTATCACAGTCTTTAAAGTTTTCATTGAAATAAGAATATGTTTTAATTCATCTAAATATATTTTCTTTAAATATTTTTTCATTTACAGAGAAATTGATATACTTATCAAAGTCATTGCCTGTAAATTCAACAGTGTCTCTAACAACTTTGAAATTTAGTTTTGTATTATTCAAAAAAATGGCTGTGATATTATTTGAAACCTGATCTTGAATGTTTTCAAAATCAACAAATTCTCAAAATTCATTAATACCGTTAAGATATAAAACAGAGTTCGCATAAGTATCAAAAACTACTTTGAACTTATCTTTTAACAAGTCTTCAATTTCCATTTGTATATAATGATTTTTTGTAAGAACTAATGGATTTAAGTTTGCATAGTTATCTATTACATATATAAATTCATTAATTTTGTCATAGTTAAATAAAACAATATTAAACTTTAGAATTATTTTGTCTTTTAATAAATTAGATCCTTTTTTATCTTTAAAAAGAACAGTAACTTCGTTATCGCTATTATTTAATATTTCAAAATTTATACTTTCATAAACTTCTTTTCCAAAACTATCATTATAAAAAGCTTCCTTTATGGTTTTTTTTATTTGAATCTCACTTAAATTATCACTTTTAAAGTCTTTTGGTGTTTTTAAATATAAAAAATCATCCATTGACATTAAATATCGTGCATATTTATTTGTATTCTTACTTTCATTTTCATGAGCAACAGCAAATCCCGTTGATACAGTTAGACCAAGAGATAGTCAAACTGATAACATTTTCTTCATATTCATTCCCTCTTACA
Organism: Spiroplasma sp. BIUS-1; assembly: GCF_010365805.1. Classification (NCBI taxonomy): domain Bacteria; kingdom Bacillati; phylum Mycoplasmatota; class Mollicutes; order Entomoplasmatales; family Spiroplasmataceae; genus Spiroplasma; species Spiroplasma sp. BIUS-1. The sequence goes on along the minus strand of NZ_CP048386.1, from coordinate 714,407 downwards.
CTTAATATATTCATAATATATTAAAAATATTATACAATTAATAATGAGAAATGAGGAATTTTTATGGGATTTTGAAATAATTTAAAACAAAGAAGAGAAGTCAAAAAAATACAAAAGAAACATAAAAAGGATCATAAAAATACATTAACTTTTTCAAATGATATTAAAAAACTAAGTAAAAATTATAAAGAACCAAATTCAGATTTTTTTGAAGAACTAGAAAATGTTCTTATCAAAACTGATATGGGTATGAAAATGGTTTTAGAAATATCAAATAGAGTACAAAAAAAAGCAAAACCAAAACACTCATTTAATGAAATAAAAGAAATTTTAGTTGAAGAAATTTACGAAACATATACAGATAGTGGAAAATTTAAAACTGAACTTAACTATAAAGATGGAAGATTAAATGTTTTTATAATGGTTGGTGTAAATGGTGTTGGTAAAACAACAAGTATTGCAAAAATAGCAAACTATTACTCAACTATGGGAAAAAAAGTACTTATAGCAGCAGCAGATACATTTAGAGCTGGTGCTGTGGAACAGCTACAAGAATGATGTGATAAAAGACTTAAAAATGTTGATTTAATAAAATCAGTTAATAATTCTAAAGATCCAGCAAGTGTAGTTTTTGATGGTATCAAAAAAGCAAGTGAAGAAAAATATGATTTATTATTAATAGATACAGCCGGAAGACTTCAAAACAAAGATAACTTAATGAAAGAGTTAGAAAAAATGACTAAAATCATTCAAAAAAGTGTAAATGATGGACCTCATGAAAGACTATTGGTTATTGATGCACAAACAGGTCAAAATGGAATTAGCCAAGCAAAAGCATTTGCTGAAACAACAAATGTCAGTGGAATAGTGCTTACAAAAATGGATGGAACAAGCAAGGGTGGAATAGCTCTTGCTATAAAAGATATTTTAAATATACCTGTTAAATTAATTGGAACAGGTGAAACTGTAAATGACATAGAAGAATTTGAAGTTGATAATTATATTTGAGATTTAACTTCAGATTTTATGGAAGATGATAAAAATGATTAATCAAGATATTCAAAAAACTGCTAATTTAGCAGAATTATATGATTACTACAAAAATCTATTAACAGAAAAGCAATCTCAATATTTTGAACTATATTTTTTTGAAGACTTAACATTACAAGAGATTTCAGAAGAGTTTGGAGTTTCTAGAAATGCTATTTATGATAGTATTTCAAAAACATCAGCTACTTTAGTTGATCTTGAAGATAAATTATCATTAAAAGCTAAAAATATAAAGATTAAAGAAATTTTAGACAAAGCAAAAAGTAAAGAAATAACAACGCAAGAGTTGATCATGGAATTGGAGAAAACTTTATAATGAATTTTTTAATAATAGGAGATATTTATTCTAAATCAGGTAGAGATGTTATAGAAAAAAATCTTGATAAAGTTGTAAAAGAAAATAACATTGATTTTATAATAGCAAATGGTGAAAATATAAGTCACGGTAAGGGTATTAACAAAAACCATTATGATTTTTTGAAAAATAAAGGGGTAAATGTAATAACTTCAGGAAACCATATTTTTAAAGTTAAAGAAACATTTGAATTTATAGAACAAGTAGATGATTTGTTAAGACCTGCAAATATGAACTCATATAATATTGGTTTGGGAACAAATGTTTATAACTTTAAAGATAAAAAAATAAGAGTAACAAACTTAATGGGTAAAAGTTTTATGGAACACGTTAATAACCCATATGAAGTTATGGACAAAATAATGGAAAATGACAATTCTGATATACATATAGTAGATTTTCATGCAGAAGCAAGTGCTGAAAAGTTAGCTTTTGCTTGAAATTATGATGGTAAAATAACAGCTCTAGTAGGGACACACACACATGTTCAAACAGCTGATGAAAGAATTTTGCCAAAAGGAACTGCTTTTATAACTGATTTGGGTATGACAGGACCTATAAACTCTATTATAGGAGCAAATCCTGATGAAGTAATTTTTAAAGAGAAAACAGGGTTACCAACAAAATTTAAACCTTCAGAAAATCCAGGCATACTTTGTGCGGTTGTTGTATGTTTAGATAATGAAAATAATTGTAAAAAAATTAAAAGAATACAAGTTATTTAAAACTTCAAGTTTTAAATTAATCAACATTTAAGCACTTTAAGTAGTATTTTGAAATATTTTTGTGTATAATATTGTTATTACAAGAATTAATCTTATAGGAGATGACGACATGAAAAGACATGATAAGCTTAGAAATTTACACGAAGCATTATTCGCTTTAGACAAAGAAGTTAAAAATGTATGTAGAGGTTTAGAACAAAGACTTAAAACTGCTGCAAAATACAGAGATACATACGAAAGAATTTTAACTGAAGTTGAATTTGAACGTAAAAACGAAATGTATGGTAGATCAACAATATATGACTTTGAACGTATGAGAATTAACCTTGAGCAAGATGCTGGTAACGTTATATATGAAGCAATTAACGTTATGGGTAACGATGAGTTCATTATTAGAAAACAAAACGTTATCTTCGCATTCTGATTTATGGGACAATTTGATGTTTACGCATTAGATTTATCACACGGTGACTAAGATACATTTACAATAATAAACACTTATCAAAAAGTGTTTTTTTTATTTATAATTAAAAATAAGTAAGGTGATTATATGGAAGTTTGAAATGCAGTTTGAAATTTATTAAGCATAATTGTTTATGCTATATTAGGTACTTTTTTATTTATCTTTTTATTAGCTCTGATAGCAAGAATAGTAAAGTTTAATAAATTAAGTTTCAAAAAAACTCCAGTTGTTAAAAGTGAATTAATCAAAAAGAAAATGTTTAAAACAAGTGATGGTTATGAACTTAGATGATTTGGCGAAATAGATCCTCAAAGTGAATACATTCTAATTGGAGTTCACGATATTTACAGAACAAGAAAAGATTTCGACAAGATGGAAGTTTGATTAAGAAAAAATAATAAGGCAAAGTTATCATTAGTTTCATTTGATCAAAGAAATTGTGGAGAAAATATTGTAGATAATCAATATCATTTTGGCACAACAATTAGTGACTTAAATGAAATTGTTGGAGAAATAAAAGAAAAGTTTCCAGAAGCAAAAATTATTCTTCTTGGAGATGGTTTTGGTTCAACATTAGCAACATTTTTAGCAAAAAATAAAAATGTACACAAAATAATTGGTTGTTCACTTAGGCTTAATAATCATTATTCAAAAACATTTGGATTTTATTTAAAACTTTGGTGAGCAACTCTATTTAAAGCAGATACTAAAATGATAAGTGCTATAAATGGAATGGATTTTACAGATGACAAAGACTTTTCTAAATTACTAGAAGATCAAAATTTATCAAAGAACTCTTTTAATGCTAGAGATTATTATTTATGAAAAAAAGCTAACAGATTAAGTATAAAAAACATAAATAACTCAGAGTTGGATATAGTTTTAATGATTTCAAATAATGACTTTTATTGTGCGCCAAAGAATATAGCTAAATTTTTATCTAAATTAAATAAGGATAAATATTCTTTAGAATCAATTAAAGAAAAAAGACATTATCTTTTAAATACTAAAAATTCAGAACAAATTTTTGAATTAATAATCAAAAACATATAATAATTTGTTATTATTACTTTAGAAAACTTAAAAATATTCTTATTAAGAACCACAGAGAGAAAACAACTCAAAGAAGTGGTAGCAACCTATTTGATTAGGTGCTTAAATTAAGGGGAAACCAACGATGAGACCTACAAACTTCTCTTTTGTTGGGAAGTTTTTCTATTTTAGAGGAGAAAAAAACATGAGAAGATTATTTACTAGTGAATCAGTTTCAGAAGGACATCCAGATAAAATTTGTGATCAAATAAGTGATGCGATATTAGATGAGTGCTTAAAACAAGACCCAAGCTCAAAAGTGGCTTGTGAAACATTTGTTACAGAAAATTACTTATTAATTGGAGGAGAAATAACAACAAAAGCCAAAGTTGATTATGCTTCTATTGCTAAGTGGGTTTTAGAAAAAGTTGGTTATGATAATCAAGAAACAGGTATTGATCCAAATACTTGCGAAATTGTTGTTAAAATAAACACTCAATCACCAGATATCGCAATGGGTGTAGAGCAAGAAGAAATGGGAGCTGGAGACCAAGGGATAATGTTTGGTTATGCAAATAGCGAAACATCAACTTATATGCCATACTCAATTCAAGTAGCTCACGACTTAGTTCATTTAGCTTCAAAATTAAGAAAAGCAAAAGCATTTAAGTGAGCTCAACCAGATATGAAGTCACAAGTGACAATGGACTATACAAATGAAAACAATCCAAGAATTGAAACTATTTTAATGTCAATTCAACACGACAACGATTATGTTAAAGAAGAATTTGAAAAATTCATTAAAACTAACATAATGGATGTAGTTGCAAAAAGATATAACTTAAACACAGACTTTAATGTATTGATAAATCCAACAGGAAGATTTGTAATTGGAGGACCAAAAGGAGATACTGGTCTTACTGGTAGAAAAATTATAGTTGATACATATGGAGGTTATTCTCGTCATGGTGGAGGAGCATTTTCAGGAAAAGATCCAAGTAAAGTTGATAGAAGTGCAGCTTACATGTGTAGATATGCTGCAAAAAATATGGTTGCAGCAAAATTAGCAGACAAATTAGAAATACAAGTTAGTTATGCTATTGGAAAACCAGAACCAGTTTCTGTGTTTATTGAAACTTTTGGAACAAACAAAGTAAGTATGGATATTTTATACAAAGCTTTAAAAGAAAACTTTGACTTTAAAGTTAGCTCAATAATTGAAAAACTAGAACTAAAAAGCCCTGTGTACTTTAGAACAAGTAAGTATGGACACTTTGGTAAAAAAGAATTTACTTGAGAAAAATTAGACAAAATTAGAGAGTTAGAGGCTTATTTGTAAAATGTTATTAGAAGTGATTGCTAAAGATTTAAAAGATATTCAAACTATTAATAATTCAAAAGCTAATAGAATTGAATTTTGTAGGGAATTAAAAGTTGGTGGTCTTACACCAAAAGAAAAAGATATAGTAGAGGCTTGTCAAATTTCAAAATTACCAGTGAATGTAATTGTTAGAAATACTGACAGAGACTTTATTTATAGTGATGAAGAAAAAGAAGAAATGTTAGAGCAAGTAAAGTTCATAGCGAAAACAAAAGCTAATGGAATTGTTATTGGGGCTTTAACAAAAGATTTAAAAGTGGATGTAGAATTTATAAAAAAAGTGAATGAAATTAAAAAAGATTTAGAAATAACTTTTCATAAAGCTTTTGATGAAGTTTGTGACTTTAAAGAAGCTTATTCAACTCTAAATGATCTTGGTATAACAAATGTTTTAACAAGTGGTGGAAAAGATATTGAAAAGGGTATTGATGTCTTAAAAGAACTGATCGGTATGAATTTAGAAACAAAAGTTCTAGTTGGTGGCGGAGTAAATCAAAATAACTTTAATCAAATCAAATCAATTTCAAATGATATACATGTTGGAAGTTGTGTAAGACAAGATATGAGTTGGGATAAATGAGCAAAAGCAGAAGAAATAAATAAGTTATTGGAGAATTAATAATGAAAGTTACAATAGTTGGTGGAGGTCTTGCTGGTTGTGAAGCTGCATGACAGTTAGCTCAAAATGGTGTAGAAGTGCACTTGTATGAGAAAAAGAAAGTTAATAAGAATGAAATCCAGAGCTTAGAAACTTTTGCTGAACTTGTTTGTTCAAATACTTTTAGAAGTGTTTCTACACAAAACGCAGTAGGTATATTAAAAAAAGAATTAGAGGTATTGAATTCTTTTATATTAGATTGTGCATATGAAACACAAATACCTTCTGATGATGCATTGGCAGTCGATAGAGAAAAATTTTCAAAGCTTGTAGATGAAAGAATCAGAGGTCATAAAAATATTAAGATTTTTGAAGAAGAGTATTTAAATCTAGATACACAAGAGCCACTTTTAATTGCGTCAGGACCTTTGTGTTCTGATGAATTCAAAAGAAATCTAGAAAGTTTGCTTGGTAAACAAAAGTTATTCTACCTTGATGCTTCAGCTCCAATTGTAGAAAAAGAATCAATAGATTTTTCAAAAGTTTATTACAAATCAAGACACAATGATGACAACAGTTATATTTGTGTACCTTTAAATGAAGAGCAATTTAATGTTTTTCATGAGAAATTAATTAATGCTCAACAAGTTAAGTTAAAAGATTTTGAAAATGAAGTATTTTTTAAAGGTTGTCAACCAATCGAACAATTAGCAAAGACATCCAAGAAAATATTGTTAAGATCGGCAATGTCTCCAAATGGACTTGAAAACAAAGAAGGTCAAACACCCTACTCTGTAGTTCAATTAAGAAGAGACGATGCTTTAGATAATCTTTATAATATGGTTGGTTTTCAAACTAACTTAACTTGAAAAGAGCAAAAAGAAATATTTTCATGACTACCAGGTATGGAAAAAGCTGTTTTTAGAAGATTTGGAGTTATGCACAAAAACAACTTCATTAACTCTCCTAAAATACTTAATAAGAAGCTTCAAATGATGAGAAAGAAAAATATATTTTTTGCAGGACAAGTTACAGGTGTTGAAGGGTATATTGAATCTTTTGCTTCTGGTTTGGTAGCAGCAAGAGGAATTTTAAGTTATATTAACAATACAAAATTTATACCATTTCCCGAAGATACTGTACTGGGAAGTTTAATTGAATATATAACAAATCCAAAACACAAAAAATTAAAACCAATGAAATCAAATATGGGATTAATTAAAATTGATCAAGAGCTAAAGTTTGAATCAAAAGCAGAAAAGAATGAGTTTATTTATAAAAGAGCTTTAGAAAGTATAAAAAGATTTACCTAGATTAGATTATAAAATTAGTCTAATTGGAGGTATTTTTTTGTACAAAAATAAGGAAGTGTGAGCCACAATTGGCTCTAAAATAGTTTCAAATATTTCTTATTACTGAGAATTTAGTTTTTCAGAAGATGAGATATTTGAATTAATTGCAAATGATGAATACCTTTTAGATGACTCCCAAGAAGTTTATGGAAAAAGGTTAATTGATTTTCTAAAAATATGAGAACTTATAAGGGTAAAAATAATTGAATCAAAAGAGAATAATAGAAATAAAAGCGGTAAAACTTGAGCCTTTACTATTGAAGACTACAAAACCATTTACTTACTTTTAGATGAAGAAGCTAAATACAAAGATGCATTTTCTAAATATGATGATGGAAGATCTGAAACTTTGGAAATGATAAGTTTTTTTGAAGAAAGTTTAATTGAAGAAGCTACTTTAGAAGCTTTTTTAGAAGATATGCTAATAACATTTATATATTTTGCTATAGAAAAACCTTTTGGGGAACACACTATAGTTTTCTTTGATTTAATATCAAGTGCTATGATTCTCTACAAAGGATTTGGACCAATATTTCCAACATATAAAGATGAAATGGAAGAGATTAAAAATCAATTAAACAGCTTAATAAGACAATGCACAGGTATGAAAATAGAACATTATAATAGAGCCCCTGGATTTCAAAGTTGTTTTAAAAAACTTCTCGATGTATCAGAAACAACAAAATTGTTATTAGATGCCATTTAATTTTTTAAAAAATATTCTTGAAAGTAGTGTAAAATAAAAAAGTATAGTGTTTGGGCAACACTTTAACTGAAAGGGCTTATTATGGACAAGATAAAATTTAAAAATCCTAAAAAATATAAAGGTATTGTTGAAAAGGTTTTTGTAAAAGAAGGACAACCTGTAAAAAAAGATGAGGTAATTGCTTTGATTTCAACACAATTAGAGAAGTTTGAAATTAAATCAACAATAGATGGTGTTATAAGAAATATTTATGTAATTGAATCATTAATTGTTTCACATGGGGATACAGTTTTTGATGTATTTTCTGATAAAGAAATAAACTCATTGCTTAAAAAACCAACAAACATAAATGATACTTTAAAAGAAGGATTGAACGAATTTGGTTATCTTGAAAAATTAATAAATGAGCCTGAAACAGAAGAAGAAACAGCTATTGAAGTTTCTGATTCTCTAACAGAAGAACTTTCTTCTTTACAAAATCTAAATAATGATGAATATGAAGAAATTGGTGTTACAAAATCATTTAATCAAATAAATGAAGACTTTAAAATGGATGAAATTGAAGAAAAACAAGAAAAAGAAGTTGAAGATAGAAAATATGTAGAAGTTTCCGATTCTCTAACAGAAGAGTTAGCTAGTTTAGATTATTTAAATATAAACAATGAAAACGAAATTGGTGAAATAAGTTCTGTGGACGAAATTGTAGAAGATTTTGTAGAAGAAAAAGAAGAGACAGATGAATTTCAACCACCTGTTTTTGTTAAAAGTGAGACAAACATTGTTCAATTGGATATAAAACCAATAACAGTAGCAGATTCTATTACAGAAGAGTTAGCTTTAAATCATGCTTTAGTTTTTGAAGATGAAAAAGATATCGAGATTTTTTCAAATCATGATCCAAAAGTATCAGAAACTCAAGTTCTTGAAAAACTTTCTAATCATAAATTTTTATCAAAATTTACAGCAGAATCTGAAGGCAAAGAATTAGAGTCTGAAGTTTTAGAAACAGAAAACAAAGAGCAAGAAAACTTGAAGATTAAAGAAAATCAAGAAGTTATTAATGAATTCAAAGCTGAAATAAATAAAGAAAAACAAGAGTTAGAAATAAAAGTAGAAGCAGACAAAGAAGGATTTAACCATGAAGGTCCTAAGTTTGATTACTTAAATGACTTTGATGATGAAAAACTTGAAAAAATACTTAAAAACAGTGAAGAGTTAGAAAATAAATTTAATAGTATCGAACACCAAAAAGAAGAATTAGAAGATAAAATTAAAGACATTGATTCAAGAATTAGTGAATTCAACTCTAAATTAAAAGAAGAAATTGAACACTCTACAAAAGAAGTGGATTTAGATCAATTTGAAGATAAGTTTAAAGAAGTTAATGAAAAAGTGAACAAATTCATTAGCAATTCAAAAGAAGAAAACTCAAAAACTATAAGTGATCTTTTATCTAAAGTTGAAGATAAAATTAAAAATTTAGATGAAAAATTAAAACAAGTTTCTTCAATAAACACTAATAATTCAAAAAGTGAAACAAAAATTACTGAAAAAAAAGTGGTTGTTGATAAAACAAATATCGGTAATTTCTCATTCAAAATCGATATAACAGCTCTTATAAGTTTACAAACTTTAATGATTGAACCTTTAAAAGAAAATGGTTCAGATCTAGAATTAAACTCATTTTATGTAAAAGCTCTTAAAAAGACTTTATCTAAATTTGAAGAGTTAGACTCAAAAGACTCTTTAATTAGATTAATTAAAACAAATGGTATCGAAGCAAATGATACAGTATTAAAAGTTGAAAATGACTCAAGTATTTTAAATATTTCAAAAGAAATTGAGAAAAACACTAAGTACAATAATCAAGAGTTAAAAGTATCATTATATGATTTAACAAGTTTTGGTATTGATAATGCAAGTTTTGGTCTTTCAAATGACTCTGTGATATCAATTTACATAGCTTCAATTTCAAATTCATTTAAAGAAGATGGAACATTATCAAACTTTGCAAAAATAAATTTTGCTTTCAATCAAAATGTTTTAGAACCACAAGATGCAATTATGTTTGGAAAAGAATTTATAAGTATTTTAAAAAATCCAGGATTTTTAATTTAATAACAAATAAGCACTAATTAATGGTGTTTTTTTTGTTAAAATTAACTTATCTTTGAGGAGAATGAAAATGATTAATCAAATAAATGCAGAAAGCAAACTAGTAACTTTAATAGCTAGAATTGAAAAAACAATATTGTCTACTGGAAATAATGGATCAAATTACTTAATTTTAAATTTAGTAGATATGTCAGGTAGAATTGAAGCAAGACTTTGAAATTCAACTGATAAAGATGTTGAAGAGTTAAAAAACGGAGTAATTGTAAAAGTTGATGCAGCAACAAATGTTTATAGACAACAATTACAATTAAAAGTTAATTCTTATGAAGTTATAAAAGAAGAGGATTTTGAAAAACATAATATAAATGAAGAAATGTTTAGTATTAGTGCTCCAATAAACGTTGAAACAAATTATGATAAATTAATTGAGTTTATTGAATCAACAAAAAATGAAGTATACAAAAAAATTACTTTAACTATACTTAAAAAATATGAAAATGAATTTAAAAAATATCCTGCAGCAGTAAGCATTCATCACAATGTTGTTGGGGGATTGTTTTGACACAGTTTCTCACTTTTAATGGGAGCAAAAGCTATTAGAGAAGTGTATAAATATGCAGATATCGATTGAGATTTAGTATATTGTGGAGCAATTTTACATGACATAGGAAAAGTAGTTGAAATGGCTGGTAAAAACGCATCAGAATATACTGATGAAGGTAAATTGTTAGGTCACATTTCAATAGGGAATGCTTTTGTTTCAAACATGGCTATTGAACTTGGTTTAAAAGATGATCAAAGTGTTTTGAAGTTACAACACGCAATACTTGCAAGTCATGGTAAAAATGAATATGGATCACCTGTAGAACCAAATTTAATTGAAGCTGTAATAATATCTTCATTAGATGCTTTGGATGCAAGAATTTATAAAATAAATGATGAACTATCAAAAGTCGAAAAGGGTGCTTGAACTGGAAGAATCCTTTCTGAAGATGGTAGAAGTTATTGAAATCACAATGAAAAAAAGGAAGTTAAGTAATTAACTTCCTTTTATTTTAGTTTTTCAAATACTTCATCAACATCTAATAAATCACCGGGTTGGTTATTTATTTTAAATGTATATCCTTTTTCTTTTTCATATTTTGGAACAATATGTTCATGGTAGTGAAATACCATTTGAAATGCTTCAGAACCTTGATTAGATATGTAATTCATTCCCTTGGCATTTAATTTTTCTTTTAAGATCTTTGAAACAATTTTCTTTGTTTTGGCAACTTCTTGTAAGTAAAAATCATCAGTTTGCTCATAGTCTTCAAAGTGTTTTTTTGGTATTACAAGAGAATGACCATTACTGTTAGGGAATATATCCAGAAAAGCAAGGGTATGCTCATTTTCAAAGATAATTTTTGAATCCATTTCTCTATTTATTATTTTACAAAATATACATTCCATATATTTAACCTCTTTTCATAAATATTTTATAAAAAAATAAACCCTTTAAGAGGTTTATTTTAAAAATTAATCGTCTTTATCATCTTCACTTTTAATGTAAGTTCCAATTTTATCTCATAGACCTGCATAATAAACTTGATCTTTATCTAAGTATTTAGAATAGATTATTGTTTTTGCAAGATCTGTTGATGAAGAATCTTTAGAAAGTCCATACATTATTTCGTTTAATAAAGCTTCTTGTTTAACTGAATCCATTGCTAGTTTTTGAACATCAATTGAATGTAAAGATTGATTGTTTTTATTATTATTTCATCTTTCAGAATAAACATTATCATTAGAAATTGTATTACTAAATTTAATTTTAGATTCTTGAAGTTTATTATCAACTGTTTTACCTTTTATTGTGTAAGTTGGGTCAGTTGAAACTTCGTCATTTAATTCAGAAGAGTTTGCTGGTTCAATTTTACCTGAACCACCTAACAGTTCAATCATATAAACTGGAAGAACTAATACTAAATCAGAATAATTTGTATCTTCTGGATCTTCTGTTAAAAAGTTTGCTGAACTATATTTTACTATTCCTGCAGTGTCATTTCATTTCTTAACATTACTTTCATAAGCTTTTCCTGCTATTGGGCTTTCTCCAACTGCATTTTCACCATTATATATTGTTAATCCTTGATATCCACTTAAACCAAAATATGAATCATATCCTGTTTTGTTATCAGTTATAGGTGTTATATTTGATTTTTTGAATATTTCGTAAATTTCACTTAAACTTTTTTTATCTTTTAATGCTCCTGAAGAATTATCAACTATTCCTGAACCAGATATAGCTTTGTTTATATTTGTGATCTCGCTTTCTGAGTTTGTTTCAAATCTAATTGTTCAAACCATTTTTACATTAGTTTTTCATTTTTCATTTATTGAAGGCTCATTTAAAGTTTGTGTTTTTGAAAACATTGCAGAAGATGGGTTTATATATGGAGATTTCTTATTGTCTCCAGATTGTTTTATATCAAACATAGTTGATTTTAAATAAGCTGTAGTTAATAAATTCTCGTTTATATCTTCTAATATCTTTGTCTCAAAATAGTCTTGAAATCTAAGATATAATGCAGTTTTTGAAGATATATTTTTAAATCCATCTCCTACTTTTACATAAAATGGAGACTTATTAGAGTTAAACTCACTTGTAAGTTGTTGGATTGTTGGTAGTCTATCATCGTTTGTAACGTCTGACGGTATACCAACTTCATCTGTAAATCTTCAAATATCATTTTTTGTAGGGTTACCATTTTCACTTAAATAAATGTATTTGTGATCATCATCTTTAGAAACTGTAATTTCTTCTTTTCCACTGAAATCTTTTACAACCGTATCTTTTTGAATGTTCAAATTGTAGTTGTTATTTACACTTCAATAGTCGAGTTTTGTAGAGTTGATAGACTTTGTATATTCTTCAAATAGTTTGTTTTCTGCAATAGTTCTTGACTCTAGAGAATATTTATCTTTAAAACTTTTTTCAATTTTCTTATCGTTATCTGTTGTGTATTGATCAAAACCAAGTTTGTTAAGAGTTGAATTAGTTGAGTCAAAACTATATTGTAATGAAAGTAATTCATTTATCATGTTAACTAATACAGATTCTATTTGTTCATCTGTAAACATTGATCCAAAATCTATATTTGCTAAATCGGGATTTCCTGATATTGAAACAAGTATTTGTTTAGCTAAATCAATATTTAACTTAGGATTTGTTATTCTTGAACCAGTTCCACAAGCAACAACAAGAGAAGGGGTTGCAACAGTTAATGAGAAAGCGCTTAATATACCTAATAATCTTTTCATTATTTAGCACCTCCCATTTTGAAATTTATGTAAGAATTTTCAATTGATTTAATTGTTAAATTGTAATTAAAAATATAACTTAAATCATTTGTTGAATATTCATATTCCTTAGTAGAACCATTTGCATTATCTCCATCAATAGGCATTCAAAATTTATCTGATGTTAATTTTCTAACACTAGATCTTTTAGCATTAACATTATCTACCATTGTTTTTTTAGGATATCCTGAAGCAACTGTTTTAGAATTAATTTCTTCAGTTCAAGTTCTCTCTGATGTATTAAATAATTGACCAGGAGTTGTTATAATAGAACTTTGTTTAGTGCCCAACTGTTTGTAGAATCAATCTTGAGTATTTTTGGCAACCTCACCATTTTCAGAATCGCTGTTAAAAGTTATATATCTATCAATGAAACTGTTTTGTCCTTTATCTTTTGTATTTGAAATATTAAAGAAGTAATCAAAAACACATGTTGTTCAATAGAAAGAAGATTCATCTGATGAGTTAACTTTTGATCAATTTTTTACATCAGACATTATATCAAAACTATATTGACTACCTTGTAAACCCTTTAACATTGAATTATTAGTTAAAAAATGTAAATAAGGGTTAGTTACAGCTGTGTTTAAAGCGTTATAAGTAGTCTCGTTTTTCATTGCTTCAATTTTTTGATTATCAGTTAAACTATTATACTTTTTGAATTCATTTAATTCTTTCATTGTATCTTTATTTACTTGTTCGTAACCTTCAGAACCTTTTTCTAATCCTTCTTGTTTTGAACCTTTGTCTTTAGTTTTTTCTAAATATTCATAGCCATCTATTTGTACGATATGCATACCAGTAGAATCTATATAATAGACTTTTCCTGTATCGTCATAATTATAAAAATTAGGATTACCTTTATTTCTTGATAATTCTTTTACCATAGAATCTAGTGTTGGGTATTTACTATCATCATCTGTAGAATTGTTTGTTCCTGACCCAATTTTTTTTCCATTTTCATGACCAAAAAGAACTAAGTCATATACAACAGATCTCATATCTTGAGTAAAGTCTGTTGAATTACTTAAAGTCATTAATTGGTCATAATGTTTAACTGTTGCTTTTGGGTGTTTTGTTTTTTGATCAACCATTCAACGGTTTCATGCAACTTGATCTTTATCTTTTATTATTGAATTTAGTAAGTCTTCACTATTTTTTTGATCATTTCCATCTGTTGAATAGAAACTTTGTGGAGTTACTCCTGTATCAAAAGTATGTGTTTCTGAAAAAGGTATAACAACTTCACTTATTGCAAGCGGAGCTTGAGTATTATAGAACTTATCTAAAAAGTATCTTTGTGAGTTACTTAAAAAACCTGCTCTTGAGTTATTTGTATCACTTACAGTAAAGTCATTCATATTAACTGGAGTATCGTTTACTATAGATTTTTTATCTATTTTAACAACTCTTCTAGCTTCATTTGCAATTTCTTTATCACTGCTTGTTGAACTTAGCTTTGTTCCGTTTCATCCTTCGGCTTCTTTTTTTGTTGAGTTTTCAATTTGAGCTATTTGATCTAAGTCTGACTTAACATAGTTGGCAATAGCTGTATTGTTTTTTTCATTCTCTTCTAAATTTGCATTAACAATTCTTTCTAATGCATTATATTTTCTTAAAATATCACTTGAACTTATTCAAGTAACACCCATTTGATCTGTGTTAAGTAAAACATCCAATAGTGTTTTTGTAGCACTATTGTTTTCATCGGATAATAATATATCTGATTTATATTTGTTTTCTAGGAATTCTCTGTCCATTGATTTTACATCATCTTGATAAACACTATATTTGTTTACCAACATCTTGTCTCATTCTTTTTCTCATTTTTTTCCATGGTCTTTTTTGTATTTGTCTTTTTCAGTACTTATTTGTCTATCAACTGTTGAACTTAATGAAGTTCATCTTTCTTGTAAAATTTTTGAAAGGTTATAGTTTGTATAAATGCTTTTATCGTTGATATCATCTATATTCTCTTGTTTTCCTGAGTTAGATAAAATAGATAAATTAATCATTTTTAGAAGATCTAAAGTTAATTTTTCTCTATTTTTTGGACCATTATCTTTATTTATTAATTTTCAAAGTACATCTGTTGATGTTATTTGTGCTTTTCCATCGATTGATTGTAGAAATTGAATAAGAATTGAGTTTCCATCTTTGTCTTTTTTGTCGTAGTTTGTTCCACAAGCAACAGCCATTTGTGCTGTTGTTGCAATTAAACTAACACTTCCTAAAAGTGTTAATAATTTTTTCACACCATTCACTCCTTGGTTTATATCAAAATAATTATAAAGAAAAATAAGCAAAAAAGACATTAAATTACAACTAAATATTAAATAGATTAGGGATTTAAAATCAATTTTAATTCATTTCAAATTGATTAATTTTTTTAGAGATAAATAACTATAATAATAGGGCAAGGAGTTTTTTAAAAATGCATAAATTAGAAATAAAAGATTTATACGTAAGTATAGAAGATAAAGAAATTTTAAAAGGTGTGAATTTAACAGTTAATTCTGGAGAAATTCATGCTCTTATGGGACCAAATGGTAATGGTAAATCAACATTACTTATGGCAATTATGGGACACCCAAAATATGAAATAACATCAGGAGATATTTTAGTTGATGGTGAATCAATTTTGGAAATGAGCGTTGATGAGAGAAGTAAAGCAGGGTTATTTTTAGCAATGCAAAACCCTCAAACAATTCCGGGAGTATCAAATTTAGAGTTTTTAAAATATATTGTAAATGCTCACAGTGAAGAGAGCAAAAAACTACAAGAAATTTTTAAAGATATTAAACAAGGTGCAAGTGATTTAGACTTTGACCTAAATATGCTAAAAAGATTTGTAAATGATGGATTTAGTGGTGGAGAAAAGAAAAAAAATGAAATTCTTCAACTAAAAATGTTAAGTCCAATATTTAGTTTAATTGATGAAATAGATTCAGGATTAGATGTTGATGCTTTAGAAGTTGTTTCAGAAAACTTAAACAAAGTTGATTTAACAAGAAATGCAATGGTTATTGTTTCTCACTACGATAGATTCTTTAAAAAAGTAAAACCAACACATGCTCACGTAATTATTGAAGGAAAAATAGTTACTAGTGGAGGAAATGAAATTGTTGAAAGAATTAACACTGAAGGTTATGCTTGAGTTAAGGAATTAGCTAAATAATGACAAATTTTAAGCTAAATGATTCTTATATTGATTTTAGAGAAAATCTACCTTCAAGTTTTACATTTGAAAACAGTGAAAATAAAATAATCTTATTAGAAAACAAGTTTGGAACAATTGATTTCAACTTAAAAGAAAATGTTGAAATGAAAGTAATAATCTTGTTTTTACCTTCAAAAGATGAAACTAAAAAAGAATTCAATATTAATTTCAATCTAAATAAAAACGCTAGATTAGATTTAAAAATATCAAATATAGCTAATTATGATTGTGATGATAACTTTACAATTAACTTAAATGAAGAAAATACTTCAATTGAGTTTTACAATGCAACAATAATAAACAAAGATATTAAAAAGAACTCATTAATTAAATCAGTTCATAATGCAAGAAACTCATATTCAAATATCAAAACTTATGAAGTTTTAAAAGACACATCAAAAGGATTTATTAGATGTGTAAGTGATATTAAAAAAGGTTCTAATCAAGCAGAAGCTCATCAAGAATTAAGGTTATTGGTTCTAGATAAACAGGCAAAAGCCGATTCTGATCCGGTTTTATTAATTGATGAAAATGATATTGTAGCAAGTCATGCCAATGCTATTGGTATGTTAGACCCAGATCAAGTTTTTTACTTACTATCAAGAGGGTTGAACAAATTACAAGCTCAAGAATTAATTATTAATGGTTATTTCGAACCAGTATTTCAAGAAATTCTTGAAGAAGAATTATTAAATTACTTAAAAGAAAAATTAAAGGAAATGATCTAATGAATTTTAAAGATAACTTTTCATATTTTAAAAATAACTCTAAAGAAATCTATTTTGATTCAGCTGCAACTTCAATCAAATTTGATAAAGTTGTAAAAGCTCAAAGCGAATATGATTTAAAAATTGGAGCAAATACACACAATAACTTATTTGATAATGCTTATAAAGCAAATCAAATGTTATTGGAAACTAGACAAAAAATAGCTGATTTTATTGGTGTTAAAGACAGTAGTGAAATAATATTCACTAGTGGAACTACACACTCTTTAAATCAACTAGCATTTGGTATGAAAAGTTATTTAAAAAAAGAGGATGAAATTTTAGTTACTAAAATGGAGCACTCTTCAAATCTATTGCCTTGAATGGTTTTATCTGAAGAATATGATTTGAAATTAGATTACCTAGATTTAGATGAAAACTTTTTAATTGATTTAAATAAAATTGAACAAAAAGTTAATCAAAAAACAAAAGTTGTTTCTTTTGCTATGAATTCAAATACAACAGCAGGTTTAAATGATGTTGAAAACATAGTTAAAAAAATAAAAGAAATAAATAAAGAAGTAATTGTTATTTTAGATTTAGCACAATCAATTGCTCATAACAAAATTGATGTGGAAAAACTAAATGTTGATTGTATAGCTTTTTCAACACATAAACTATATGGACCATTTGGTTTAGGTGTTCTTTGGGCTAAAAAAGATATTTTAAAATGACTAAAACCAATTTTTTATGGAGGGGGTAACAACACAAATATTAGTGTTGAAAACTATAAGTTAGCTCCAATACCGGAAAAATTTGAAGCAGGTACTTTAAATTTATCTGCAATATATGCTTTTAATGTTTGTCTTGATCTTATTGAGGAATTTAAATTAGAAAACTTAATAAGTTATGAAAAAGAGTTAAAAGTTTATTTTAGAGAAAAATTAAAGCAAGTAGATACTTCTAAGTTTGATTTTTATAACTTAGAAAATGATCAACCAATAGTTTTATTTAATTTAAAGAATGTTAATTCACAAGATTTCGGAGCATTCTTAAATAAAAAATATAACATTTCAGTTAGAGTTGGAAAGCACTGTGCAAGACTTGCAAATGATTTATTTAAAATAAGTTCAACTATAAGGGCAAGTTTTTCAATTTACAACACAAAAGAAGATATAGATGTATTTATAGAAGCTTTAAAAGATTGTGATAATTGAATAAATGAAATTATTTAAAAGGAGGTTTAAATAATGTTTGATAAAGATGACAAAATTCAATTAAGACAAATTATAATGGAACATTATACTCAACCAGACTTTAAGGGTTTAATTGAAAATGATAAATCAATTATTAAGTTTCAAGACTCTCCAACATGCAGTGATGAGATAAATGTTCAATTATTAATTGAAAATGATCAAATAATTGATGCAAGATTTGATGGAAATGCATGTGCAATTTCAACAGCATCAACTGATATAATGTGTTCAAAATTAAAAGGATTAAGTGTAATAGAAGCTCAAAAACAGCTTGTAAATTACTACAACATGATCGCTGGAAATGAATATGATGAGTCTATACTAGATGAATTAATAGCTTTTTGAGAGATTAACAAACAAGGAAACAGAATAAATTGTGCACTTTTAGGTGCAGATGGTTTCAAATCTATTCTAAACAAGGAGGTATAGTTAATGAAAAAACTAAAACAAGAAGAAGAAATTAAACAAATATCTGACTATAAATACGGTTTTAATGAAGGTGAAGTATCTACATATAAAGTTCAAAAGGGATTGAATGAAGATGTTGTAAGAGAAATATCTAAACATAAAGAAGAACCACAATGAATGTTAGATTATAGATTAGAGAGTTTAAAAATATTTGAACAAAAACCTCAACCAAGTTTTGGACCGGACTTAAATTGAGTAGATTTTAATGATTATTACTATTACACTGAAGGTGCAGGAAAAACAGTAAAAACTTGAGATGAAATACCAGATAATATTAAAAGAACATTTGATAGACTTGGAATTCCAGAAGCTGAAAAAAACTTTTTAGCAGGAATTAATGCTCAATGAGATGCAAGACCAGTTTATGAAAGAATGAACGAAGAGTTAGAAAAACAAGGAGTTATTTTCACTGATTGTGATACAGCTTTGAGAAAATATCCGGAGTTATTTAAAAAACATTTTGGAAAATTAGTTAAAAACGATGATAACAAATATGCTTCACTAAATGCAGCGGTTTGATCAGGGGGAACTTTCATTTATGTTCCAGAAGGGGTTAAATTAGAAAAACCTTTACAAGCATATTTTAGAATTAACTACCAATCATCAGGACAATTTGAAAGAACTTTAATTGTAGTTGAAGATGATGCTCAATTACACTATATTGAAGGATGTACTGCACCAATTTATTCAGAAAACAACTTACATGCAGCTATTGTTGAAATATTTGTAGGGAAAAGAGCGAGTGTAAGATACACAACAGTTCAAAACTGAAGTGATAATGTTTTAAACTTAGTTACAAAAAGAAGTATTGTTGAAGAAGATGGAAGAATGGAATGAATTGATGGAAACATCGGTTCAAAAGTAAATATGAAATATCCTTCTTGTATATTAAAAGGTGATAGAGCTCAAGGTGACACAATTTCAATTGCTGTTGCAAAAAAAGGAGTTTATCAAGATGCAGGAAGTAAAATGATTCATCTTGGTAAAGAAACAAAATCAAAAATTGTTTCTAAATCAATCACTTTCCAAGGTGGAACTGCAAACTACAGAGGTCTTGCATATATTGGACCTGATGCAATTAACTCAAAAGCAAGAGTTGAATGTGATACATTAATACTTGATAACCAATCTCATTCAGATACTATTCCTCAAAACAAAGTTCACAATAACCAATCTCAAATCGAACATGAAGCAACAGTTTCAAAAGTAAGTGAAGAACAGTTATTTTACTTAATGAGTAGAGGTTTAGATGAACAACAAGCTTTAGAAATAATTGTTATGGGATTTTTAGAACCATTTACAAAAGAACTTCCTTTAGAATATGCAGTTGAGTTAAACCAACTAATAAAAATGGATATGGAAGGATCTGTAGGATAAAAAATCAACTTTAAGGTTGATTTTTTGTCTTTAATTATTTACTATTACCATAAGGGTGAATGAAATGAAAGAAAAGAATTGAAGGTATATAGTAGTATATATACTTTATGTTTGATGTGCCGTAATGCCGTTATTAGCTATTTTTTTAGATTTATTTTTGACTGTTATACTAGGGGACGCTGCAACAGAACTTACTTTAAATTTTGATGTCTCATTAATTAATCAAATGATATATTTATCTGTTTGAGTTACATTAGCAACTTCTATATTTGGAATTTCAAATTGAATAAATTTGCACAATAAGAAAATGCCAAACTGAATTACAGGAAAAAATGCTCATACATTAATACTTGTTGCAAATATTTATGTATTTGCTTTATACAATGTGACAATGTGAACTTCTAATGGAGAAGGGATTGTTGGTTTTAATAATTGATATAAAATACTTAAATCAATTGTAGAACACTCAATTACTCCAGTTGCTGTTCTTGCGATTTATGCATTGATAAGAAAACAATCAGTAAGTGTAGGTCAATATTCAAGTAAATACTGTTGATATAATCTAATACTTCCAGCATTATATTTAATATTTATATTTTTTAGAGCATTTTTATTGGTTAGATATAAAAATATGAATCCAGAAGCTGAAATTTTTATGCCTTTCCCATATGCTCAATTAGATCCTGGAAAAGTGGGTTTTGGTTTCGTGTTATTTTCAGTTTTTGCTTCTTGCGCATTTTTTGTAGCTGTACCAATCGGAGTACACACACTAAAAGAATTAAAGATTGATTTTAAAAAACAAAAAGCAATTAAGTAATTGCTTTTTTTGTTATTTTTTTAGTTGCGCATTTATAGCAAAATAATACATTTAACTCCATTTTAAATCCTACTTTACCAGATTTAAATGAGAAGTTATTAATCTCTGGAATAACTTTATCTACTTTTGAGAATCATTCCATATATTTGTTTGATGTACATTTCTTTTTGCAATTAGTGCAAGTTATTGTTTTAACTTGATTTTTTTTGATTATTGCTCTTATTTCAGCTAAATATCACTCAAAGTCATTTTTTGAATAGTTTTCTGAGAAATATTTATCAAAAGCATCTAGAAGTGCGCTTTCTCCAGCATCAATTTTTTGCTTCTTATCATTATATTTTTTAACTAAAAAAGGTAAAAGTAATGAAGCGGTAAAAACTGTTGTTGTTGAAATTGCTGTAAGTACCGTATTTATAATATCTGTTTCAGTTGTCAATAAAATCATAATAATCTCCTTTTAATAAGTTACATTACTAATTCTACGCCATCGATGTCGTATGGAAACTCTTCTATAAGAGCTACTTCAACACCTTCTTTAAAGGTTAATTCTGTAAGTCCACAACCTACACAATTACCCATAAGTCTAATATAAACTAATCTATTTTTAATTGCTACAAATTCCATATCTCCACCATCTTGTGCGACATATATTCTTAATTGATCGATTGTAGCTTTTACTTTTTCTTCTAAGGTATTTTTTTCCAAAATTTACCCCTCCTTTTAAAAAATTTTTTCAAATTTTTTATTGATATACTAAATTAAGTTTATAATTATTTTGTAAGGAGAGCAATAGGATGTTAGAAAAAGGACAAAAAGTTAAAGCTAAAATTACAGCTATTGTTAACTATGGTGCTTTTTGTGAAGTTACAGACGGAAATGAAATAATTAAGGGTTTAATTCATATTTCAGAAATTTCAGACTTTTTTGTAAAAAGTGTTGAAGAATTCTTGAAAATGGATGAAGAGTATGAAGTTGAAGTTATTGAACTTTTAAACGAAAAAAATCAAGTTAAACTAAGCTATAAAGCTATAAGACCAGAATTACTAAAATCACCTGAAACAAAAATAAAAGAAACTAAAAGTGGTTTTAATAACTTAAAAAATAGTGTAGAGTCAAATTAACAATAAAGGAGCAATATCGCCATGATAAAAACAATATTAAAAGATTCTAAAATTGAAAATGAGGTTTCTAATTTTAGTAAGGATGAAGTTAAAAAAGTTAGTGAAATGATAGAAAACAAAACTGGTGAAGGAAACGACTTTTTAGGTTGAGTTACTTGACCAAATGATTTTGATAAAGATGAATTAAGTAGAATGAAAGTTGTAGCAAACAACTTAAAAGAGAAAATAGAAGTATTACTTGTTGTCGGGATTGGTGGTAGTTACTTGGGAGCAAGAGCTGCTGATGAAATGATTAGAGGTTTATACCCAAAAGATGGTGTAGAACTAATATATATTGGTAACACTATATCTTCTACATATACAAAACAAGTTTTGGAGTATGTAAAAAATAAAGAATTTGGGATCGTAAACATTTCAAAATCTGGAACAACTACAGAACCAGGAATAGCTTTTAGAGTTTTTGAAAAACTTTTAGTAGATATTAAAGGTAAAGAAGTTGCAAAGGAAAGAATTGTTGCGGTAACTGATAAAGCAAAAGGTGCTTTAAAACAACTTGCTACAGCTGAAGGTTATGAAACATTTACAATACCAGATGATATTGGTGGAAGATTTTCAGTGTTCACTCCAGTTGGCATATTCCCACTTTTAGTGGCTGGAGTTAATATTGATGAAATATTTGCTGGAGCTAAAAAAGCTATGGAAGATACAAAATCATTAGATAATGAAGCTTATAAATACGCTGTTGCAAGACACATTTTACACACACAAAAAGGATTCAAAGCAGAAACTTTAGTTGGATATGAGCTTCAAATGCAAACATTTACAGAATGATGAAAACAATTATTTGGTGAGTCAGAAGGTAAAGATGGTAAAGGGTTATTCCCAACAAGTTGTATTTTCTCAACTGACCTACACTCACTTGGGCAATTTGTCCAAGAGGGAACAAAAAATGTTTTGTTTGAAACAATAATTGATGTTAAAAAACCAACAATGGACTTAAATGTTCCTACAAATGATGAAGATCTAGATGGATTAAACTACTTAACAAGTAAGTCATTTCATGAAATTAACAAAGTAGCTCTTGAAGGGGTTATTGATGCTCATGCAAATACAGGTGATGTTCCAAATATTGTTTTAGAATTTGAAAAAATGGATGCTGAAATGTTTGGTTATGCTGCATATTGATTTATGAAATCATGTGCAATGAGTGGTTACTTATTAGGAATCAACCCATTTAACCAACCTGGAGTAGAAGTTTACAAAACAAATATGTTTAAATTACTTAGAAAACCTGGGTTTTAGAAAATAAAAAAAATGATAGGAAACTATCATTTTTTTAAACTAAAATTAGATTATAGGAGTGAGTAAAATGTTAACTAAAGAGAATTTAATTTACCTAAAAGAAAAACAAGTAATTCTTGATAATTACATTATTGAAACAAAAAATATAATTGTAAACGAACAAATCTACAAGAAAAAATTGATTGCTTTTCTTGTAGAAGTTTCTGAATTTATAAATGAATATAGATCATTTAAATATTGATCAAACAAAGGTCCTAGTGAAAGAACAGTCATTTTAGAAGAATTAATTGATTGTCTACACTTTATAATAAGTTTGGGAACTAATGTAGATTTTGATTTTTCTACTTTTAGTAATAAAATCAATGATGCAAACGACATTGATCAATGAAGTATTAATGTTTATAGAAAAGCATTAATATTTGAACAAAATTTTGATAAAGAAACTTACAACCAATTGTTAGATGAGTTTTTATCAATAACTTACATTTTAGAAATAACAAACAATGAGATATTAGATATCTATAACAAGAAAAACGAAATTAACTTTAATAGACAAAATTCAGGGTACTAATTTTGATTAGAAAATAGGGGGTATATATGGCTACAAAAAAAGATTTAAAAAGCATTTATGACTATAAACCCTCAAACCCTCATGACCCAAAAATGCCTTCTCTAGAAAGAACAAATGAGTCAGATAATGATAATTTTTTTGATGACTCAGAGTTTTATTTTGAATCAAGTATTAACCCAAATGCTGTAAAAAAAGAAGAAAACAAAGAAATTTTAATGGAAGGTTTAGAGGATAATAAAAAAAATGCTTCAAGTATAATAGCTAAAATTAAAAGTGTAAATGCAACAACAAATACTTTAGAGCAAATAACAAAAACCCAAGAAGAGTTGGTAACAAACGAATTTGTTATGCCAGACCCTACTTCAGAACTTAATATTTTCAATGCATTTGCAAATAGAAAATACAGAGCTTTAGAAGAAGTTAGCAAAACAAAAGAGATGATAAAGAATGTTCGTGGTGAAGTTAGACAAAAATTAACAGAAAAAGAAATTAAAAAAATTATAGAAACATTTAGAAGTAAGGTTGTAAAAATTACTCAAAAAGAAGTTGTTATAAAAAACAGTAAATATGGTTTTGAAATTTATAGAAATTCAACTGACAATAGGTATTGAGTGGCTGCAAGTTGTTTTGAAGAGATTTGAGATCCTAAAAAGAATAACTATGTTAACCTTTGATCTGGTAATTCATTTACAGGATATGGTTATCACAGTTTAGAAGAAACTATAAACCAAACAATAAATATGATGACAAAGGGTAAAACTGGAAATATAATTTGAAAGGACTTTGTTACTGGTTGAAGTAAACAAAAAAATAGATTTTATGCCGGAGATGAACCAACACAATTCACTTATACTGAGTATAAAAAAATTGTTAAATGATATAGAGAAAACAAAATTTGAATCTTAGTAAAGCAAGCTAATGTAAAAGATATTGAAGATTTAATGGAAGAAAATAAAAGAAAAAGACAGACTGGTGAATCAATATCACCAATGGCAACTATTCAAGCAAAATTGTTAGAACCTCCTCGTAGAGCTTCTCTAGTTTTTGGATATCCTGTAAAAGACCCAAATTATAAAGGAAAGGACTTTGCAAATCCCGAAAATAAATTATATGAAATAGGATTTGCACTTACTGAATAAAATGAAAATAACATCTGTAAATAACAATTTAATAGAAGAAGTTCTTTCTTATAAGGAAACTAAAGTACAAAAAGAAAAAGGTAAGTACATCATTGAAGGTTTGAAAATGGTAGATTTAGCAATTCAAAAAAAAGTTGCAGAAATTATTTTAGTTGAAACAAGACATTTAGATAAATATAAAGATTTCTCAAATGTTGTTGAAATATCTGACAATGTTTCAAATAAACTAACAGATTTAAAAACAACTCAAGGTGTATTTGCAGTTTGCAAAATAGAAGAAAAAGAAGATTTTGATTCAAATTATCTTATTTTAGATAATGTCCAAGATCCTGGTAATTTAGGAACTCTTATAAGAAGTGCTTTTGCATTTGGTTTTAAAAATGTCATTTGTTCAAAAGATAGTGTTAGTTTTTATAACCCAAAAGTTTTAAGAGCAACTCAATCAAATCATTTTGATTTAAATCTTAGAAATGAGGATTTAAAATCTTTTATAAATAATTTGAAGCAAAGTAATATAATAATCCTGGGTACTTTGTTAAGAGAAGAAAGTAACTCATTAGAAGAAGTTAAAGGCAAAAAAGTTGCTTTAATTTTAGGTAATGAAGGTAAAGGAATCTCTCAAGAAGTTTCTGAGATAATTGATAAAAATATAAAAGTAAAAACAAACCCAGATTTGGAAAGTTTAAATGTTTCAATAGCTGGGTCAATAATAATGAACAATATTTTTTCAATGAATTAAAGAGAGGGAAAATGAAATGAGACAATATAAAGCTTTAATCAACAACGAATTGATAGATAATGGACAATGATTAGAAATAATGAATCCAGCAACACTTGAAGTTGCTGGTAAAGTAAGTGCTTTATCTGCTGAAGATATAAATAAAGCATTTTCTGCAGCAAGAAATGCTCAACAAAGTTGAGAAGAAGTCGCTTTACTTGACAGAATAGCTGTTCTTAAAAAGTTTAGAGACTTAATTGATAAAAATAAAGAAGAAATAGCTCAAGTTATGTCAGAAGAGATAGCAAAAAACTTAAAAGAATCTTTAACAGAAGTTGTTAGAACAATAGAATTGATTGACTATACTTTTGAAGAAGCAAAAAGAATGGAACCATTAGCTCTTACTGGAGAAGGAATGGGAGCTAAAAATAAAATCGGTGTATTTTCAAGAGTGGCAAAAGGTGTTGTTCTTGCAATATCTCCATTTAATTACCCATTCAACTTGGCCTTGGCTAAAATTATTCCTGCTTTAGTTATGGGAAATACAGTTGTATTTAAACCAGCAACAGCAGGAAGTTTGGTGGGGACTTACTTATCAGAACTTGTATTAGAAGCTAAAATGCCAAAAGGTATATTTAATATTGTTACTGGTAGAGGAAGAGAAATTGGAGATATCATTACTTCAAATCCTGAAATTGACATGATTTCATTTACAGGAAGTGTTGGAATAGGTAATCAAATTAGAAAAATGGGAAGCACAACAGACTTGGTTTTAGAATTGGGTGGAAAAGATCCTGCTATAGTTTTAGATGATCTAAACTTAGAAAAATATGCAGATGAAATAGTTAATGGTGCATTTGGTTATTCAGGACAAAGATGTACTGCTGTTAAAAGAGTATTAACAACTAATGAAATAGCAGATAAATTGGTACCGATATTAAAATCTAAAGTTGAAGCATTAAGTGTTGGAATGCCTGATGAAAACTCATTTATAACACCTGTTATTGATGAAAAATCAGCAGATTTCATTCAAGGTTTAATTGATAATGCAAAAGATATGGGTGCTAAAGTTGTTTGTGGTGATAAAAGAGAAAGAAATTTAATGTGACCAACACTTTTAGATAATGTTAATGTTGATATGAGAGTTGCTTGAGAAGAACCTTTTGGTCCTGTTTTACCTGTAATAAGAATAGATTCATATGATGAAATGATTAAAATAGCAAATGAGTCACAATTTGGTTTACAAGCAAGTGTCTTTTGTCAAGACATTTCTAAAGCTATATTGACAGCTAAAAAAATAAAAACTGGTACAGTAAATATTAATTCAAGACCACAACGTGGACCAGATAGCTTCCCATTCTTAGGGATAAAAGACTCTGGTGAAGGTGTTCAAGGAATTAGAGAATCATTATTAAGCATGACAAGATATCAAGGAATGGTAATTAATTATTAAAAAAAATAAAAAACACTTTAAAAGTGTTTTTTATTTTTTTTTACAATTTAACTACTTGTCTTTACTTTTTTTTGGTGCTAAAATATCTATGTATTTTTAGGGCTATACAAGATAGGGGCATATTCATGAAAAAGAGTTTATTTTTTGGCGTTTTAATTTGACTAGCTGCTTTAACAATTAGTTTTATTGGAGGTTTTTTAATTGGAGGAAATCAGTTTATAGCGTTTTCTTTCGAAAAAGACTTTCAACTATTTAACTATTTACAAGCAGCTCTAGTATCATTTATCGGATTATTAATTATTTTAGGAATTACAAAGTTTGCATCAAAGAAAAGTGGTGTTGTAAACATATTCTATATTTTATTATCACTTGCTTTAGCTGCAATAAATATAGTTTTATTAGTAATGTTAATCCAAAAAAATCCTATATCAGTTGATACAAAATTAAATACAATAATGTTAGCAATAGCTTCAGGATTATCAGTAATCTCAATTTTTCCTATATGTAAGATCTCTAGCTCAAGCAAAGTAAAAGTTGCAAAAGCAAAAAATACTAGAACAGAAGAAATTAGCGAACCATTTAAACCAATGGTTCTAAGAGAAAATCCTTCTGAAATACCTGAATTTAATCCAGATTTTACTTCAACACCAAATGAAGAAACATTCAATATTTCAGATAAATTAGCACAATTAAAAGAAGATATTAACAATAATAACTTCCCAGAGACAGAAGAATTAAACGAAGACACAGCAAGTTATGATAAAACTCAAGAGGAATTAACAAGAACTCATGTTATTGATTGAGATGATGAAACTCAAACACAAACTTCTGAAAACTTAAATTTTGAAGATTTTGAACCACTAAAAAGTGATGAAAATACTCAATATAATGAGTTTGAAAATACCCCAAATAACGAGCCTTTAAAGCCTGTCATGGAGAATGTGGCACCAATTAATAATATTCCTAAATTAGAGGAGTTACCGCCAATTCTAGAGCCTAAGGACCCTTATAAGCAAACAATAGTTCCAAGAAGAGCCGCTCAAAGAGCTGGTGAATTTGATCAACCAATTGGAAATGTTGTTAAACCAACATATGTTGAACGTACTGAAAGAAAAATGCCTAGAGTAGATGAAAACTACCAAGGAAAAGTGTTTTTAGGGGATTCAGATAGAATCTGAGAAGCCATGAAAAAACAAGAAAGAAATCTAACTCCTAAAGCTCCTAAAACTGATCATTTAGTAAGTAAATCAAACATTGTAAATAGCTTACAAAGTGAGAAAACAAAGACTATGGAAATAGATATTGATAGCATAATGGACCCTGTAAATGACCAAAATGATGAGGACTTTACACCAACAATCGACTGAGATGACTAAAAATAAAAAAGTTTAAACTTTTTTATTTTTTTTATGTTTTTTAAAACTTAATGTGATATTATCTTTCTTGTCAATGACAATACCTTATTTAAAGGGTTTTTATAAAGTTTTGAGCGTTAATTTTCAGAAGAGAATCTGGTTAAAAAAATGTCAAATAATTTTAAAATAATTTAAAAAAAGTATTGATTATTGGTTTCAAATCATATATATTTTTATATGTCGTTGGTTGCAACAATCAACGTGAAACGATCTTTGAAAACTAGATAGAACAACAACAACCAATTAATTTGTACAATTTATACAAGTTCAATTATTTGAGAATCAAGATATAGTCATGAATCAAAATTTTCACATTGATTAAATTTAATGAGAGTTTGATCCTGGCTCAGGATGAACGCTGGCGGCATGCCTAATACATGCAAGTCGAACGGGGTGCTTGCACCCAGTGGCGAACGGGTGAGTAACACGTATCTAATCTACCTTTTAGTGGGGGATAACAGTTGGAAACGACTGCTAATACCGCATACGACATCATTATCGCATGAGAAGATGTTGAAAGGCCCGTTTGGGTCGCTAGAAGATGAGGATGCGGCGTATTAGCTAGTAGGCGGGGTAATGGCCCACCTAGGCGATGATACGTAGCCGAACTGAGAGGTTGATCGGCCACATTGGGACTGAGATACGGCCCAGACTCCTACGGGAGGCAGCAGTAGGGAATTTTTCACAATGGGCGAAAGCCTGATGAAGCAATGCCGCGTGAGTGATGACGGTCTTCGGATTGTAAAGCTCTGTTGTAAGGGAAGAACAGCTAGAAGAGGAAATGCTTTTAGTTTGACGGTACCTTACCAGAAAGCCACGGCTAACTATGTGCCAGCAGCCGCGGTAATACATAGGTGGCAAGCGTTATCCGGATTTATTGGGCGTATAGGGTGCGTAGGAGGTTAGTTAAGTTTGAGGTTAAAGCCCGGAGCTCAACTCCGGTTCGCCTTGAAAACTGGCTAACTAGAATGCAGGAGAGGTAGATGGAATTCCATGTGTAGCGGTGAAATGCGTAGATATATGGAGGAACACCAGTGGCGTAGGCGGTCTACTGGCCTGTTATTGACTCTGAGGCACGAAAGCGTGGGGAGCAAATAGGATTAGATACCCTAGTAGTCCACGCCGTAAACGTTGAGTACTAAGTGTCGGCTTTAAGTCGGTGCTGCAGCTAACGCATTAAGTACTCCGCCTGAGTAGTATGCTCGCAAGAGTGAAACTCAAAGGAATTGACGGGGACCCGCACAAGTGGTGGAGCATGTGGTTTAATTCGAAGCAACGCGAAGAACCTTACCAGGGCTTGACATCCAGTGCAAAGCTACAGAGATGTAGTGGAGGCTAACATTGAGACAGGTGGTGCATGGTTGTCGTCAGCTCGTGCCGTGAGGTGTTGGGTTAAGTCCCGCAACGAGCGCAACCCCTATTATTAGTTACTAACATTAAGTTGAGGACTCTAATGAGACTGCTAGTGTAAGCTAGAGGAAGGTGGGGATGACGTCAAATCATCATGCCCCTTATGTCCTGGGCTACACACGTGCTACAATGGCTGATACAAAGAGTCGCAATCCTGCGAGGGGGAGCTAATCTCAAAAAGTCAGTCTCAGTTCGGATTGAAGTCTGCAACTCGACTTCATGAAGCCGGAATCACTAGTAATCGCGAATCAGCAATGTCGCGGTGAATACGTTCTCGGGTCTTGTACACACCGCCCGTCACACCATGAGAGTTGGTAATACCAGAAGCACGTATCTTAACCGTAAGGAGGGAGCGTACCAAGGTAGGATTAGCGATTAGGGTGAAGTCGTAACAAGGTATCCGTACGGGAACGTGCGGATGGATCACCTCCTTTCTATGGAGTATTCGTAGATTAAGAGAAAAAAGCTGAGTGAAACGATAAACAGCTTATGATTATATCTCGTTCTATCTAGTTTTCAGAGATTGTTTTTGCGGGCCATTAGGCCCCGACAATTTCTGTAAAGAAAATCGTTCTTTGAAAACTGAATATTAGATGAAAATAGACATTTTATTTTTCTTACGTTTATAAACAATATAAAACGTATTTAGTAACTTAATTTAGATTAATACTAAGAAAACTAAAATTTCATTAATTTTATAGATTATCTATATATGCAATAGGTTTTTCTTTAGAAAGTATAGTAAGGGCGTATGGTGAATGCCTTGGAAAATGGAGCCGATGAAGGACGCGACTACCTGCGAAAAGCGCCGGGGAGCTGGAAGTAAGCTTTGATCCGACGATGTCCGAATGGGGAAACCCAGCACGATTAATCTCGTGTTATCCATAACTGAATACATAGGTTATGTGAAGGGAACCTTGGGAACTGAAACATCTTAGTACCAAGAGGAAAAGAAAACGAATGTGATTCTGTCAGTAGCGGCGAGCGAAAGCGGAACAGGCCAAACCGGTCTACGGGCCGGGGTTGTAGGACTCATGTTAGAGTTACAAAGTTAGTGTATAGCAGAAGCTGTTGGGAAGCAGCGCCGCAGAGGGTGATAGCCCCGTATGCGAAATGCACTAACCTCGAGTGAGTATCCTGAGTACGGCGGGGCACGAGAAACCCTGTCGGAATCTACCCAGACCACTGGGTAAGCCTAAATACTACCATTTTACCGATAGTGAACCAGTACCGTGAGGGAAAGGTGAAAAGTACCCCGTGAGGGGAGTGAAATAGTACCTGAAACCATACGCTTACAAGAAGTCAGAGCCCGTTAATGGGTGATGGCGTGCTTTTTGTAGAAAGAGCCGGCGAGTTACGATATCGTGCAAGGTTAAGTGGAATACACGGAGCCGTAGTGAAAGCGAGCCTTAATAGGGCGTTTAGTACGATGTCGTAGACACGAAACCAGGTGATCTAGCCATGAGCAGGTTGAAGTTAGGGTAAAACCTAATGGAGGACCGAACCAACGTTCGTTGAAAAGACCGTGGATGACTTGTGGCTAGGGGTGAAATTCCAATCGAACCTGGAGATAGCTAGTTCTCCCCGATATAGCTTTAAGGCTAGCGTCGAGGTAAAGGATTATGGAGGTAGAGCTCTGAATGTGTGATGGCCCCACCTAGGGGTACTGATCACAATTAAACTGCGAATGCCATAATTTCATACTCGGCAGTCAGAACATGGGTGATAAGGTCCATGCTCGTGAGGGAAACAGCCCAGATCAACAACTAAGGTCCCTAAATTTACGCTAAGTGTGTAAGGATGTGGAAGTGCACAGACAGCTAGGATGTTGGCTTAGAAGCAGCCATCATTTAAAGAGTGCGTAACAGCTCACTAGTCGAGTGCTTCTGCGCCGAAAATGTACCGGGGCTTAAGCGTAGTACCGAAGTTTTGGATTTGGTAGCAATACCAAGTGGTAGGGGAGCGTTCTAATTGCGATGAAGTTCGACCGTGAGGACGGGTGGAGCGATTAGAAGTGATTATGCCGGCATGAGTAACGTTTGGGAGTGAGAA
The DNA here is from genome assembly GCF_010365805.1 of Spiroplasma sp. BIUS-1. Classification (NCBI taxonomy): domain Bacteria; kingdom Bacillati; phylum Mycoplasmatota; class Mollicutes; order Entomoplasmatales; family Spiroplasmataceae; genus Spiroplasma; species Spiroplasma sp. BIUS-1. The sequence continues at coordinate 682,262 of NZ_CP048386.1, read as the reverse complement.
TCTCCCATGCCGTTTGACCAAGGTTTCCTGGGCAAGGTTCGTCCACCCAGGGTTAGTCAGGACCTAAGGCGAGGCCGAAAGGCGTAGTCGATGGACAACAGGTTGATATTCCTGTACCACCTAGTAAAGTGATGGAGTGACGGAGAAGGATAGTGGATGCCGGCTGTTGGTTATGCCGGTCTAAGCACAAAGAGGTGTACGTTGGCAAATCCGCGTACTGTAACCTTGAAGTGTGATGGGGAGTGAACGCTTCGGCTAGTAGCGAAGTCCATGACTCCACGCTTCCAAGAAAAGCTTCTAGCGTTAATTTACTAGGTGCCTGTACCGAGAACGAACACACGTGGTCAAGGAGAGAATCCTAAGGCAAGCGAGATAACTATAGCTAAGGAACTCTGCAAAATCACCCCGTAAGTTAGCGAGAAGGGGTGCTCACTTTATGTGAGCCGCAGTGAAGAGGAAGGGGCAACTGTTTAGCAAAAACACAGCTCTCTGCAAAGTCGTAAGACGAAGTATAGGGGGTGACGCCTGCCCAGTGCCGGAAGGTTAAGAGGAGATGTTAGCTTCGGTGAAGCATCGAATTGAAGCCCCGGTGAACGGCGGCCGTAACTATAACGGTCCTAAGGTAGCGAAATTCCTTGTCAGGTAAGTTCTGACCCGCACGAAAGGCGTAATGATCCCTTCGCTGTCTCGGCTATAGACTCGGTGAAATTTTAGTACCAGTGAAGATGCTGGTTACCCGCAACTAGACGGAAAGACCCCGTGGAGCTTTACTATAACTTAATATTGAATCTTGGTGTAACATGTAGAGGATAGGTGGGAGACTTTGAAGCGATCACGCTAGTGGTCGTGGAGTCATCCTTGGAATACCACCCTTGTTACATTGAGGTTCTAACCTAGACCCGTTATCCGGGCCAGGGACAGTGTTTGGTGGGTAGTTTGACTGGGGCGGTCGCCTCCTAAAATGTAACGGAGGCGCTCAAAGGTACCCTCAGTACGGTTGGAAATCGTACGAAGAGCGCAAAGGTATAAGGGTGCTTAACTGCGAGACTTACAAGTCGAACAGATGCGAAAGCAGGACTTAGTGATCCGGCGGTCCCGTGTGGAAGGGCCGTCGCTCAACGGATAAAAGTTACCCCGGGGATAACAGGCTGATCTCCCCCAAGAGTTCACATCGACGGGGAGGTTTGGCACCTCGATGTCGGCTCATCGCATCCTGGAGCTGTAGTCGGTTCCAAGGGTTGGGCTGTTCGCCCATTAAAGCGGTACGCGAGCTGGGTTCAGAACGTCGTGAGACAGTTTGGTCCCTATCTGTTGTGGGCGTAGGAAAATTGAGAAGAGCTGTTCCTAGTACGAGAGGACCGGAATGGACGCACCCCTGGTGCTCCTGTTGTCACGCCAGTGGCACAGCAGGGTAGCTATGTGCGGAAAGGATAATCGCTGAAGGCATCTAAGCGAGAAGCCTCCTTCAAGATGAGTTTTCCCATTCTTCGGAAGTAAGATCCCATGTAGACCACATGGTTGATAGGTTGGGTGTGTAAGCACGGCGACGTGTTTAGCTTACCAATACTAATAGATCGAGGTCTTTCAAAGAAGAACCAAAACAAATTGCTTGTATAGATATATAAAATCATCTAGTATTCAGTTTTGAGAGTACGATTTAGTTTTCAAATGAAAACTTAGTCTCTCAGACAAAAAAACTTAAGATCTGGTGGTCATAGCGCTGAGGTCACACCTGTTCCCATGTCGAACACAGAAGTTAAGATCAGCAACGCCGACGATAGTATAATGCAAAAATAGGACGCTGCCAGTTTAAAGTTTTAAAACCTACTCTTAAGAGTAGGTTTTTTTTATACAATTATATTAGCAAAGAGGTATTTTTATGTTGATAGAGCAAATCACTAAGCGTTTTAAGAAGAAAATTATAGAAACAAAAATAGAAGATATCAAGTTTAGATGAGAATTTGAAGATTTTTTTGATGTTTTAAACATAAATAACTTTCTAACAATGATGCAACATCAACTAAAAGTGACTTATAACTTTAATCAAGAACAAGATGTTAGAGAAAAGATAATTTTGATAAGAGATTCAATAACTTCAATGACCGAAGAAATTAAAGATATTGAATTTAATATTAAAGAAGTTAGTAAATTGGATAATTTATTGCATATGTTTTATTTGGAAATAAAAGAAATAATTAATAACTCACTGATTACTTATCTATTTTATGAAAAAATCCATTGCTCTGTTGAATATAAAAACAATATATATGATACTGAAGACTTTTTTAAGCTAAAATTAATGCTTTTTAAAGAAAATCTTTTAAAGCATAGCCAAGTATTTATAAAGTCTCTAAATAGAGCTGATCAAAGTGGCTATTCTTTCTAAAATATAATAAAAATGGGCATAAAAGTTATAAAAGAAATAGCAAATTACTTAATTATCTAAAATATTTAGTATAATTAAATTGCTTTAAATTTAGGAAAGGTGTATTTATGTTAAAAAAAATAGATGAAATATTAAATGGTTTCAATAAAAAAATTGAAGTCATATCAACAAAAGAAGAATTAGAAGTTTTAAAAAAGGAATTCGCTGGAAAAGATTCTCCTTTAACTGAAATTCTTAAAAACTTAAAAACAGCTTCTCCTGAAGAAAGAAAAGAAGCAGGCCAAAAAGCTAACGAAATTAAAGAAATTATATTTTCTAAATTAAATAGCTTAAATGAAAAGTTTGAAAATGAAGAGTTAAAAAAAGTATTAGAAGCTGAAAAAATTGACTTAACAATGACTGGAGTTAATTTAAAAATGGGAACAAAACACCCATTAAATTTAGTTATTGATGAAGTTTCATCAATATTTACTGAGTTAGGTTATGAAATGGTAGATGGAACAGAGTTTGAAACAGATGAATATTGTTTCCAAAAACTTAATATGCCAATAGGACACCCTGCAAGAGATATGCAAGATACATTTTATATAGATGAACATACAGTTTTAAGAACACATGCAACAAATATGACAGCAAGAATGCTAACAGAAGCTGCTAAAACAGGAAACATAAACATGGCAGCTGTAAGTTACGGAAACGTTTATAGACGTGATGATGATGATGCAACACATTCTCATCAATTTATGCAAATGGATGTTTTTGCAATTGGAGAAAAAATCAGTTTTGCTAACTTAAAATGAGTTTTAGAGTACATGTGTAAACGTTTATTTTCAGAAGACACTGTAATTAGAATGAGACCTAGTTTCTTTCCGTTTACTGAACCTTCAGCAGAAGTAGATGTTAGATGTATAAATTGTAGTGGTGAAGGATGTCCAATATGTAAATATACTGGATTTATTGAAATTTTAGGATCAGGAATGTTAGCTCCAGAAGTTATAGAAGCTAATGGTTTAGACCCTGAAAAAGTTACTGGATTAGCTTTTGGTGTTGGAATTGAAAGACTTGCAATGCTAAAATATGGTTTAAAAAATATTAGAGATCTTTATGAAAACGATATTAGATTTTTAGATCAATTTAAATTCTTTGGAGATTAGAAAGTGAGATTTATATGTATTTAACAAGAAAATGATTAGAAAAGTTAATAGATTTAACTGGTGTTAAAAATGAACAAATTACTGTTGCATTAAACTCACTTGGTTTTGAAGTTGATTCATTCAAAGATTATTCAAAATTGAATGATAAACTTAAAATCGCTCATGTAGGAAACGTAGCTCCTATGGAAGGCACACATTTAAGTTTTTGCTTTGTAGATAAAGGTGAAGAGTTAGTATCCCCAATTGTTTGTGGTGCTAGCAATGTTCAAGAAGGTCAATATGTAATATTGGCAGAAGCTGGTAAAAAAATTGCTAATGGACTTAAATTAGAGAATAGAGAAATTAAAGGAAAAATGTCTGAGGGAATGCTTTGTGCATTAACAGAACTTGGATTAAACCCAAAAGCTCTTTCTGATAAAGAAAAAGATTGAATTTATCCAATTGTCACAAAAGAAGACACTTATGCAATGATAGGTAACGAAACTGCACTAGAAGAAATTGGCTTCTTAGATGCTGTTTGAGAAGTGGATTTAACTTTAAATAGAAGTGATGCTCTTGGTGCAATGCAACTTGCAAAAGAACTTGCAAATTACTTTGACAAAGATTTAAACGATATTTCAAAAAACTATACACTTAAAACTAATAATTTATCATCTCCTGTATCAATAAAAATAGATAAAGAAGTAGATAAGGTTGTTAGAAGTGCAGCAATGCAAATGGTTAGCGTTAAAGAAGTTATGAGTGTAGGAGAAAAAGAGTATAAAATTTATTCAAACCAAGACGTTTGATTGAAGTTTAATGATGCTAAAACTACACATAACTTTTGATTAGATTTAGCAAACGCTATTGCTATCGAAACTGGTCAACCAGTATTGTTTTTAGATCCAAGCAAACTAAAATCTCAATTAGAGATTAAAAATAATAAAAACTCAGAACATGAAGTTAACTTACAATTAACAAGTGATGGTAAAGTTATATCAACTCTTGGAGTAGAAGTTAATGAAGAATTTTTACCAACTGTGGATTCAAAAGAAATTTTAGTTGTATACCTATCTTTAGATCCAATATTTATGAGAAAACAACAAAAAGAATTTAATACTTCAACTGTTGATTTACAAAGATATATGAAACCAGTAAGTTCAAAACTTTACAAAATAGCTCAATCAAGAGTTATGTATTGATTAGACCAATACAATATTTATGAGTCAAATAGTGAAATTGAAATTTCAAAAGAATCTAATGAAAAACAAGCTGAAATTAAAGTTAAACTAGAATATATTCACAAATTAATGGGCATTGAACTTAAAGTTAAAGAAATAAAAGACTTATTTAAAACACTTGATTTTCAAGTAGAAGAAAGTGGAGATGAGCTTTTATTTAAAGTAGATGAGTTCAGAACAGATATAGCACACAGTGCTGATATTGTTGAAGAAGTAACTAGAATATATGGTTATGACAATATTAAATCAATACCACCAAAAATACTTTCAGATAATAAATCTAAAAAACTAGATTTACGTTTACAAAAACAAAACGAAAACTATCTACTAGGTCTTGGTTTTAATAATATAAAAACATACTCATTACTTTCAAGTGAAACTGTTGACAATTGAAATCTATTTGGAATTGATAATCCAATTAATTTAATGAGTCCATTAAGTAAACTTAGAGAAACATTTAGATTAAGTTTATCAAGATCAATTATTGAAATTGCTGCATTTAACTACTCAAAAGGTAATAAAAACGTTAAATTATATGAATTTGCAGATATTTATAATATGAACAACTTAAGACAAAGACATCTATCTGTATTGATTTCAGGAGATGTAATGAATCAAAAAGGATATGATATTTCAATTAAATCAAGTTATGCTTACTTAAAAGGAATATGTGATTCAATTCTTCAAACTTATAACTTAGATATAAATGAAATTCAATTCGAAGTTAATGAGTCTTCTCCAAGCGAGATTCATCCATTTATTAATGCAAGAATTAGTTTTGAAGGAAAAACTTTAGGGTTTATCTATAAACTAAATCCAAGATTTGAACAGGCTCAAAAACTAGATTCAACATTTGTATTAGAGTTAAATATAACTGAAATTCAAAATACAAAAAACACAGTAATTAGAGCTCAAGAAATATCTAAGTTTCAAAAAACAACAAGAGATGTTTCATTTATCTTGAATTCAACAGATAAATACTCACAAGTTATTAATACAATAATAAGTGGTGTTGATTACTTAACAAAAGTTGAATTAATCGACATTTATCAAGATGATAAATTAAAAGAAACAAACTCTAAATCAGTTTCTGTTTCATTTGAATTTAATAGTGTTGAAAAACAATTAAATGACCAAGAAGTTCAAAATCAATGAGATAAAGTATTGGCTAACTTATCAAAATTAAAAATTGAGGTAAGATAATGCTTAAAAAAGACATTGAACTTAAAGGGTTAATTAATTTAGATCAAGATTTTGAAATAAGCCAAGACTTAAATCTAAACCATGATTTAATCAAAAGTATTGATAAAGTACATGTTAAAGGTATTTTGAACTACCAAGACTCAATGAAATCAGTTATAGTTAGTGCCACTATTACAGCATCTATTTCAGCAATGGATGCAAGAGATGGTAAAAATATACAACTTTTGGATCAAGTTTATGATTGAAATGAAGAATATTACTTTGAAGACATAAACGATGATCAACACAACATCGTATTGGGCGATAAATTCAGCATTTTAGAGTATGCAATTGAGCAAATTGTTTTAAATATTCCTATGAATTTAACTAATAATTATGATAAAATTTCATTTGTCGGTAAAGATTACATACTTATGTCTGAAGATGAATACCAACAAGAACAAGAAAATCAAATAGATTCAAGATGAGATAAATTAAAAGATTTCAATTTTGAAAAATAAAATAACGGAGGTGTCAACATGGCTGTACCATTTAGAAAGACCAGTAAAGCTGCTAAAAACAAAAGAAGAAGTCACTTGGCTTTAGTAAGCTCAGCAATTATTTCATGTCCAAACTGTGGAAGTATGATTAAACCACACAGAGTTTGTCGTGAATGTGGTTACTACAAAAACAAAGAAGTTAAAAAAGTTGATTAATTAATAAATAAGAGCACTGAAAAGTGCTTTTTTTTGTAGTTTTTTTTTTTTTTTTTTTTTAAAAAAAAAAAAAAAAAACCTGTCGATTAATAACTTTGGAGGTAAATTATGAATAAAAATATTAAAGAAATTTCAAAAAGAATAATTCCTCTGTCTTCTATAAACTCATTAAATGAAAATGGTTTTAATATATTTAGCTATGAAATGGATGAAAAAACTTTCTATGATATAGTAGAAAAGTCAGATCCAGTAACTTCAGTAAATCTACTTAGAAGTTTCTATCTTTACTATAGAATTTACTTAAATAAATACTTTATTAAACCTTTAATGGAAAAGAATTGTCCATCACTTAGTGAAGTTTTAGAAAATGAAAAAAATTTAAAGTTTAAAGTCGACAGAATTATTTCTTCTTTAGAAAGAAAAATTATTCACTAAAACACCTAAAATAGGTGTTTTTTTTATTACAAAAGTGGGAGAAAAAGTTTAAAAAAAACTTGAATATGCAACAAAGTGGTATATAATTGTTTATGTGTGGGAGAAAGTGGGTGACTTTGCATGTTATTCGGAAAATTTGAACATAATTTGGATGATAAATCTAGACTTACAATACCTTCTAAGTTAAGAAACAAGTTGGGCGAACTTGTTTATGTAACAAGAAGTATTGATGGGAACTGTTTAGAAATTAGAACTCCAGAGAACTTTGAAAAATGATATAGCGAACTAAAGTCACAAAGTGCACTTTCAACCTCAACACGTACTGTTGTTAGAACAATCTTTTCAAATACTGATGAAGTATCAATTGATAATGCAGGAAGAGTAAAACTTCCTTCAAATCTATTGGAAGAGGTTGGAATTTCAAAAACTGTTCAAATCACTGGGGCTGGTGAATGAATAGAAATTTGAGACAAAGACAAACATCTAACTTATGACAAACAAGCAAAAAGTCAATTAGTAGATGCAGCTGAAAAATTGGGCGGAGTAAATTAATGGCACAAGAACATACATCTGTTTTACTTAATGAATCAATAGATTTATTGAACATAAAAAGCAACGGAATTTATGTTGACTGTACTCTAGGGCGAGCAGGTCACAGTGCTGAAATATTAAAAAAAATAGATCAGGGACATTTATATGCAATTGATCAAGACATTGAAGCGATTGCTATAAGTAGAAAAAAACTTGAAACTATATCAAGTAATTTTACTATTTTAGAAGGTAATTTTGCTGATATTAAAGTTCTACTATCTTTAAATGGGATTAAGAAAGTAGATGGAATTTTGTACGATTTAGGGGTTTCAAGTCCGCAATTCGACAAAGCAGATAGGGGATTTAGTTATAGATTTGATTCTGAATTAGATATGAGAATGGATCAAAAAAATACTAAATTGACTGCAAAAGAAGTTATTAATACTTATGATGAAAAACAACTAGCAGATATTTTCTTTCAATATGGTGATGAAAAATTTTCATGAAACATTGCTAGAAAAATAGTTGAAAAAAGAAAAATCAAAGAAATAAAAACAACTTTTGAATTGGTAGATATTATAAAAGAATGTTTGCCTCAAAAAGTTCTTAAGCAAAAAAAACATCCTGCAAAAAAGGTGTTTCAAGCTTTAAGGATATATGTAAATAATGAACTTGAAGTTTTAAAAAGGTCTTTAAGTAATTCTTTAGAATTATTAAAACCAGGAGGAGTTATTGCTGTGATAACTTTCCATTCTCTAGAAGAGAAAATTATTAAAGATATTTTTAAAACTAAAACTACATCACAAGAAGATAAGTTTTTAAGTAAACTTCCCGTAAGAATGGAAGCAAAAAAGGACTTTGAATTAGTTGTGAAAAGACCTGTTTTACCAGGAGAAAAAGAATTAGAAGAAAATAGAAGAGCTCATAGTGCTAAACTTTGAGCAATTAGAAAGGTTGGTGAATAATATGACCGAAACTTATGCAGTTCTTGAGATCAACAAAAAATATATTAAATTTGCTGTTGGAAAATATAAAAGAAACTTAGGTTTAAAAGTTATTTTCAAAGAAAAAGAAAAAAACAAAGGTAGTTGACTTACTGAAGACAATGACATAGTTGATACTAATGTTGTTACTCATAGACTTACAAAAATGATTAATAGATATGAGTCAATTTACAAAGAAAAAATCAAAAGAGTTTCAATAATTTATCCAAACGGTTCTCTTGAAATCAAAGATGCTTTCCCAAGTGTTTTTGTAAACAATGCAGATCACGTTATAACAATGGAACACATCAAATCTCTTTACAATGATGCAAGAAGAGTTATTTATGATGATAATCGTGTCGTAACCAACCTAAAACCATATGAATTTAAAATAAATAACACACTAAGTGTTGCAAAACCTCCAATAGGTTCAAGAGCAAATATGGTTTCTATGAAAGCAAAAGTTTATACAACATCAAAACGAGTGGTAGAATCTTTTGACAAAATACTTATGAATTTAGGTTTAGAAAAATTAACACTTTCAAGCCAACTGTATTCTCTTGCAAAACAATGCAATGATGGATTAAGTTTCAGAGATACATTTACTCTAGTAAATTGAGATTGAGATTGTGTTGATATTGGTTTCTTTTCAAGAGAAACTCTTGTTAAAAAAGAAACAATAAACTTTGGAATAAAAAACATTATTGAAAACCTTGCTATCAAACTATCTTCTAAGTTTGATATAGCTGATAAATATATTTTTAAATTAATAAACTTTTCATCAAACACTTTAGATGAAGCTGTTATTTATAGAAAATATATGGCTCAAGAGAAAAAAACTTTTGAATTAAGAACAATAGATATTAAAAATATACTTTTATCAGAACTGAATGCTGTTATTGATAAAGCAGATACTTTAATTGAAAGAGAAATGAGTGGGGTGAGAAGTTTTAAAATATTCCACTCTGGTAAGATTACTGAAATAGCTGGATTTGAAAAAGTTCTTTTAAGAAGTAATTACAAAAATATATCTCAAGTATATTTCTCTACAATTACAGGAGCAAGTGAAATTTGAACAAATTCACTTTGTGGAATGATGAAACATACACATGATTCAAATAAGGGTATGAAAGAAATTAAAACAAGTACAGATACATTTGCTAATCCAGCAATGAATGTTGCACCTCAAGTTCAGCAACAACCAATGCATGGATCCCCAAGGATTCAAAATCCACAACAAATACCTGTGCATCAAAATAGACCTTTAATGCAACAACAAATTATGGGTCAAAATCAACAAAGAAATTATCAACAATTACAACCACAAATGGTGGTTCAACAAAATTATCAAAATAATGAAAACTATTTAAAAAATGGTATTATAAATACGCAAAGAAATAAATAATAAGGTGAGGAAAAAAATATGTCTACAAAATTAGATTTAAATAAAAATGCCAAAATCAAAGTTATTGGAGTTGGAGGAGGAGGTTGCAACGCTGTTAACAGAATGGTGGATGACAACGTTCAAGGTGTTGACTTTATAGTTGCAAACACTGATGCTCAAGTTTTAGCTGCAAGTGCTGCGCCAACTAAAATTGTTTTAGGTGAAGAAATTTCAAAAGGTTTAGGAGCTGGAGCAAATCCAGAAATTGGAAAACAAGCTGCTATTGAATCTGAAGAAGAAATCAAAGAAGCATTAAAAGGATCAGACTTAATCTTTGTTGCTGCTGGAATGGGTGGAGGAACAGGTACTGGAGCTGCACCAGAAATAGCAAGAATTGCTATGGAAACTGGAGCTTTAGTTATTGCTATTGTTACAAAACCTTTCAGATTCGAAGGAAGATTAAGAAATTCTTATGCTGTTCAAGGATTAAATGAATTAAGAAAATATGTTGACTCAATTATCGTTATTTCAAACGATAGATTATTAGAAATAATTGGAGGAATACCTGTTCAAGATTCATTCAGAGAAGCTGACAACATCTTAAAACAAGGAGTTCAAACAATTACTGACTTAATTGCAGTTCCTGCTGTAATTAACTTAGACTTTGCTGACGTAAGAACTGTTATGAAAGGTAAAGGTAATGCTTTATTTGGAATAGGTATTGGTTCTGGAGAAGACAAAGCTATTGAAGCTGCAAACAAAGCTATTACATCATCTCTTTTAGAAACTTCAATTCGTGGAGCAAAAGATGCAATTATTAACGTAACTGGTGGAAAAACAGTTTCATTAAATGATGCTTATGATGCTGTTGATATTGTTCAACAAGCAAGTGGTGAAGATGTAAATATTATCTTTGGTATTGCAATCAACGAACATTTAGATGATGACTTAATCGTAACTGTTATTGCAACAGGATTTGATGATGACTATGTAAGTCCATCAATCAACAACGTTCAACAACCAGTTCAATCACAACCAGTAATGGAACAATATAGTGCACCTCAAAGTCAATCACAACCTTCATTTGAAGAAGAAAGACAAGTTGAAACTGCATATGAACAAAGAACATCATTTATGGCAAATCAAGATAAAAGACCTGAATATGTAAAACAAACTGAAGAAGAAAACAAACATGTTCAAGACAGAATGGGACAATGAAAACAAGCTCATGTTCAACCTCAACAACCTCAAGTTGCTCAAAAAATCGAAGACACTGCAGAAGATGAGGATGGAGATTTCCCAACTTTCTTAAGAAAGAAATGATAATTAATGGGATTGTTTAGTAAAAAACAAGATCAACAATTAAGTTTTAATCAACAACCTGAAGTTTCTGTCAAACAAGAAGAAACAAAACCAGTTGAAGTAATAACTGAATTTGATGAAAATCACGTAACTCACTTTTTTCCTCGCAGTTATGATGAAACAAAGCAAATTGTTGACACTCTTATTAGATTTAAAAATGTAACAGTTAAACTAACTGATATTGAAAAAGAAGATAAAAAGAGGTTAATAGACTTTTTAACAGGTGTTATGTATGCACTTGATGGAGATTATAAAAAAATAGACAATGGAGTTTATTACTTTTGAATAAACAACTAGTTGTTTATTTTTTTTGTCTTTTTATGTTGCTAAGACTTGAAATTGATAGTCTCATTTGCTAATATGTAAATAGGCGATGAAGGAGACCAAAAAATGAAAGCATTATTGACCACTAAAAAATTCAATAAACCGGCTGCCTTTTTTGCGTTTTCTACATTGTCATTTAAAAATATGTTTTTTAAAGACAATGCGAAATTAGGAAATAAAATGGCTATGTTCTGTGCACCACAACACATGGCGCAATGATCGTAATTGTTTATAAACTAAACAAAAGTTTTAAATGATATTTTCAATAAAATTCAATTTTATTAATAGTATTTAATATTTAAAAGAATGATTTACTTTATAAACAGTTAGGAAAACAAAACCCCTAAACTTTTTTATAAAAGTAAATCATTCTTTTTTTTATGAAAATAAAAAAAATTACACCTATGGTGTAACTCAAATAATAATTGAAGTTATTGTCAATACCAAGCAGATTAATAAGGCTATCTTAGAAATTCTTCTTAAAAAGCCTTCCTCTTCTGATAAAGTGGTTTGATACCTTCTTCTTGTATCATTATAAAACTTTGCAACTTGTCTATTCTTTATATAGCCAATAATCAATCAAGAAAGTATTGAAAGCAGAGCAAAAGCTGTAGTTATTCATTCAGTTTTATCGATATCTTTGAAAGCAAAGATACCAATTATAAAACTAAAACCAATAATAATAGCACTTATAAAAAGAGCAATTAGATAGTCGTATCATCTTAGTTTCTTGGAATCAATAAATCTCATTTGAGAATTTAAAGGATCTTTTGAAACTTCACTTACTTTATCTTGTACTTGTTGTTTGTGAGCTTGTTTTTCTTGCTCACGTAAATCTTTTAATTTTTTAAAATTACTTGTTTTATTTTCGTCTTTCATAAAATCACCTTTATAGATATTATATAGGTTTTGAAAGCCAAAAATAAAATAGAAAGGACAACTTAAACTTATGGAAACAAAAGTTAATGGCTCAGAAAAAAGCGAAAACTCACTCTTAGAGATGTTTGATGAAATTAGTCTTAAAGACGAAGTTAAACAAACAAAAACTAGTGGGTTAGAAAAACTGAAAAATGGTTTTAGAAAAACAAACGCTTCATTTGATGAGTTCATGCAAAAAAATCCATTATTCTCTTATTCTTTAAAGAGAATTCTATATGCGTTTATAACATTGTATATTGCAATTGCAGTAGTATTCGTAATGTTAAGAATGGTAACTACAGATGGGGCATATTTATCAGATATAGACCTTGCAAAACACGGTATTGTTTATGATACTCCCGAATATTGAAATCTATTAGAAAATAGAATGAAAATGTTTGGTGTTTGAGGTCCTATGCTTGAACAAATGTTTATTTACTTGAGAAATATAACACCATTTATACCAAAAACAGTCATTCTTAATGCTCAAATTGACTCAAGTGGTTCAATAGTAGGTGAATCAGTAACTATGTGATTTTATCTTGGAGTATTCATGAATAAGGCTAGTGGTGGAGTGCCTGGAAGTCTTGTGCAAGAAGCTTTTGGTAGATCGATACCAACTTCTTTCAAAATAGGAAGTATTGGGGTATTAATGTCTTACCTTATCGGTGTGCCTTTAGGTATACTTGCAGCTAAGAATAAAGAAAAAGCTGCAGATAATGCAATCAATGGTACAAGTTTAATTATTAGTGCCATACCTGCATTAGTTGTTATTTCCTTACTATATAAAATGTCAATTTATGTATTTGGAGCACAAGGAGCCTACGAGGGTTCTAACTTAGCAACAAAAATATGACCAGTTATTGGTGTAATGTTACTTGTTATGCCTATGATTATTGTAAATACTAGAAGATTCGTTCTAGATGAAATGACAGCAGATTATGCTAAATTCGCTTTATCAAAAGGATTAAGTGAAAAATACGTATTCTACGTTCATATCTTTAGAAATGCTGGAATTAGATTGGTAAAAACTTTACCAGAAATATTTGTACTAACATTATTTGGATCAAGTATTTTAGTTGAAAGACACTGATCTATTGATGGTATGAGTAAGTTTATTCTTAATGGGGTAGCTAATAAAGATACATTCGTTGTTTTAGGATATATCTTTGTATCAGCTGCAGCTGGAGTATTTTCAAGTTTACTTGGAGACTTACTATTGGCTTCATTAGACCCAAGAATAAAACTAACAAAATAGAAGGGAATTATTTATGGAACAAAAACTATATACAAATGAAGAAATGAATTCTATAGATGGTTCACTCTTCAAAATTATTGGAACAAAGCATGAAGAATCAGAAAGAATTACAAATAAACCATATAGTTACTGAAAATCAGTACTTACAAGAGTAAGTAAATCAAAAACATTTATTATTTCATTAATACTTTTAGTGGCAATCATTATAATGGCATTTTCAATTGGAATTGGACAAGATCCTGTGCCTGTTGAAAGACCAGGAATTGATATAGAAGCACCAAGCTGACAACATATTTTTGGATTAGGAAAATTTGGAGAAGATCTATGAACTAAAATGTGAATTGGAACAAGAACAACATTGATATTTACTTTCTTTGTTGCTTCAATTCAAATTTTATTAGGAATAGTATTGGGTTCAATCTGGGGGTTTTTCTCAAAGTTAGATTTAGTTTTCATTGAAATCACTAGATTTTTAACACTTATTCCATCATTAATTTTATGATTGATAATTATTTTCCTATTTGGAGGAACTACCACAATACCAGTATTAATATTTGGTATATCAATTACAAGTTGAATTACTTTAGCTGCGGTTATTAGGGTTCAAATCATGCTTGTAAGAAATGCAGAATACAACATTGCATCAAGAGTATTGGGAACTCCAAGTTCTAAAATCATTAGAAAAAACATTATGCCAAAAATATTGCCAATTGTTATTCAAACATCAACATTTGCAATTCCAACAGCTATTGCTATAGATGCATTGCTTGCATACTATAACTTTGGATTTGTAACTAACACATTAGATCAAGCATCATTAGGATCTATTTTAAATGAATTATTATCAGGATCAGATTGAGAAGTGTATCCACACTTATTAATTATTCCAGTAGTATTTGTTGGGGGAATTTCACTATTATTCTTCCTTGCAGGTAAAGTATTTGCCGATTCATTAGATCCTAAAACACATAGATAGGAAGTAAAAAATTATGAACAAAGAAAATAGAATTATATCTGTTCGTGACATGGAAGTTAAATTCCAAGTTAGAGGTAATTTTTTAACAGCTATTAGAAATGTTGATCTAGATTTATATGACCAAGAAATTCTTGCAATCGTAGGAGAATCTGGAAGTGGTAAATCAGTTATTACAAAAACTTTTACAGGTATGTTAGAAGCAAATGGATGAGTAAGTAATGGATCTATCGTTTATAGACCAAACAAAGATGCAGTTGACAGCAATGAAACTTATTTCAAAGACCCAATTGATATTGTTAACTTACAAAGTCCATTGATTTCAAAAGATGTTATTAAAAGTGTTGTGAAAATCAATAATGAAAAAATAAAAGAACTTTTAAATGAAATAAAAGAAATATATAAATTAAATCCAAAATACAATGGTAATTTGGAACAAAAAGAATTACAAAAAATTAGATTAGAAAAACAAATAGAATCTGAACAAAATGAAACAATTTTAGAAGGTTTAAAACAACAATTAAAAGAATTAACAGAAGAGTTAAAATCTAGCTTACTAGATGAAAGTACAATTTCATCTACCAAAGAAATCAATAATGAAAAATACAATATATTATTAGCTAAAAGAAAAGAACAATTAGAAAACCTAAATGCAAACATTGGGTTTAGTTCAAACAATAGACATGCAAATAAAATAATTAAAACAGAAGTGAAAATTAAAGCTATTCAAGAAACTATTGAAATTATCAATAAAGACTCTTATAGAGATGAATTAGTAGCTTTAAAACTTGAAAAAATATTCAAATTAGAAATGGATATTAATAAAGTTAAACCATTGAGTATGAAAAGTAGAAGCAATGTGTCTAAAATAACTTCAATGATTGAAAAGTTTATTGAAACAAAAGAGAAATGAAATGAAGAAGAACAAGAATTTGTTATTAAGTATTTTTCAAGTAAAAAATACTTAAATAGATTCGAAAATGAATTACAAGCAATTTGTTTATCAATTATAGAAAAAAATACTTTAGATGTTGATCACTTCAATAACATATTGGTGGACTGAAAAAGAATTAAAAACAATGATTTTGTAAACAAAGTAAAAGCTTTAAAAGAAATCAGACAATTAAGAGGAAAAACAATTTCAACAATTTTCCAAGACCCAATGACTTCTTTAAACCCATTACTACCTGTAGGATTTCAAATTACAGAAGTATTGAGAAAACAAGTTGGTTTAAATAAAAAAGAAGCAAAAGAAGAAGCAATTGAATTATTAAGAAAAGTTGGAATTCCAAATCCTGAAAAACGTTTCAAAGATATTCCAGGAAGATATTCTGGAGGTATGCGTCAAAGAGTTGTTATAGCAATTGCTCTTGCTGCAAGACCAAAAATATTAATTTGTGACGAACCAACAACAGCGCTTGACGTTACAATTCAAGCACAAATCTTAGACTTGATTAAAGAATTACAAGCAGAATACAAATTCTCAGTTGTATTTATTACTCACGACCTAGGAGTTGTTGCAAAAATTGCAGATAGAGTTGCAGTTATGTATGCTGGACAAATAATCGAAGTTGGAACAGCAAGAGAAATCTTTGATGATCCAAAACATCCATATACTTGAGCATTATTATCTTCATTACCTCAATTAGGTAAAAAAGGAGATGACTTATTCTCAATAGAAGGAACACCTCCATCATTATTTAATGAAATAATAGGAGATGCATTTGCTCCAAGAAACAAATATGCATTGGAATTAGATTATATTAAACAACCTCCAATGTTTAAAGTTAGTGAAACTCACTTTGCAAAAACATGATTATTAGATCCGCGTTCTCCAAAAGTGGAAAAACCAAATATATTAAAAAACTTACGTAAACGTATTGAAGAAGCAGAAAAGGTAGGATAAAACTATGTCAACAAACAAAGATGTACTTTTAAACATTAGGGATTTAGTAATTGAATTCCGTGCTAAAGGTAAAAAATTTAGAGCTGTTCAAGAGACTAGTTTTGACATCTACAAAGGTGAAATATTTGGTTTAGTAGGAGAATCTGGAAGTGGAAAAACAACAATTGGTAGAGCAATAGTTGGAGTACAACCATTGAAAGATGGTGCCATTTATATGGACGACAACATTGTTGCTGGAAAACCAACAAGTTTATACACTCTAAACAGAGAGATATCTAAAAAACTTGAAAATATGTCATACAAAATGAATATTACAACAAGAGAAATACAATCAAGAATTGATGGATTAAAAGCTCTTTATGAAGATTTCTTGGCAAATCCAAGAGAGTTAACTCATGAAGATCTTGAGAAATTTGCAAAAAGCTCAAGATTGAATTATTTAAAAGATATCTTATTAGAAAACTTAAAATATATAAACTCTATTATCAAAAATGAAGATAGAATGATTAAATTTGTAGACAATTTAAATTCTTATGTTGAAAATGTTTCAAAAGAACTTGAAAAATCTGTTCTTACAAAACTTAAAGAAACAAAAGAAACAATTATTTCTATGAAAGAAAATGCAGATGAAATTTATTTAAAAATAAAAGAAGTTTCTCAATATAGAGATTCAATTACAGAAGTTTCATCAAATAATATGGAATCAGTTGTTAAAAAAATTCTTGAATTGTGAAAATCAATTACAGATAATCACAAAGAGTTTTTAACAAAACTAGAATGAGCTAAATCATTACAATTCCAATTACATGCACTATCTTCTCCAATGAATAGAAGAGAAAAATTTATTAACTATTACAATAAATTAATTTATGTAAATAGAAATGAATTCTTTGAAGAATGCAAAAACCAATTTGAAATTATGAAAGCGAATGGGGCAGATTCTTCAGATAAAGAATATAAAAAATTAGATTACTTTATTAGAGATTTTTGATCTAAGAAAAACTTAAATCTAAATGCAAGTAAAGAAATCTTAAAATTATTGTCAGAAGAAAAAGTTGTAACTGAAAAAGTTCAAGCTTTAGCTTCAAAATTAAAAAATACTGATTTTGAAAACTCAATTAAAGAATTAGTTGAAAATGAATCAAAAATAACTGATTCAAAATTAGAAGAACTTAAAAAAGAATTAAAATACATTACAAAAATTGTTAATAGAAACATTGTAAAGGATAGAGATTCAATTGAAACTTTCTATGCCTGAAAAGGAATTGAAAATAAATTCACACAAGAAGAAATTGATTCATTTGTTGAATTAACAGAATTCTTAGATTTACCTTCAATTGATGAAATCATAAAAGATTCATACTTATTTAAAGTTCAATCTAAAGAACAAAAGAGAAAAAACAGAAAAGATATTCAAATGATTTTCCAAGATCCAGGTTCATCACTAAATGATAGAATGGCTATTGAAGAAATCATTGCAGAAGGAATGGAAAACTTCCCAGATCTTTATAAAGGTCAAGAAGCAAAAGAATTATATGTAAGAGAATATAATGAAGCAAATCCTGATGAAAGAATTACATTGGATGATGCAACTCCAGCTAAAGTTAAAAAACACATTATTTTAAAATTAGTTAACTCAGTTGGGCTTTTACCAGAACACTTATCTAGATATCCTCATGAATTTTCAGGAGGTCAAAGACAACGTGTTGGTATTGCAAGAAGTTTAGCAATGCAACCTAAAGTTATTGTTGCTGACGAACCAATTTCTGCTCTTGACGTTTCTATTAGAGCTCAAGTATTAAACTTGTTTAAAAAATTCCAAGAAGAATTAGGAATTACTTATGTGTTTGTTGCCCATGACTTGTCTGTAGTTCGTCACATTGCTGACAGAATTGCTGTAATTTATCATGGACAAATTATTGAAATTGCACCAGCAGAAGAGTTATTTAAAAATCCTCTTCACCCCTATACAAGAGCATTGCTATCTGCAATTCCAATTCCAGAACCTGAACTTGCAAAACAAACTAAATTAGTTGTTTATAATCCAGAAGAAGAACACAAAGACTATATCTTTGATTTACCATACTTTAAAGAGATAACAAAAGATCACTTTGTATGAGCTAATAAAAGAGAAATAAAAGAAATTAAAAAATTAGTAAAGAAATAGAACAACGAAAGGAAGATTTAAAATGTCAGTATGATATAAAAAAACATTAGGACTACTTGGATTAGGACTAGCAACAACACTAGTTTCATCTTCTGTTGTTTCTTGTGGTGTAGCTTCTTTTGATGCGATTCTTAATAGAGTTGTAAATGACAAAGTTTATAAAGCAAACTATACAATGAACGTTTCGAGTTGAAATACAGCTCACTCAATGCAAGCTGAAGACTCAAGAATTTGAGCGAATACATTTGATACATTTTTATCAACAGATCAATATGGAAGAATTTATGGTTCTCTTGCGGTAAGTGAATATGGTCAAGATATGAATAAACTTAAAGAAGGTTATTCATATGTTGGAAATCATAGTAATGATTTCAAAACTTGAACTTATGCTGTAAGACCAATGAATTGAGTTGATACTAATGGAAAAGTTGTTATTGGAAATAAACCAGATATAGTTTATGATGGTGTTATTGAAGCTGCGATTTATGCTTTAAATCCAAATAATAACTCAGACGTTTCTGAATTATGAGTTTCATTTATTGATGGAGCAGAGCACGTTCAAGAATTATTTAGTGAAGGTAAAGATCAAGAAGCTATTAATTTTATTAAAAGTGATCGTTTTGGTATTCAAAAAGGAGAAAAATGAGAAGAATATGATACTGTTAAATTTAATTTAACAAAATCAGCATCATATTTTGAAAGTTTATTAACTTATTCTGTGTTTTCTCCAATTCAAGATAGCAAAAAAGGAGTTTTAAATGATTATACAAAAGCTTTATATAATGGGGCTTACTATGTACAACAAGCACCTCAAAATGGAAAAATAATTCTTAAGAAAAATGAAGAGTATGCTTTAAAAGATAGTACAAAAATTGAAACTTTAGAATATAACTATCTTGATGGAGCTTCAGCTGCAAAAGAAAGAACTTTATTCGAATCTGGTTCAACATCATTTTTTGAATTAAAATCAGATGATTTAAAAGGTTGAAATAGATATATTGGTAAAGGTGAAGAAAGTTATGAAAATCCTAACTTTGGTTCTGCTTACCAAATGGAATCACCAGATAAAGCTGGATCATTTATGTTAGTTTATAACTATTTTAATGCAAATATAACAAATGGTGCTTTACCAAAAGATGAGCAAGAAAGAGCTTTGAGTGCTTCAAAACTTTTACAATCAAAAGCAGCAAGAGCTTATATTTCAACAACAATTGATAGAACAGAAATGGTTAGATATTTCTCAAAAACAATTGATGAGCCAGGAAAACCCTCTCAAATGTTAAGAAATACTTATACTGGAGTTGGTGTTTCTGCTCATGAAGGTAAAGATTATACTGAATATGTTGCAGATAAATATAATGAAAAAGTTAATAGTAACCAAAACACTCAAAAAGATGATAATCCTTTAGCTGATGGAAAAGATCCTTATAAAGGTAAAAGTCATGAATTAACTGGTGAAACTCAAGAGCAATTAAGACAAGATACACTAAATTTTATTAAAGAAAATAATATTAAAACTCAAAAAGTTAAAGGTTATAAAGGGGATAGAGTTGTTCTAAAACTTATTTTAAGCCCTTCTAATAACACAAGTATGAATCCTTATATAAACATGATGATGAAAGCTTTCAACTCTGTTGAAGGAAATCCTATATATGTTGAAACAAAAACTATGTCTTCAACTGATGAATATAGAACAGAAGGTTCAAAAGGAGCAACTGATTTATTTCTAAGTGGTTGATCTCCAGACTACAAAGACCCATCATCATTTTTAGAAACAATTACATTAACAGGTCCTTATAGAGGATATAATGGAACTTCAAGGTTATTTAAAAAGGATACAAACGGAAACTATGTTTTAGCAAATGAAAAAGTTAAAACTGGTGAAACTGACGATTTATTAAAAGCAATGGTTGATTATTCAGATGGTTATAAAGAAGCTGATAAAAATAAAAATGAGCCAGATGAAAGATATAAAGCTTTTGCTGAGCAAGAATTTAATTATTTTTATGAAAATTTCTTAGCTTTACCTTTATACACAAAAGCTATGCCTAAAGTATGACAAGTTAGTCACCTAACACCATACACTAAATCAGTAGAAGCGTTTGGTACTGCTCAATTTAAACTATATAATGTTTTAATAGACTCTCAATTAAGAAGTAAAGAAGCTTATGATAAAGCTTTAAAAGAGTTTAATGAAAATAAAGCATTAGTTAAAGTTGATTGAACAAAAAATAGACAAGGTGCCCATTGAAAAGTGCAAACTGACAAAGATGGCAATCCTTTAAATTTTAATTAATAAATATTTTAAAAAATCTACATTTATGTAGATTTTTTTTATACTATTAAATAAGCGAGAGGTATAAATGTATGAACGAAAATTTTATTGAAAAAGTAATAAATATGATAAATAACAGAAACAGAGACAATCATGAAATTTACAAAAACAATGGATATATAAACCTTCTTAGTTTATATCAACAAGCTATTTTTGATGAAACAAAAGACCAAGAAGTTTTAAATTTAGATATAAGAAGTTTTAAAAGAGTAGAATTTAAATCTTTTGATAATAAAAATCTCGTAGGTATTTATCACTTAAATGAAGTTAAAACGAATAAATGAATAATTGCTTGCCATGGTTATTCTTCTTCAAAAGAATCTGCAACAATTGCAAGTTATTATTTTAATAAACTTGGATATAATATTTTCTCATTTGATTTTAGAAATCATGGAGAATCAGATGATGCTCTAATAACTATGGGTATCAATGAAGAAAAAGATCTTTTAAAAGCAATTGAATATGTTACTCAAGAATTAAAAGCAAAAGAAATTGGTTTAATTGGTTTTTCAATGGGAGCACATACAGTAAATAGATTTGTTTTATCAAACAAAGTAAAAAAATATAATATTAAGTTTGCAATATCTGATTCAGCTTATTTTGAAACCAAACAAGTTTTAAAAAGAGTTGTTAACTCAATTGGAGGACCATTAATTGGTAATGTGTTTGATAAGTTATTAGTAGATATTTATAGTGTATATAATAATAAATATAATATTAATATCGATGAAGACACTTTAACATATAGAATTCCTCTTTGTGAAAAAACATGTCCTGTTCTTTATTTACACTCTAAAAAAGATGCAGTTACAGATTTTCAAGACAGTGAAAAATTTTATAATCTAAGAAAACTTTTAGATGAAAAAGATATTCTACATATTTTCCAAACAGGAGAACACATAAGAACTCAAATTTTACATCCAGAGATGTATTGAAAATTAGTAGAAAATTTTGTTAGCAAAAAATAGAAGGGACACTTAAAAATGGAAAACAAAGAATTATGCGTATCTTTAGAAAATGTCTCTAAAATTTTTAACAAAACCGTTTGAGCTATCAAAAAAGTTAACTTAAAAATCTATAAAGGAGAAGGGGTTGCTGTAATTGGTCCTAACCAATCTGGAAAGAGTGTTTTGGGAAGATTGATTGCAAGTCAGATAAAACAATCAGGGGGAGTTATTCAATATAACTTTAGCAATGATAATGTTATGGCAAATATTGGGTTTCAGTTCAGACAAACAACTTGACCAGATGGTTTTAAAGTAAAAGAAATATTTAATTTATATAAAAACATTCATAATGTTACTGACAAAAAATGATTAGATGACATTATAAATGTTTTTGGTATTGATTCTAGATGAGAAAAAAACTTATCTTCATGTAATACGAGTTGATTACAGTTATTTTCAATTGCTTTAGGTATAATTCATAAACCTGAACTAGTTGTTCTTGATGAAGTTTCTTCATCAATTGGTTTAGACTTTAAAATAAAAATATTAAATTTCTTAAAAGATTACAAAGAAGAAAATAATGCAACTTTTGTAGTGGTATCACCAGATGACTCTACTTTTGAAATACTTTGCCAAAGAGTTATTGTTTTAGAAACAGGATTTATTATTTCTGATGACTACATAACTGATTGAGATAATAATTTAACTTTTGAAAAATATTCATTAAGTATAATGAATGCCATAAAAGAAAATGAAATAACTGTAAAACCAGATCCTCTATTTAAACCTATAATTAAAAAGTTTGACACTAATGTAGAAAACTTTAGAGAAAAGTACAATGCATTTTTAGAAAAAAATGTTGAGTATGAAAACGAACCTTATGTAATTGAAATTAGAAATATTGATTTCCATTTAAATGAATTACACAATATTTTAGATCACCTGAATTCAACTGCAATTAATAGAAAAAATATAGATCAAGTTATTTTACATACAAAAATGCTAATAAAGATTTTCAAAAATACAAAGAAAAAAATAAACAAGCTTGATCCAAAAGTTAAATATAAAAAATCTGCTATTTCGTTTTTTTCAAAAACAGAAAAGTTTTTAAATTATTTGGTGGAAGATTTATATAAAAGTTTTAAATCAAACAAATACATTGCATATGCAACAGAGCTTACTGCTCAATTATCAAGAAAAGAATTAGAACAACTTTCAACTTTAAAGAAAAAGTATATTCAAGAAGAAATTAAAGTTATGAAGTTAGAAAATAAAATTTTAAGAAAGCAACAAAGACAAGCGAGAAAAGAAAGTAAGAGGTAAATAAAATGAGATCAACTAGATGAAATACATTTAAGTTAATTTTTTCAATGCAATTTTCAAATTATAAAAAAGATGCATTTGTAATTTTTTCTGGTTGAATCATAACTACTTTAACATTAGTAATTTGACTTGCATTTAAAAATGAATCAACTGGAAGTGAAGAAATTTTACCAGATGCCTTTATTTTGGCGAGTGCCATGGGTATGAGTGTAATTAGAAATTGTTTATTCAACTTTGTTAAGACAATTTATGATTACAAGAATTCTTTGTTTTTTGAAAAAATATTTTCAACAAATATTTCTAAAACATTTGTTTTTTCAACAATTATTCTATTTAATCAAATGATAAATATAATTGTAGCTATTTTTATGTTTTCTGTGGGTATGTTGTTTTCTGATCAAAGAGATTATTTGGTAAACGTAAACTGACCTATATTTTTACTTGGTTTCTTTTTACTGGCTATATCTTCAAACTTAATTGCTTTAATAATAGTTTTTACAACAAAAAAATATGAATGAGCATCTGTAATTGCTAACTTATTTTATTTTTTACCAGTGTTTCTTTTAGGTCTTGGTATTCCTTGAAGATTGTTAGAAAAAAATAAATTTATAATGGCAATTGGATTCTTACTACCACAAAGATACTTTTTAAATATAATGGCTTCAGGTTGATCTGGAGATATAACTATGCAAAAGAATCAGTTTTGATACAATGGTCATTTTTGAATACCATATGTTGTTTCAATAATCATAATTGTTATTTCGTTATTAATAATTGGATATATTTTTATTAAAAAATTTGAATTTGAAAATAAAAGGTTTCAAAAGTACTCAAGTACAATGAAACACATGGCAATTATTTCAAGTATTAAAAAAGCAAACTCTATTGAAGAGTTAAACGAAGTTTTGGATATCAAAAAACTTACAACTGAAATTAAAGAAAAGAAAAAAATATTAAGAGGAAAGAAAAAATAATATGAAAAAAAGCAATCAAAAAATAAAATTGCATAATAACTTAAAGGTTTTTAGAGACTTATATTTTTTGTCAATTAAATCCTTTATATATTCTCCTATAAATATGTTTTTAGGAGTTTTTCTAGTTATTTTTACATTATTCATTTGATTGCTTTTTAAAGGTGACAATCCATTTTTATTTGCCTCAGCTATTGGTACTTTAATTGTTAGAAATGGTGTACACACTTTTTACAGAACATTATCTACTAACAGAAATACAGGTTTCAGTGGAAGAATAAATAACACTGGAATAAATGCTTTTATAAAGCCAGCTGCAAGTATTTGTGCTAACTTTACAATTAATTTTGTTACAACTTTAATACTTATGGTTCTAACTCTAATCTTTTTTGAAAAACAAAGAGTTTTATTTTCTGGAGTTAACTGAGTCATGTTTATTTTTGGAGCTTTATGTTTATGAATGTTATCTGTAATGATAAGTTATACTATTTTTGCTTTTGTTAAATCAACTCCAGTAGGAACAATTTATGTTTCTTTAATTTATCTTTTCTCTTATAACTTACTTGGTTGTGCTTTTCCTTATGAAGTTATTGCAAGAGTTGGCTGATTAAATTTTATTCTTTACTTTTTACCACAAAGATACATGTTAAATGTTATGCAAGCTGGTTGAGTAAATGCAAAAAATCTTGTATATGAAGGAGTTGGTGTGAACCATACTTATAAAGTTGACTTTAGGTTAGGGGGAAGTCTTGCAATTCCTTTCATTGTTACTTTTTGCTTTATCTTTATACTGTCATTTTTACTAATAACATTTATAATAATAAGGTCAAGAAAAACAAAAACTGATATGTATGGATCAAGTGTTGTTCTTAGGCTTTCAACAGAATATATTAATAGTGTTAAACAATGTTCAAGTATTGAAGAGTTAAAAAAATTAAGAGAAAAACACTTAGAGAATAATGCTTTCAGCTCCAATTTTATGGATATGAAACCTAAAAGAATTGATCTTAAAAAAAGAAGGAAATAAAAGTATATGAAAATAATTAATTTAGAAGATGGTAAGCTAAACTCCACAGAAAGTTCTATATTGAACTTAATAAACAATGATCCAGATTTCTTTTGTACACATTCAATTCAAGAAGTTTCAAAAGAAAGTAATGTAAGTCCATCAACAATGACTAGAGTTTGTCAAAAACTTGGTTTTAAATCTTTCAAATCAACACAAATGTTTGTTTATGAAAAATCAAGAATGCAAAGTGGTTATTACAAACTTGGAGAAGATAATACAATTGAAGAAATTATTCATAATGTTAGGGGAGCTGGAATTTATACAATAAATGAAACTTTAAATAGCATTGATGTTAAAGAAATTGAAGAAATTTCTAAGAAAATTTACTCATCAAAAAGAGTAATAATATTTGGTTTAGAACAACAACAAATAAGTGCAAGTTCTTTTGTTCTGAACTTATCAAGAATTAATATAATGGCTCAAAATGTATCAAATATTCACAACTACGTTCAAAGAACAATATTTTTTGATGAAAATGACTTTGCTATTTTTATCACTAGAACTGGTTGAACAAAAGAAATTCTAGAATCAATTAAATGAACTTATAATAAAAACATTCCGATGCTTGTTTTAACAGCGGATAGAGAAATTACAATTGAACAGTTAGAAAAAGAAGTTGATGTTACAAAAATACATATGATAGAAACTCAAACTATTAGTAACGACAAAATAAAATATCCTTCAATATCTTCTGTTCCTGGAGAAATGATCATTTTTGACTTAATTTTTAACATAATAGTTAGTCAAAACGAAAAATACAGAGAAATGTTTAAAAAAACAGCAGAAATTTCTCTTAACTGAAACTTTGAGGGGAAATTTTAATGGATAATTTAGAATTGCTTAGAAAAATTGATTCTCTTCAAAAAGAATTAGATAATTACAAAAAAAGAGAAGAATACACTAGAAATGGATTAGAAAGAATTAAAGATGTCTATGAAATAGCTAGAAAAAACGCTGAAATAATTATTTCTAAATCTGTTGCTTTAGCACATGATTTTAAAAAAGATATTGAAGATGTTCTAATCAATATTGAAAGAAATCCAGTGGAATTCACAAAATACTTACAAGAATTTATAGACAAAAACGATCATTTTTTAAATAATAAAGATGAACAAACCAAAGAGTTTATAGATGAAATTATTGATAGTTTTAAAAAATAGGCAATTATAAGATAAATTGCTATTTTTTTTAATGTATAATTATTTTAAAAGGAGAATTTTTATGAAAAAACTACTTACAATATTAGCTGCTGCTTCATTTTTAGTTTCAACTTCAACTACAACAGTAGTTTCTTGTACAGTAAAATCTAAATCAATAAATTCTCTTAACTTTAACTGAGATCTTGGTGTACTTGAAGAAGTTAGTCAAAAAGAAATAATTAGAGCTATTGCACGAGTTAATGATATTGATTTAAATGACAAAAGAGGTATTGAATTACTTGCAAGTATGAAATTTGATTATAATTCTACTGTTAGTTTTTTTGAAGAAGGTACAACATCAAACCCTGGAGATAAATTGACTTTTATTTCAAAAATAGAAGCAACTCCAAATTCTAAAGTTTTAAAAGGTAGTGTAAATATTACATTTAAAGCTACAGATGAAGCTGTTATTAAGTCACAAAACCCAATTCAAAATCAAGAAAAAAACTTAGTAGGAACTTGATGAAATTGAGGTAACACAATAAAAGATGAACATAATAATGATAAAGGTCTTGGTTGAAGAGGTGTTTTTTTGGAGCAATTTGCTTACAATGAAAAAAACCCTTATGACATAATAAATATATCTTCTCTATATACTAAAGCTGGAGAGTATCAGATTGATAGTTTAAATATAAATGATCTTACTTATAATCCACATCCAAAACCTGAAAATCCTGGATGGCCATATGATGGAGACAATGATGATACTAATTCTCACTTTTTGATTGATAGAAAAAAAAGAAGAGAAACTAATGGTTCTTCAAAAGAAGGTTTTGGAAAAGACCCAAAAATAATAACCTCTTTGGGTGGAGCCACAGCTGATAGAATGATGTGAAAGTGAAATCAAAAGAATCAATTGAAAAATAAACTTAAAGAAGTTTTGGATACTTTTGGTCTTGACGGTTTAGAAATAGCTCTTTCTGGTAGAACTCTTTACAACAGAGAAAGTCAAGAAACTCTTTCTCAAGCTGTAAAAGAAATAATGGTAGAAAACTGATTACAAGGTAAAGATTTTTATTTATCAATTTCAACAAGAATACCATGATTGCTTAAAAGTGCAACTGCAATGAATAAACCTTCAGTTGTTCCTTTTATTGAATCAATGGATGGTTGATTCAATGATATTTCAATTATTACTTATAATTTAAGTAGACCTGTAAACCAAATAATAGCACCAGAAACATTTACAGTTGATGGAGTTACATACGAAAAAGGAGAGAAAATAAGATCAAATCTTTCTCCGGATATTGAAAAGGCTGCTTTCTTTTACGGAACAATAAGAGCTCTTTTGGACGATAAATGAAATCCAAATTCAAAATATTATGATTTATCAAATAAACCTATAAGAATTGCAACAACAACACCGTTTGCAAGTTCAACAGGTGGTTTTGGTTTCGAAAAAAATTCTGATGAAAGTAATTTAGAAATAGCTTTAAGAGAAATTTATAAGGATACTAAAGTTTCAAATCCTGATGTTGCAAGAAACATTGTAGGTTTAAGTTACTTTGGTATTACCTTAGATCAAATAATTTCAAATGAAAAACCTACAGAACCAACAAAATTTAATCACGGATCAAGCTTATCTAAATTTATTGAAGAAGCAAATAAACTAAATAAACCAAAAAAATAATAAGACAAGACTTAAATAAATCTTTTTCACAGAGAGTTAATGGTTGGTGGAAATTAACAAAAGATTACTTAAGTTATCACTTATTTTATTAGGAGAAGAAAAGTGCGTACCTAGTAGAACTCCTCGCTTGGAAAGCGTTAAAAATCTAATTGAGATGAATAAACATTTATTTTTTGTGTTTATTTAATTAGGATGGTACCGCGTTAAAACGCTCCTATTATTAGGAGCGTTTTTATTTTGAAAGGAATTAATTAAAATGGAAAAAAACTATAAAGACACATTGCTTATCAATCAAACAAGCTTTGATATGAAAGCTGATTTAAAAACAAAAGAACCAAATATTCAAAATGAATGAAGTCAAAAAGATATTTATAAGAAAAAATTAAAAGCAAATCAAAACAAACCAAGTTTTGTTTTACATGATGGTCCTCCATATGCAAATGGAAACATTCATGTTGGTCACGCTTTAAATAAAATATTAAAAGATTTTATTGTTAGATGAAAAAACCAATCTGGATATAATTCACCATACATAATGGGGTGAGACACTCATGGATTGCCAATCGAGACTGCAATTACAAAAACAGGAGTTGACAGAAAAGCAATGAGTCCTGTTGAATTTAGAAATCTATGTAAAGAATATGCTTTACAACAAGTTGCAAATCAAGCAGAACAATTTAAAAGACTTGGTATTTTTACTGACTATGATTGTAAATACATTACGTTAACAGATGATTTTGAATTAAGTGAATTAAAACTATTTGCAAAAATGGTTGAAAAAAATCTAGTTTACAGAGATTTAAAACCAATTTATTGATCTCCTTCAAGTGAATCTGCTCTGGCAGAAGCTGAAATTGAGTATGCCGAAGTTAAATCACCAACAATTTTTGTTGCTTGTGAAATTATTGAAAACAAAGAATTTGAAAATGCTTATTTTGTTATTTGAACAACAACTCCATGAACAATTCCTTCAAACCAACTAATTGCTTTAGGAGAAGATTTAGAATATGTTCTTGTAAAACCAGAAAATGATGAAAGACAATTTGTTATTGCAAAAGACTTATTAGAATCAGTTTCTGAACAAATAGGATGAGAAAATGTAAAGGTTGTTAAAACATTTAAAGGAAATGATTTAACAAATATAAATTACCAACATCCTTGATATGAAGATAAAAAAGGGTTTACAGTTATTGGACACCATGTAACAGCTGAAGCTGGTACTGGTTTAGTTCATATTGCCGGAGGTTTTGGAGAAGATGACTTTGAAATAGTTACAAAAAACAACATTAAAGCTTTTGCTCCAATTGATGATCAAGGTAAATTTGATGTAACTGTAAAAGATTCAAGATTAGAAGGCATTTTTTATGAAGATGCCAATAAAATAATTGGAACTATTTTACAAGAAAAAGGGTTATTATTAAAATTAAAATTTGTAAAACACTCATATCCTCATGACTGAAGAACAAAAAAACCAGTTATTTATAGAGCAACTCACCAATGATTTGTTGGTCTTTCAGATGTAAAAGAAGAAATTGACAATGCTATTGTAAATAACGTTCAAACAAATCCTGAATGATCAAAAGAAAGATTAAGAAATATTATCAAAGATAGAAATGATTGAACAATTTCTCGTCAAAGACTTTGAGGAGTTCCTATTATTGCGTTTTTCGATAAAGAAAAACAACCTCAAATCACAAAAGAAATTGTTGATTATGCAATTGAAGTTATTGCAAAAAAAGGAACAAATGCTTGATTTGAATTACCAGCAGATGACTTTTTACCTGATCAATTTAAAAATCTTGGTTGAACAAAAGAAACAGATATTTTAGATGTTTGATTTGATTCTGGAAGTTCAAACTTAGCTATTGAACAAAACTTTAATCTACAAAGACCATTTGATGTTTATTTAGAAGGAAATGACCAATATAGAGGTTGATTTAACTCATCAATGATTAACTCAGTAATTTATGATGGAAAACCTGCTTATAAACAATTAATTACTCATGGTATGACAAATGATGAAAAAGGTAAAAAAATGTCAAAATCAATTGGAAATACAATTGATCCTTTAGAAATTGCAAATGACCTAGGAGCAGATATTTTAAGACTTTGAGTATTTTCAACTGACTTTACAGATGATCAAAGAATTGGAAAAGAAATATTAAAACAAGTTGCAGAATCTTATAGAAAACTTAGAAATACAATCAGATTCATTTTATCTAACTTAGTTGATTTCGACCCTAAAAAAGATTATCAATCAACTTTAGAAGAAGTTGACATGTTTGCTTTAAACAACTTAACTGTTGCCAAAACTAAATTCAGCAAAGCAATGGAAAGTTATTCATTTAACAGTGCATATAAATTAATAAATAACTATGTAGCAAATGATTTATCTTCATTCTATTTAGACTTTATTAAAGACATTATTTATGTTGAAGCAAAAGATTCAAAAAGAAGAAGACAAGTTCAAACAGTTATGTATGAACAACTTTGAGTTCTTCTTGATATGCTAAAACCTGTATTAATTCATACAGTTGAAGAAGCTTATTCACATATTCAAAATATGGAAAAAGAAGAGTCAATTCACTTATTAGATTTAAGAGAACAAAACTTCTTACAAGATGAAGAATTTATAGCTAAATGAAATAAAGTATTAGATCTTCGCGATGATGTAAATGAAGCTTTAGAAAAAGCTAGAAATGAAAAAATCATTAAAAAAGGTTTTGAAGCCGTTATTAATTTAGAAGTTAAAAAAGAATTTGAATTCATCAAAGATATAAAAGACTTAAATCAAATTTTAATTGTTAACTCAATAAACTTTTTAGAAGTAAAAAATGAAATTAACTCTAAGGTAGCTAATGTTAGTGTAGAATTAAAACAAGGGTTAAAATGTCAAAGATGTTGAGCAATTTTTGATGAATTGAATGACGATATCTGTCAAAGATGTTTTGATGTAATTAATTAAGGTGTGAAAAAAATGAGAGACTTTTTCTTTAATGTTAAGTCAAATTTAAAAAGTTATAATTATATTTGGAAATATAAAGTATTGTGATGTTTACCACTCATAATACTTTTAGTGTCTCTGGACTGAATAAGTAAAAGTATTGTTGCAAACTCAATGGTTTTAGATGGGGTTGGAACAACTTTTATTCCTGGTTTAATAAAATTTAAATACACAATAAATCCAGGAGCAGCTTATGGGATGAATGCTGGAAAATTAGGCTTGGCAATTACAATAGCTGCATTGGTAACTTTACTTTTAATTGCAATATTTATATTTATAAGAAATAAATATTGACTTATTCCAATAAGTTTAATGGTAGCTGGAAGTGTTGCTAATTTACTTGGAAGAGCTTGAGCTCCACTAACAAGTGATGGAATAAAAGGTGGAGTTGTTGACTTTATTGTCTTTGATTTTAGTTTTTTAGGATCAGATGGATATATATTTAACTTAGCTGATGCTTGAGTTTCAATTGCAGTTGGATTCATTATTGTAATTTTAATTGCATATGCTGTTTTTGAAATATTAGAAGCTAATATGAGAAAAAAAGATAAAGAAAAATATGAATTCTATGTTGATATAAAAACTAGAAAACAAATTTTATTTGAAACTTACTATGAAAAATTCAAATTTAAAGATGAAAATAAATTAACTTATAGAGATTATTTATCTAAAAATGAAAAAATCACAAAGAAATGAAAAAAATATAAAAATAAGAGGTAATTATGGAACAATTAGAAATTAAATTAGAACAAGATTCTGGAAGATTAGACAAATATTTAACTGAATACTTAAAAGAAGAATATGATTTTTCTAGAAGTTATGTTCAAAAGTTAATAGAATCTAATGATGTTCTAGTAAATGACCAACCAGTTAGTGTTAAATATAATCTTTTAACTGGCGATTTAATACAAATGAATTTAAAAGAACCAACTGAATTAGAAGCAAAAGCAGAAGATATTGATTTTGAAATAGTATATCAAGATAAAGACTTATTGGTTGTTAATAAACCAAATGGTCTTGTAGTTCACCCAGCTGCAGGAAATCCTAGTGGAACACTTGTGAATGGACTTTTATTTAAAGTTAAAGACTTATCTTCAATTGGAGGGGTTTTACGTCCTGGAATAGTTCACAGACTTGATAAAATGACAACAGGATTAATGATTGTGGCTAAAAATGACAAAGCCCACAAAAGATTAACAGAAATGTTAGCAAACAATGAAATTCACAAAGAATATATTGCTTTAGTTCATGGTGTGGTTGAACCAAATGCTGGAAAAATTAATGCTCCAATTGGTCGTCACAAAGGTGATAGAAAAAAAATGACAACAACAGATATTAATTCAAAACATGCAATAACTAATTTTACAGTATTGGAACGTTATGAAAATCATACAAAAATAAGTTGTGTGATTGAAACTGGAAGAACTCATCAAATTAGAGTTCATATGGCATATATTAAACATCCTGTTGTTGGAGATCCGCTTTATGCATTTAAAGAAGATATGAAAGAAGAATTTGGACAATACTTACATGCTTACAAACTTGCTTTCAATCATCCGATTACAAATGAAAAAATTGAGTTAATAAGTGAGTTACCCAAAGAATTTAATGATAAAATCAATTTGATTAAAGAATAGGTGAATAAAAAATGGCAAACTTTAATGAATTAAAATTAAGTTTAGTTCATTATTTTGTTAAAGTTGAAAAATATAAAGCTTTAGAAAATTTTAGTAATGATTATGCTTCTTACTTAGTAAACCCTAAAGCTAAATTTAAAATAATTAGAGTAACAGTGGGATCACCCGTTACAACTGATAAAAACTTAAACGAAATAAAAGAAACTTTAAAAGAACAAAAAAGAGAAAAAATAGATATTTTAAACATCGCAATTAGTGATAGTGATATTGATATTCAATTAGAAGGAACAACTTTAACTGTTTCAACTATAGACAATATCAAAACAAAATTAAAGCCTTACTTCTCTAAAATTGATTCCCTTAAAGAAACTGAAAAAGAAGATGCTGAAGACAACATTTCTGATGAAGAAATGATTGAAATCTTACAAGATCCTTCTAAATCTAATAATCTAAAATTTAAAAAAGCTATTCAGAGAATGAATAGAAATACTCCAACTTCATTAGTTTTAATGGCAATATTCTTTATAATGCCAATTATAACTATGGTTTTAAGTTTCTTATGATTTGGTGGAGGTGCAAGTCCTATTATTGATCTATTCTTTGGAGGGACAAACAGAAACCTTACAATAAATGGTGGTCAATTTTGAAGAATATTCACCTATGGATTTACTTCAAATGGTGCTGGATTTTTAATGGCAATAATTCAAATAATCTTTATTACAGGAGCTACAATAAAATTGGCAAGATATACAGAAGGGCTTGTAGGTTCTTTTAGATTTGCTCTTTCAATTTTTATTACTTACCCACTTGCAGGTTTCTTTGTAAGTGCAATGATACCTAGTCAAACAGCTATTTTTTCTGGTGGTCTTGGGTTTATGGCAAGTGTAGTAGGGGTTTTGGGTGTAACTACTTGAGATAAAAAAAGAGAACCAATTCAACTATTTTCAAAAAATAGATTAGTTTTCCCAATTCTTTGTTTAGTTATTTATCCTTTATTTTTAAACCAATCATCTCAATACATATTAATAATAGCTAGTGCAGCTATTTCATCAAGTATTTATTTACTTACAATTTATACAAAAGAAAATATGGATAAACTAATTATTCTTCCAATTATAATATTGGCAGCTGCATTTTTACTTCCATTAACATTTTCTTTAATAAATTACTATGCTCCAGCTCATGATTTATATACTGGAAATGTATTAATGTTATATGTTAAACAAAATTGAATGTCAGTAGATTATGCAAATAAAATAATTGATAAAAATGGATGAGATTGGTTCATGAATCCAGATGGAACAATAACAACTTGGAGATAAGATATGAAAAAAAGAAGTGATTATATTGACTGAGATACTTACTTTTTAGCTATGGTTCAATTAAATGCTATGAGAAGTAAGGATCCTTCAACTCAAGTTGGTTGTGTAGTTGTAAATGACTTGAAACAAGTTGTTTCAACAGGTTACAATGGTCTTCCTAGAGGTTTAGATGATAACAATTATCCTTGAGACAGAGAAGGAGACTTTGAAAACACTAAATATCCTTATATAGTACATGCAGAATTAAATGCGATATTGTCTTCAAAAGAATCTGTTAGAGGGTGTGAAATTTATACTAATTTATTTCCTTGCAATGAATGTACAAAAAGCATTATTCAATCAGGAATTAAAAAAATTACTTATTCTTCTGATAAATATAAAGATACAGTTGAGAATAAAATAGCTAAAAAAATGCTCAAAGAAGCAGGTGTAGAGCTAGTTTTTAAAAAAGAAGTGAAATTAATTTTAACTAATTAATTGAATTAACTTTTTTTTTTTTTTTTTTTTTTTTAATTTTAGATTATAATAAATATGTGTTAGTTTACTAGCACTCTGTATTTCAAGTATTATTAAGTTAATACTTCAAGTTCTCAATGCGTCCATCGTTGAGGCTATAAAAAACCCACTTTCGTGGGTTTTTTATATTTTGCTGTTGAAATGCATTTTAGTAAACTTTATAACATTTTCAGGCATTTCCTTTTTATATTTATTGACAACTTCTTTTACATGATTGTTTGCACCTAATGGAAGTTTTACACCATATTCTTTTTCTAGTCTTTCTATTTCTTTTAAAAAGTGATATCTTGCAATAATGCTTGCGCATGCCACTGATATATATTTAGACTCAGCTTTTGTTTCAAAATATATGTCTTTTATAACTATTTCTTGATCTGTTAAATAATTGTAATAACTTTTTTCATTTACAAATTGATCCATTATTACTGTGCTATTTTTTAGGTTTTCATTATTTCTAAATATTCTTTTTAAACCTTGGTTGTGACAAATTGCTTTTAATTTATGTGTATTTTTGTACAAATCATAGGCTCTATTGTATTTTGAATTTTCTAGTATATAAACTTCTCAAATAACTTTATCTTTTATTTGTTCAAATAAAGTTAAAATGTCTCGATCATTTATTTTTTTTGAGTCAGTTATCTTACTTAGCAATTCTGGTCATTTTTCTTCAAATTCTTTTTCAACATATGCACAACAAGTTATTAAAGGTCCGAAAAAGTCTCCAACCCCAACTTCATCACAACCAATATTTGGTAGTTGTAAGTTTTTATTTAATTTAATTTCTTTACTTTGTTTTTCTATTATTTTTAAATCATATTTATTTATGAATTCAGATATATGTTCACCTTGTAAAAGAATAGTGTTTGTATTGTAAATATTTATAACTAGTTTATTTGGTAGTTTGAAAAAATACTTTACCTTATCATTGTTTGATGATGACAAAAATTGTTTGTTATCATTAACAATTTTTTCAATAACTTTTTCATCAACTTTTTTAATACTTAAACTATTCATCTATATCAGGTCCTTCAAATTAAATTATAAAGTAAAATATGGTTTAGGTTTCAAATAATAATATTGGTATAATAATTGGTAGTATGAATGGAGTGAAAGTTCAATGATTAATATAGGGCCTTGATGACTATTTGATATAATGGCTTTTGCTATCATTATTGGTTGTACAATTTGGGGTATGACTAGAGGGTTTTTAATAACTTTCTATTTACTTATTTTACAAATAATCGTTGTAATACTTTTAATGTTTGTTCCAGCTTTATTGGCAAACTCTATGAATCCTTTATTTATGAAGTTGTGAGTCTCTATTGGAATGGATGATGCATTTTCTTACTTTGGTGAGTCTATTGGTAATCTAATAACTGGATTATTACCAAATGGTTCAAGTTTACCTATGGATGGATCAGGAACTGGATATGAAGTTTTAAAAACTCTTTCAGCGCTTGGGTTGTATTTTTTATTTAGTATTTTGATATTCATTTTAGTTAACTTAATTGGTTTACTTCTTTATAAAACATTTAAAAGAAAAATGAGAAAAATGAAAGTAATAAGAAAAGTTGATACTTTAATTGGAGCTTTTAATGGTCTTGCTTTAGGTATGACTTTATCTATGTCTGTTAGTTTTTTAGCAAGTTTTCCATTATTTCAAACAGAAAACCAAAGAATAGGTTTGATGGACTATTCTGGTCTTACAGAAGAACAAGTTAAAGATAAAATTTTAGGTGGAACAGCCTATAGTAAATATTCACTTTCAAAAAAAATAACTGCACCATTGCCATCGGTGCCTGTTTTTGGTTTTACATATACTAACTCTTGTTTAACAAAATATGTAATTGATCCTGTAATGGTTATGACAAGTCAAATGTTAGCAAATAAAGGAATGGCTGATTTAAAAGATTTCTTTGTTGTGTATGAAGATGTTCTTGCAGAAGGGTATTCAACAACAAATCCATTTAGTTCACCAATTTCGGCATGTATTGATGTTATGCCTCGTGATTCAAAATCATTGTTTAGATTATTTTCAGAAATGATGTTAATGGGAAGTTCAATATTTATAAACAATAATGTTCAAACAAAAACAAACGTAACTAGTGTTGAGTTGATTAACTCTTTAGATGAATATTTTTTAAATAATTTAGGAACAGAAAGTGAATTACATAAAGAGGGGAATACTTGATTAAATCAAAAAGAAATGGTTAATTTCTATAACTGAACTAAAGAAAATAAAAAAGAAAACCCATTTGTTAAAGTAGCAGACAACATTGATAAACAATGACTTGCGGCCGGTAAAAAAAATCAAAGATACATTTCCAAAGTATTGCGTGATCCAAAGTTAACTTATAATTTCTTAAAAAGCATAAATTATGTAAATGCAACTTCAAGAACTAACTTAGATACAATGCCTTTCTTGTCTGCTATTTATACTTCTACTTATTTAATCGATGGTATGGAAATAGTGCCTTCTGGAGAATTAAAACTTGGAGAGTTTGAGGGGATAACTTTAACTCCATCAACAAAGGTTGGAACTAATAAAAACGATGTTTCAAAAATAGTGGTTCAACCAGAATGATGAAAAGAACATTACAAAAATACTTATTGAATTCAATATTACTTTGATTTTGCGAAAGGATACTTCAATTAATTATGGCAAAAATAGGAATTGATATAGTTGAAAACCAAAGAATTAATTTAGATGAAAAATTTCTTGTTAAGTTTTTACATAAACAAGAAATTGAACTTTTAAATAATTTACAAAGTATGGAAGCAAAAATTGAATTTGCATCTGGAAGATGAGCTGCAAAAGAAGCAATTATTAAGTGTTTAGAAGAAAATATTGTAGCAAACACAATCAATATAGTTTATAGTAACAAAAAACCAGTTATTGAAAATGAAAACTTAAAAAACATTGAAATATCTATCAGTCATGAAAAAAACTACTCTGTAGCAGTAGCTTTAAATATTTAATAAAAACCAACTAGAATTTAAAACTCTTAAGTTGGTTTTTTATTTTATAAACATAAAAATATAATAGTGTTTAAATACATTTTAAGTGTATATTTTTCATTTGTTAAGATATTTATAGACATGGTAATGTCGAAAAAAGGAAAACGAAAAATGAAAATATTATTAGCGATGTTGGCGGGAGTTTCGATAGCTGTTGCTCCAACTGTATCAATTATTAATAATATTAAAACAAAAAGTGATATCAATTTTGATGTTTTAAATCATCAAAATGAAATGATAAAAGCCATAGAAAAAGAAAATTTAGTTTTTTTTGACGGCTATTATTTGTATAGTCAAGTTGATGAGATGATTTATAAAATTTTAGATGAAGATTATTTAAATGAATATATGAATACTGTCTATATGCTTTACAATAAACTATCTAATATCGCTGAAGGAGATTATGAAGAAAATAAGTTAGAAGAGCAAAGAAATTCTATTGAAAAAGCTCTTCAAGGATGATCAAATAGCGAAGATTTAAATGATCTTATAGAATTATATGATAAACAAGCTTCTGAAGAAAAAGAAGTTTTATCAAAAATTTTCTATGCCTATAATCAAACTAGCTCTAAACTGATGATTGA
Organism: Spiroplasma sp. BIUS-1; assembly: GCF_010365805.1. Taxonomy (NCBI): domain Bacteria; kingdom Bacillati; phylum Mycoplasmatota; class Mollicutes; order Entomoplasmatales; family Spiroplasmataceae; genus Spiroplasma; species Spiroplasma sp. BIUS-1. The sequence continues at coordinate 643,808 of NZ_CP048386.1, read as the reverse complement.
AGATTTAGAAATATATCAAGAGCATAAAATTAAAAATGTAAAGGCTTCTGCTGCAATTGCATCTTTAAAAAATCAAATAGATTTATATAAGACAAAATTAAGTGTTTGAGAAAATACACAAAAATGACAAAAAGAATTAGTTGCTATTTATGACAACATGATAGATAGGGCTACAGAACTACAAAATCAGTTTATTTATCTTTTTGATACAACTTTAGCTTCACCAGAGGCTTTCTTTAAAAATATGTTTGATAAAAAGGAAATTATTTTTGACCAAATAATTAAAAAATACTTACCAAAAAATCCCTCATATAAGGAATTGGTTCAAAGCAGAATTGAAAACAGAGAACAAAAACCAGATGAGTTAATAAATGATTGAATTTTAATAGGTCAAAATTCAGAACCATCAGATCCTGAAGTTAACCCTATAGAAATAGATCCAAATGAACTTTATGTATTGTCAGATGAAGAGGTAGAAAAGAGATTAGAAGATAAAATAAATCCTGAAGATCCAGAAGAAATAAAATTAGAAAAAACTATTGGTGTTGTTTCTGATGTGTTAATGGATGTATATAGAATAGATGATATTTTGTTTTCTTCACTTCATAAAGGAGCGAGTAATTTTTTTGAATTTGTAAATAATCAAATACCAAGATTATCTTTAGAAGTAAAAGAATCTTTCGAGAAAAATGGAGTACAAGTTGAAACTAAATTTGACGAAGATATTCAAACCGCTATTGAAATGGCTGATGCTTTATCAAGTCAAATACTTGATATCTTATCTCCGTCAAGTGAAGTTTTTGGACAAATTAGGAATCTTGCCTTTGCAACTATTGATAAAGTTCAAGATTGATATAAAACAATATCTGTTGCAAAAGACTCTCAAAAGGCAATTGATTTAATTATAAATATTAGAGATAACTATTCTGAAATACCAGAAGAATTAATGGTTGATGAAGAAAGTGTTAATTCTGAAATTGAAGAGGCTCAAGATGAACTTTTAATACAAGAACAAATTTTTAAAGAAACTGAATCAATTTTAGAAAATAGTAAATATGATTACTATAATGAAAATTTAAATTCTTGAAATAATTTCTTTTCAGATTATTCAGATTATTTAAAAATAATAAATCTGGGACAAACAAAAAGAACTATTAACTTAAACCCGCTTAAATATTTTAATTCACAAGTTGAAGTTTATTTCAAAATGGTTGTTCAGAGAAGATTTACATATGAAAACATAATCAATAAACTAGAAGGACAAGATTATAAAAACTTAGCAATTGAAAATATTAAAAATGAAAATATAAAATTAGAAAATCTAAATAGTTTTATTGAAAAACACAAGGAGGATTTTAAATAATGCGTAAATTAATATTATCATTGTCAAGTTTAACTCTTGGAATAACAGCAACTTCTAGTGCAATTGTTGGGATAAGCAACTCATCTAGATTTGATCCAATTGATAAATTTGAAACTCCATATGAAATGATTGAAACATCTAAGCTTTTAGATAAAGTAATATCAAATCCACAAAGTTACCAAGACATAACATTCATAGAAAATTTATTACTGCAATCTACAATAATGTTAGATGAAATTTACTCTAGTACTTTTTTCTATGATACTAGTACAAAAATAACACAAGTTTTAAACATTTACAAAGAGCAATTACAACGTGTTGAAACAATTAATGACTCTAACTTCTACTTAGATTTAATGAATAAAAGTCAGGAAATAAGTATTAACTTTATTTCTAAAACTGAAGATCTTGAAATCAAGAACCTATTTATTGAATATGAACAATTAAAAAGAGAAGAAGCGATTAAATTCTTTGACATTTATGATAGAAAAATAACAACTTTAAATTATCAATTACAAATCAGTCAAAAAAGCATTAATGATATTAATATTGAAAATGCAGAAATTGATGAAAAATTAAAAGGCTTAGCTAAAGAAAATGAAATAATAAATAGTATATTTAAACTATTAGATTACACACTACAATTGGCCGGAAATGTAAAAGAAATTTATAGTAATGGAAGATCTAACATAGATGTCTATTACAATTCTGCAGAATGACATGCTAATAATTGGGGACTTGCTTTTATTCCGTTTTACGGAACAGCTTTTAGTATTAATTTTAAAAATAATATGAATTATGCAGCAAGAGGTATTCAAACATATGTTGATGTCTTTTTAAGTAAAGACTCAGAAGAGTACCAACATTTTCAAGAAATGAAAGACAGTATAGATAATTTAAGAGAACAAATTTTGGCTGTTGATCCATTAAGTAATGACTGGATAACAAATCTTTTAGAAGATGCTGGTTTGGGTGAAAAAGAATCTGAACTTCTTACAGCAGGAATACAAATGCTTGTAGATAAAGGGGTAAGTGAAATACCTGTTGTGGGCGAAGCGCTGGTAGCAATTTTTGGGTTTATTGGTGTTGGTTTTCAAGCTAAAAAGTTAGCGAATAGTTTTAATGCTGAATTGAAAAAAAATTATGAAAGAATTGAACCCTTATTAATTTTAAATGACAAGACAATAAATGACTCTTATTCTCAACTATTAAATACACAAAAAGAACTTACTAAAAAATTTAAAACCAACAATAATGAACAAGAGAAACTTAGAAATAAAATGCAAAAAAATTTAATTAAAGTTGAGAAAGAGAATCAAAAACTTGATTCGCTAAAAGCAAATATAAATGAAATTAATAATAAATTAACAAACAGCTTGAATTTGGGTGTGTTTGCAGATAACTATTATTATTGACAAACTAATATTATTTCTGATATTGACCCTATTAATGTGAAATTCGCAAGTAGCAAGTCGATTGAAGCTATTAATAAACAAAAAAATATTAAATATGATCAATTAGTAAAAAAATTAAATCAAAAAACCAAAAATCAAAACATTTTACAAAATTTAGAAAACAAAAATAATCTATCAAATTTAAACTATGAAATGATAGTGAAAATATAAGGAGAGAAAGATATGAAAAAAATATTAAATTTATTGTCTGCTGTTTCATTAACAGCAACAGCATCTGCAAGTGTAGTTGCTTGTGGTGAACCTAATGATAATGGTGGAGGAGAAAAACCACCAAAAGATGATTTACACAAACTTAATGAAGTTTTTGTTGATAACACAATAGAAGAAATAAAAGTTTCTTACTACCCTAACTCCAGTAGTGATGGATGAATTCATTCAATATACAGATTATCAATAATTGAAATATTAGATAATAATTATAACAATAGAGATTCTAAAATCTCAAAAGTTATAGGTATGCAATATATGTCCAACTCTTTACAAGAATTATCAACACTTTATTCTGAAAATAAAAAAAATGAGAACTTTAATAATTTAAGCAAATTAAGTGAAGGTCTTGAAGATGGTGAAAATATAAAAGAGAATTTTGAATTCAAAATTGATATTATTCATGCTGATTTATTAGAGGCTAACAATAATTCTGATGAATCAAAACAAATTGTGGAGAGAATGGAAGAAGGTTACATAACTGTTCTTATTAAATCATTGATAATTACACAAAAATAATTTATCAAATTTAAACTATGAAATGATTGTGAAACTATAAGGAGAAAAAATATGAAAAAATTATTAACTTTATTGTCTGCTGTTTCATTGACTGCTACATCATCTGCAAGTGTGGTTGCTTGTGGTGAACCCAATGATAATGGTGGAGGAGAAAAACCACCAAAAGATGATTTATATAAATTGAATGAAGTCTTTGTTGATAAAACAATAGAAAAAATAGAAGTTACACGTTCTATTGGAGATAAAACTTGAACGGTTCCTTTGTATAGGGGAATTGTTAATCTGATATTAGAAAATAATTACAACAATAATGATTCGAAAATTAAAAAAGTATTATCTTCAGAAAATAATATGAGCAATATATTAATGGCTTTATCTGATTTATATTCAACAACGGTTCATAATGAAAATTTTGATTCTTTAAAACAAATAAGCTTGGAGGATCAACCTGGTACATACGAGACAAATGAATACGTATTTAAAATGGATTTAATTCACTCTGATATCATTGAGGCTAATAAAGGGAAACCGTGAGAAAAATATGCTAAAGAAGTAACTGAGAAAATGGAAGCCGGTACTGTCGAGATTTTAATTAAAAAAATAGTTATCAAAGTAATTTAAAAATAAAAACCCACAAATTTTGTGGGTTTTTATTTTTTTCAACTAGTATATAATCTTTTATGGTGATAATATGAAGCAATATTTAGATTTGGTAAAAGATGTTTTAGCAAATGGAGAAAAAAGAGAAGACAGAACCAATACAGGAACTGTTTCTAAATTTGGAACTCAATCAAGATACGACTTGAGAGAAGGGTTTCCTCTTGTTACAACTAAAAAAGTCTTTTTCAAAGGAATAGTTCATGAAATACTTTGATTTATTAGTGGAGATACAAACATTAAGTATCTTGTGGATAATAAAGTAAATATTTGAAATGAATGACCTTATGAAATCTTTAAAAAATCAAATGATTATAAAAATGAAACATTAGAAGAATTTGTTGAAAAAATTAAAACAGATCAAGATTTCGCTGATAAATATGGTGAATTAGGGCCAGTTTATGGAAAACAGTGAAGAGACTTTAATGGAGTAGATCAGTTTAAAAACTTAATCAATGATATCAAATCAAATCCATATTCAAGAAGACATATCATTTCTGCTTGAAATCCAGCAGAAGTAAATCAAATGGCTTTACCACCTTGTCACTCATTATTTCAATTTTATGTATCAAAAGACGGCTTTATAGATTTACAACTTTACCAAAGAAGTGGAGATATCTTTTTAGGTGTTCCATTTAATATTGCAAGTTATTCTTTACTTTTAGAATTAGTTGCAAAAGAATGTAACTTAAAAGCTCGCTATTTTATTCATACAATAGGAGATGCACACATTTATTCAAATCACATTGAACAATTAGAGTTACAACTTACAAGAGAACCTAAAAAGTTGCCATCTTTAAAAATCAATGTTGGAAATAAATCTATTTTTGATATTAAATTTGAAGACATTTCTTTAGAAGGATATGAAAGTCATCCTGCAATTAAAGGAGCAGTTGCTGTTTAATGATTTCATTAATTTGAGCTCAAACAAAGAGCGGGGTTATTGGGAAAGACAATAACTTACCTTGAAAAATTAAAGAAGAAATGCAACATTTTATAAACTACACTAGAGGCAAAACCGTTTTAATGGGAAGAAATACTTTTGAATCACTTTCTGTAAAACCGTTACCTAATAGAAAAAATATATTAATTACTTCAAGAAAATTAGAAAAGAGTTATAATAATCTTGAATTGTCTAACAACCTAGAGATGATTTTAGAAAAGTATAAAAACATAGATGAAGAACTTGTTGTTATTGGAGGTTCTCAAATATATCAAACAGCTTTAAAGTATGCCGATAAGTTAGTTATCAGCATAATAAAAGAAAACTATGAGGGAGACACTTATGCTCCAACAATAGATGAATCAGCATTCAAAATTGTTGAAAAAAGTGATTTTAAAGATTTTACAATTTGTTATTATGAAAGGTATTAAATATGGAACAGTATGAATTAACACAAGAAGCTTCTGCAGCTACAAATAAAAAAGACAAGAAAGAGATGGCTCATGTAAGCAAATGAAGACTATTTGTAAATGCTTGAGGTATTTGAAGAGTTACTGTTAAAGCAAAAAAAGTAACTAGAAAAATAAAACAAGATCCTAACTTATATTCTGAAGAGTGAAGATACAATTGAGTTAAGAAAAAAAGTAGAAAAGTATTAAAAATAGCTAATGTACACATTGATGTAATTGGTATTGAAAATTGATTAGATAGAGGAATAGTTTTAGCTCCAAATCACCAATCAAATTTAGATCCAATCATTATGTTAGCGATTAATGACTTTTCACTACAACAACCAATTGCTTTCATTGCTAAACAAGAGTTATGAAAAGCTAAAATCTTTAAACACTTTATGAATTTAACAGATAACATTCCTTTGGATAGAACAAGTCCTAGAAGTGGACTTAACGCTATGAAAGAGGCAAAAGAATTAATTTCTGAATATAAGAGAAGTTTAGTTATTTTCCCTGAAGGAACAAGAAGTGCAAAACAACAACCAAATGAATTCCAAGCAGCAAGTATGAAAGTAGCTCAAATGGCTTATGCACCAATTGTGCCAGTTTCAATCATTGATTCTTATAAATTATTTGAAAAAAGAAAATCAGGTAAATTCAATATTAAAGTTGTTTTTGGAAAACCAATGATGCCTGAAAAATTCATATCTCTTAAAACAGAAATGTTAACTAAGAATGTTCAAAAAGAAGTAGAAAAAAATATCAATAAATATATGGATTGAGATCCAAAAAAATTAGGTATTAAACCAAAAAGAGTTGATAAAAAAAATAGAGTTACTTACTACTAGTTTTATCATTTGGAGGCAAGAAAATGAACTTTGCAAACATTATAGAGAAAAAGAAAAACAAACAAGAATTAACTGCTCAAGAAATTTATTGAGTTGTTAATTCTTTTGTTAACAATACATTAAAAGATTATCAAATGTCAGCTTTTAATATGGCTGTTTGATTCAACGGAATGACACCAACTGAAATAGCTTCATTTACTCAAGCTATGATAGATTCAGGAATTACTTACAACTTAGATGATGTTGAAGGTATAAAAGCAGATAAACACTCAACTGGAGGAGTTGGAGATAAAACAAGTTTAATCTTCTCACCTTTAGTTGCTAAATTTGGGGTGAAAGTTGCAAAACTTTCAGGAAGAGGTTTAGGACAAACTGGAGGAACAATTGATAAACTTGAAAGTTGTCCTGGTTGAAGTGGAGAAATTTCAGAAGAAAGATTCAAAGAAATATTAAATACAGTTGGTATTTCGATTATGGGTCAATCTGAAGAGGTTGTTCCTGCAGATAAAAAATTGTACGCTTTAAGAGATGTTACAGGAACAGTTGATTCAATTCCTTTAATAGCTTCAAGTATTATGTCTAAAAAATTGGTTGTCCCTGCAGATAGCATAATTTTAGATGTAAAAATGGGAAGTGGAGCATTTATGAAGGATTTAGAAAGTGCAATTGCACTTTCTAAAGCAATGATAACTATTGGAAAAGAACACAAAAGAAACGTAAGTGTAATGATCACAAACATGGATAAACCTTTAGGAAGAGCTATTGGTAATGCAATTGAAGTTAAAGAAGCTTGAGATACTTTAAATGGTAATGGCCCTGATGACTTAATAGAATTGTGTATAACTGCAGCTGGATTAACTTTAGTACAAAATAATGTATTTAATGACTTAAAAACAGCTAAAGAAGAGCTATTAAAAGTGTTAAACGATAAAAGTGCTGCACACCTTCTAAAAGACTTTGTAGAAGCTCAGGGAGGGGATTTTAATGTTATTCTTGACTATGATAAAAACTTCTCAACAAAACATGTTATTGAGATAAAAGCACAACAAGAAGGATATGTTTCGTTTGCATCAGCAGATCAACTTGGTTATCTTTCAATGCATTTAGGAGCTGGAAGAGCCACAAAAGAAGAAAGCATTGATTTTTCTGCTGGAATTTATTTAAACAAAACTACAAATGAGTTTGTTAAAAAAGATGAAGTAATTATGACTTTATATACAAACAGAGATGATATTGAAACATATAAACAAAAAGCTAACGAATTAATAATCATAAGTGATAAAGCTCATGATGAAGAATTAATACTTAAATTACTAACAAACGCTGATGTTTAGAAGAAATTTTAAAAAATAAGGCTAATAAATATTGAAATTAATGGGGTTTTAAAATATAATATTTTTGTCTGGAATAGTTTTAAAAAATCATTAGCCCATAATGTTTGTTTAGCCCTATCAAATGAACATAATATTTAGATTTATAATATATATAATATTGACTGTTCTAGATTTACAAATAAGTACTCCGCCCAGAGTGCTTTTTTTATTGTCTTTTTTTGATTTAAAATATATGAGTGACACTACCAACAATTTTTTTAATATATAACATATAAATGGAAAGTTATATATTTAATTAATAGATTTTTAAGGTACTTAATTTGATAATTTTATTATGTAATAAAATAATTTTTAAAATTAAGAGATGAGCGAAGTAGATGAAAAAGTTAAAGAGTATTTTCACTATAAATAGGGGAATAATAATTTCTAGACATGAACACTTTGAAAACAACTGTCCAAATTGTAAAAGCAATACTTATTTTATAAAACAGCAATGGAATTATGAAAGTAAAAAATTTTGTATACAAATTAATAAAAAGTTTATAACTCAAAAAGGAGATATTTTAATTAAAACCAATTATCCTTTTAAAATAAAATATATTAAAGATAATGAAAATCTAGTTGTTTCTGCAAACCACATCATTATTAAGAGTTCTTTGGTTGCTAACTTAATTGATACTGAAGAGTTATCTATATTTTTGGAAAAAAAATTAATTAATCCTTTTCTGAAAGCTGTTAATAATTTTGAAAATAAATATTCAAAAACTCTTAACAAAAATATAATTGAAAATTTCAAAATTAATATAATAGATTTCAAAAACAAAATGAGAAAGAGGAAAGTTAATAATAAAGATGAAGTTGTTAAAACAAAAAATTACTTAGATAAAAAAATTCTTTCGATCAATGATTTATTAGAACAGAAAGTTTTAAATCAAAAACAATTCGATGAATTAAAAAACGAAATAATAGATATACTTTTTAATTAAATGTTATAGATTTTATATAACATTTAAGCAATTAAATTTCTTATATATTAAATGTGAGAAGTATTTATAAATACTTCAAACTTTAGTGAATGAGGTTTAATATATGAGATATTCAATTTTTCCTACATATAAGAAATTATGCATCTTTTGCAGAATAAATTTTAGATATGTATTAACAAATACTTTTAAACAAAAAAAAATAAAAGAGGTTAGTTTATTGGAAGTTAAGTTTGTTAATAAAAAAACAAATATTAAGGTAAAGCCTCTTTTTTGAATTAAACATGAAGAGAGATATTTTGGTTTTTTTCATAAAATGGATTTATCTCTTTTAAGTAATTACAAAAATGTTATAAACAGGGCTTCTGCAATAGAAATAAATTTAAAAGAACCTGATATTTCAAAAGATTTAATAATGGAACATAATACGGACTTGACTGTGTTTGTTTCAAATTTAAAAGAAAAATACAAAAATAACATTGAGTGTAAAAAATATATGAATTTTAGTAATGAAAACAAAAAACTTTACGTTGATCACGAAGAGAGAAAAAATAAAATTAACTTAATTTTATTAATATTATTGATTCTTTTTGGAGGACTATTCTTAGTTTCGACTTCAATGACAATTTATACAATCAATAACAAAACCGTGTGCCCGGTTTGTCCTGAGTTGCCAGAGCCAAAAGATATAACCGAATTATTACCAGGAGCTTACTTAGGAAAATTTGATGACAAAATAAAAGCTAGATCAAGAATGGATTCAATAATTCGCAAAACTAAATATATTGTGGATGTTGATGATTCAGTTGAGGGCAAATTTGTAATAACAGGAAATGAAAAGGCTGGTTTCTTTGGTAAATCTGTATATACTTGAGAACTTAAATAATAAAAAAAGTGTATTAAAATAAAAATGTTTTTACTTAATTTAGAACTAATATTTAAGTGAATAGAAAACTTTGAGGCTGGATGGTCGGAAAAGAAAGGTCAAACATATGTTTGGAATATTAAGTTTAGTAGCCAGTATGGGAGTTTCAACTCCTGTCATGGCAAATATAAATAATATTAACCTAATAAACAATAATCAAAATAACATAATAAATGATGAAGAATTGATAGATATAAATTTAAAATTGCCTGGAGGCGACTTAGGTAAATTTGCATCTTTTGAAGACGCAGAAACAAGAATAAATACTCTTATAAAAGAAAGTAATTATGAAATTAATTTAGAATCTAAATACGAAGGACTTTTCATCTTAAGAGGTGATGAGTCAAAAGGTTACACAGGAATATCTTTATATGAGTATACTTTGACAAACAAAAGCATACTGGATAAACTACCAGGAGCTTACTTAGGTGTTTTTGATACAAAAGAATTAGCAAGAATTAAAATGGATCAAATCATTAAAGAAAGCGAATATAAAGTTACTGTTGATGATACCCAAGAAGGCAAGTTTATAGTTTCTGGAATATTGGCTGAAGGTTTTTCAGATAGTTCTGAATACACTTACAAAGTCGATGAAAAATATACAAATATAACTGAAAAACTACCAGGAGCATACCTAGGTTTTTTCACAACAAAAGAACAAGCAAGAGCTAGAATGAACTCAATGATTGCTAAAACTAAATACGTAGTTTTGGTTGATGATTCAGTAGCTGGGAGTTTTAAATTATCTGGTGATAGAAATGCTGGATTTATAGGCGAATCAATTTATACTTATGAACTTTATGAAAGTAAAATAATTAACTAATTTTATTAACCATATTAAATGGGTGGTCGGGGATGGAATGAAAGGAAATTAAATGAAATTATTATTAAGTATTATTGGAGTTTCATCAATTGGTGCTTCGCCAATATTGCCAGCAATTAGCAATATTAATAACACACAAGAAGTTATACCTCATGAAAATAGAGAGCTTAATCCAAGAGCGACAATTATTAACGATAGACTTCCAGGAGGAGATTTAGGAACTTTTGTATCTAAATCAGCTGCTCGTAGATCTTTAAACCTAATTATTGCAGCTAGTGGTTATATAGTTGATGTTGATGAGAAATATGATGGATTATTTATTTTAACAGGAGATGAGTCAAAAGGTTATACTGGAACATCTCTTTATCAATATAGCTTAATACTAACTGATATAACTACTAAATTACCGGGAGGGCATTTAGGAGAATTTTCTTCAAAAGAAAATGCTAGAGTTGAATTGGATAAGCTAATAACTAAATCAGGATTTAAAGTAGAAGTTGATGACAGTGAACCTTACGAGTTCAGAATAACTGGAATAAAAGAAGAAGGATTTACTGGAACTTCAAAATATACATGAGATATTAATTTATTTGATATTACTGATATATTAGAAGATAAAAGTATTGGAAGTTTTAGAGAAGTAAATGAAGCATTGCTTTTTGCTCAAAGAGAAGTTTTTAAATACGGTCTAATGTTAAATCAAATAAACTTCACAGTTCAAAAAATAACAGATAACTCTGGAATAATTCTTGTATCTGGAAATGAAGAAAATGGTTTCACAGGAGATATTAAATGATACTTTAATACAACTAAAAAAGATTTATATTTAGTTCTATTTAATGAAAAAGCAGTACTATCTTCAAATAATGAAGTTAGTTCTCTTAAAGAAATTAATTCTATTTTAGCTAAATATAATTTAACAAATGAAACTACTGTTTCAAAAGTAACTGGTGTACCATATAGTTTTAAAGTTACATCAAGAGGATCTAACTATGGAGGGTGAAAACAATTCTATTGAATAAATAAAAATTAGATCTTTTAATTTTTTCATATTTAAAAAAATATAGTTTCTACTATATTTTTTTAAATTAAATTGCTATGTGTTATGTTATTAATCAACATAAATCATCTAAATAAAGATAAGTAAAAAGTGCTTTTTTTATTATTTTTTATAAAAAACATTGACTTTATATTTGGTTTTTTTGTATAATTGAAAAGGTTCTTACTTTTAAACAAAAGGATAACTGCTGACTTAGCTCAGTTGGTAGAGCAATTGACTAGTAATCAATAGGTCGAAGGTTCGAGTCCTTTAGTCAGCACCACAATTTTATTAAAGGGGAGTTAGCGAAGTGGCTAAACGCGGGTGGCTGTAAACCATCTCCTAACGGTTCGGCGGTTCGAATCCGTCACTCCCCACCAGTTATTGGGCTATAGCCAAGCGGTAAGGCAAGGGACTTTGACTCCCTCATGCGCCGGTTCGAATCCTGCTAGCCCAGCCATTTATTTTCGTCTCGTTAGCTCAGTCGGTAGAGCAACTGGCTTTTAACCAGTGGGTCATAAGTTCAAGTCTTATACGGGACACCATTTTTTTATTAACCCCCAGGTGGCGGAATAGGTAGACGCACTGGACTTAAAATCCAGCGACTTTTATCGGTCGTGCCGGTTCAAGTCCGGCCCTGGGGACCATTATTAAGGACTTGATTAAAAAAGCACTTCCAAAGTGCTTTTTTTCTATTTAAATTAGATAAATAAAAAAACTAGTTATTAACTAGTTTTTTAAATATTTAGCATATAGTTTTTAATTAAATCTGTATTTGTTAGTGAATAGCTAAATTCATCTTCCACTGGAGGTGTAGTCTCTTATCCGCCATCTCCTTCAATTTCTGTTTTTGAACTATCCATAATTCTTTTTATTATTGCACTTTCTTGAGTGTCATTTTTCATAGCTTCTTCAATTGGTAAAAATCATTGATCTAATAGAGTTTCTGTTCATCCACCAGGTGCATCTGTACCAAAACCAACTTCTCAAGAAACAAGTTTACCATTTCTAATCAATAAGAACATTGGAAAACCTAAATTTTCAGAATTGTCGAAATATGCCTTTGTTTTATCTTTTGCCATTTTTGTTGCTATTTTTTCACTTGAAACTGTTTTCATAAGTTCTTGTTTAAGTATTTCTGTAACTTGATCAATCACTCAATTCAAAATATTTTTTGATCATTTTTCAGTAAACTTATTATTATAGTCCTCGGTTTTGAATGTTCTTAAATCAACTTTATTATTTAATTTTTCTCCATAAGCAGTCTTTGAATCTGGGTCTGGTGTTGTGATATCTGAAATTTTTGTGTTATAAGAATTGTTTAAATCATTTATTAAACCATCAAATTTTTCTTTATGGTCTTTTTGTGTGTTTTCAAAATCTTGACAATGGGGGCAATTATCTGCTCCAATATATAAAAGAAAAGATTCTTTATTATCTATTCAACCTTTAAATTGTTGAAAATATTTGTTTGAACTACATGAAACAACGCTCATAGCTGATGTTCCAACTAGTGTTGTGGCTGAAATTACACTAAGTAATTTTCTCACTCTAATCACTCCTAAATTAACTATTATTATTTTACACATTTTTATCTATATATATTTGTTTTTATTTAAAAAAATAACTAATAAAAACTATTTTTTATATAGTTGTTATAATTTTTATAAGTCAAAAGACTTTTAGAGGAATTTAAAATGAAAGATAAGTACATTAAATTTGCACAAATTTTTAAAACACTTGGAGATCCTACAAGATTAGAAATCATTAATATGATTTGTGATTGTGGATGTAATAAGTGTGCTCAAAATATATTAGATAACTTAAATATAACTCAACCAACTTTAAGTTATCATATGAAAATGTTAGAAAAAGTAGGGTTAGTAAATTCACAAAAAGATAAAAACTCAAAGATTTACAAGTTAAACTTACAAACGATAGATGAATTGAAAAAATTCACTTCAGAAATACAATTAGAAAAGAATCTAATGACTTGCTCTAATTGTAATCAAAAAAAATAGAGTTCAAAAGAACTCTATTTTTTATTTAGTACATGAGCAACTTGAACATGTACAGTTTGTACAAGTACAAACATCACAATTACATGCTGTAGAAATGTTTAACATGACTGCCTCCTTAAGATAGTTATCTATATAGATAACTATCTATATAGATAATACATCAATTATCTCAAAATAGTAAATATTTTTAAAAATATTTACTATTTCTATCAAAAAAATAAACAATTCAGTTTATTTTTTGGTATTATTAATTTGCTTAATATCTTAAATGAATTATCAAGGAGGCTTAAGAGTATGCGTGAAGGAGTTATCTTACGTTGCACAACTTGTAAAGAAGAAAATTACATAGCAAAAAACGATAAAAGAAAAGAAAAAATCGAAGTTAAAAAACATTGCTTTAAATGTAATTCACATCAAGTTCACAAACAAAAAAAATAAGGGATATAAACACTTTTATAAGGTTTTGTATTCCCTTTTTTTATATTAATTAACAAGGAGAAATAATTATGAAAAAAACTTTAATGAACAATATTTTAGATGAACTAAATGCAGATGCAATTTTATTGCACTCACCACAAAATAGATACTGATTCTCAAGATTTCACTCATCTTTAGGATACATTCTATATACAAAAACAAAGAGTTATTTATTTGTTGATGGAAGATATATAACTGCTGCTAGAAATTCAAAATTATTAGTAAATATAGATGAAATAGTTGAATTTGGAAAACTATATGAATTGATCAATGAACAAATAGCAAACAATAACATAAAAACAGTAGTTTATGAAAGTGATTGAGTTTTTGTAAAAGATTCACAAATCTTTGAAAAAAACCTAAAAGCAGAAATTAAACCATATAATTTTGAAGCTATCAGAATGGTTAAAGATGAATGAGAAATAGAACAAGTTAGAAAAGCTTGTGATATTACTCACAAAGTATTTTTAGAAGTGTTAGACTTTGTTAAACCTTCAATGACAGAAAAAGAACTTGCAAGATTTGTAAGTGACTCATTCTTAAAAAATGGAGCTGAAAAACTAAGTTTTGATACAATTGTTGCTAGTGGAACAAATGGAAGTATGCCTCATGCAGTTCCAACAGACAAAAAAATTGAAGTAGGAGATTTTGTTACTTTAGATATGGGATGTTACTATAATGGTTATTGTTCTGATCAAACAAGAACATTTGTTATGGGAAACACTGATAATGAAAAAATCAAAGAAATTTATGAAATAGTTTATCAATCACAACAATTAGGTATTGAAAGTATTAAACCAGGAATTAAAGGAAATGAAGTTCACAAAATTTGTTTTGACTACATTGAAAGCAAAGGTTATGGGCAATACTTTACTCACGGAACAGGTCATGGTTTAGGAATAGAAATTCACGAAGAACCATATAACTCAGCTGCAGGAGACAAAACTTTACAAGAAGGTATGTGTGTTACTGTAGAACCAGGGATTTACATTCCTGGAGTTGGGGGAGTTAGAATTGAAGATGACATTTTAGTTACAAAAGATGGATATGAATTCTTAACAACACCATTTAGAGAACTTCAAATAGTTAAATAAAAAAGAGGGATTCTTATTAAAAAGTTAGAACATATAGCTTTTATATTGGACGGAAACGGAAGATGAGCTAAAAAACAAAATAAGCCAAGAACTTATGGTCATAAAATTGGTATGGAAAATATCTTTCCGACAATTTTGCTTGCAAAAGAACACGATATAAAGTTTGTCACTATGTTTTGTTTTTCAACAGAAAATTGAAACAGACCAAAAGATGAAGTGAATTACTTAATGGATTTTCCAAAAGATGTATTTTCAAAAAAACAGCAAGAAAAATACATTAAAGAGGGAATTAGAGTAATTTGAATTGGAAGAAGAGACAAAGTTCCTTCTAAAACAAGAGAAGCTTTAGAAGATATTGAAAACAATACAAAAGATTGTGATCAAATTACTGTTCAAATAGCTATTGATTATGGTTCTTTTGAAGAGATGGAAAACTCTTTCAAAATAGTGTTTAATGATATTAGTAGTAAAAAAATGACAATTGAAGACTTTACTATTAAAAATTTATTTGAAAATATGTATACAAAAACATCTCCTCAAGTAGATCTTCTTATTAGAACGGGTGGAGAAAAAAGATTAAGTAACTTTATGCTAATGCAATTAGCATATGCTGAACTTTATTTTGTAGAAACCTATTGACCTGATTTTAAAGAAAAGGATTTTAAAATAGCAATAAATGATTATAATAGTAGAGATAGAAGATTTGGAGGTATAAAAGATGAAGAATAACGACAAAGATTTTGAAATAACAGATACTGTTGAAGTTACTCCTGAAGTTGGAGATGAAATTGGTAAAAATCGTTTTAAACTAGACTCTGTTAAAAAGAACTTTAGAGCTAGAGTACTATCTACAATTGTTCTTCTTATTTTACTTCTAGGTTTTGTTGGATCTGGAGCTATTTATACTTCTTTATTACAAGCAGGTAAAACAAACAATGCTGACATTGCATCATACTTTTCAATAATATTAACAGCTGCTTTAACAGCTCTTTGTTTATTTGAAATGAACAAAACTAATGGATTTAAAGTTTGATATTATCAAATTTTAATTATTGTTTTTGGAGTAATTTTATTGTTATTCCCAATGACAAAAACTCTTTATAATTTCTCATTTTACTCAAAAATGAGTTTAGCTACTTGATTGGCACCATGACAATTTCCGATAATAATTACTGTTTATCTAGTAACTATTATTGTAATTGGTGTTGCTGATAAAAGAATCGATACTAAAAAAGCTTTAATAAACTTTGTAATGACAATGGTAATAGTTTTAGGATTAAAAGCATTTTCAATTACATCACTTGCTTTTGACTTTGAAAAATCAAAAGAAGCTATCTTTTCGTTTAACACTATTTTATGAATTTGAATAATGATCATTTTAAGTGATTCATTCCAATATATTGGTGGAATGAGATTTGGAAAAACTAAATTAAGTCCTAATGTAAGTCCTAAAAAAACTTGAGAGGGAGCATTAATTGGTATGGGTACAGCTGCTGTATTTGGTATTGCATATGCAATGATATTCCAATTTGTAGATATTTTTGCACCTTTCCAACCATTAAGAGAAGTTATGCAAATACTTGGTTCTAGATCGGTTGCTTTAGAAGTGATTATTTACATTTTATTAGCATTGGTTTTCCCGATAATTGGATTGTTTGGAGATCTATTATTCTCTTGAGTAAAAAGACAAGCAAATATTAAAGATTATTCAAATTTAATTCCAGGACATGGTGGAGCTTTAGATAGATTAGATTCAATTTTATTCTCACTGTTTATCTTGTTTATCTTTATTTCAATTTACGCAGCATAATGAAAAACATAATATTATTTGGTGCATCAGGAAATATTGGTCAACAATGTATTGAATTGTTGGAAGAAAATAAAGATAAATATAACTTAATAGCACTTAGTGTAGGAGAAAATGATTCACAAGTTGAATCTTTTTTGCTTTCATTTAAAGAAATTAAAAAAGTTTATTCTAAAAAAGAATTAACTGAATTAAAAATAAAATTCCCTGATGTTGAATTTATAAATGATGATATTTTAAACTTATTCGGAAAAGATGAAGATATTGTTATAAATGCTTTAAGTGGTTTTTATGGTTTACAAGTTACTTTAAAAGCAATTGAAAAAGATTTAACTTTATTAAATGCTAATAAAGAATCTTTTGTAACAGCTGGTAACTTGATTAACAAAATGTTAAAAACAAGCAAATCTAAAATTTATCCCATCGACTCAGAACACTGTGCTATTTTTCAATGTTTAGAAAATGAAAATAAAGCAGATATTTTATTCATTACTGCATCAGGAGGTAGTTTTAGAAATTTAACTTTAGAAGAAACAAAAAATGTTACTTTACAAGAAGCATTAAATCACCCAAATTGATCAATGGGTAACAAAATAACAATTGATAGTTCGACTATGTTTAATAAAGCTTTTGAAATACTTGAGGCATACCATTTATTTGGAATTAAAAAGATTGTAACTTTATTGCATCCTCAATCTTTAATTCATTCAATGGTTGGCTTTAATGATGGGTCAATAAAGGCTCAACTTTCTGTTCCAGATATGAAACAAGTTATTAACTATTTCTTACATTATCCAAAAAGATTTTCATTTTCTAAACAAAAAGATATGCAATTTAATGATTTAATTAACTTGGAGTTAAAAGAAATAGATCAAACTAGATTTAAACCAATTGAATTTGCAATGCAGTGTATTGAATATAATAATTCAAAATCAATAGCTTTAAATGCAGCCAATGAAGTGTGTGTTGATTTATTTTTAAACAATAAAATTAGTTTCTATGAAATAACTGAAATTGTACAATCAGTATTTGAAGAGTGTGAAAATATTGAATTAGAAAGTTATCAAGAAATATTAAATTATGATAATGCAATTAGAAAGATAACATTATCAAGAATCGGGGAATAAAAAATGAGTGAAGTTAGTGGGGGAATGGTTGTATTAGCATTCTTTGTTGGAATTATTGTAATGCTTTTATTAATAACCATTCATGAATTAGGGCATTTAGTTGTTGCAAAAATTGCAAAAGCTTATGTGTATGAATTTTCAATTGGATTTGGACCTAGAATTTTTGTTTTTAAAGGAAAAGAAACTTGAGTTTCTATTAGAGCATTTCCATTAGGTGGGTATTGTTCTATTGCATCAGATAAAACTGATCCACCAAGTGATAGAGAAGATGTTGAAGTGCCTGATGAAAGAAAATTAGACTATATTGCAAGATGAAAGAAAATGTTCTTTATTTTAGCAGGTCCATTAATGAATTTATCTGTTGCTTTATTATTATTTACTTCTATTTTTGCAGCAATTGGGGAAAAAAGAAATGATATGACTTACTTTGGATCAACTTATACTCAAGAAGGTATTGCTGCAAAAGCAATTATGGAAAAAGAAAATAAAAATCAAAAAATTGATATCAACTATATTGGACAAGACTATGTAATTTGGGGTTGAAAAATGACTTCAGGAAGTACCACTATTTTTGACAATATTTGTTCTGTTGCAGATCAAGACAAGTGTAATGAAAAAATAAATGATTTGGATAATCAAAAAGCAGTTGATTATAAAAAAACTGTTTATAGTTTTATTAATAACTTGCCTTTAGCAAAAGGAAAAGACGATGTAAAAATACAATTTGTCTATAAAAAGGTCGATAAATATAGTGGTGTTGCACTAACTGGATATGAAACAGGCATTGCTACAAATCCAGTTGAATTCAAAGCTGGACAAAGCGTTGGAATAGCAGCACCTAATAGACTTTATAAAACTACTGGAGAAGCTTATGGAGCTGGTTGAGGTGAAACTTTTAAAGCTTCTATTTCAATTTTAGAAGCTTTAGGAAATGTCTTTACTGGAAAATTTTCAAACTTAGTTGGACCTGTTGGGGTTGCAAAACAAACGGCAACATTATTGCAAAGTGCAGATCAATTCTTTATTTATGTTGCAACAATTAGTGCAAACTTATTTATTCTAAACTTAATCTTTATCCCACCATTAGATGGATATAGATTATTAGAAAACTTTATTGAAATGATTATTAGAAAAGAATTGCCAACTAAATATAAAGTTGTAGTAAATACAGCTGGAGCTATTTTATTTTTATTATTATTTGTGATAATTACCATAAAAGATTTTATAATCTAATAGGACATTAAAAGGGGGTAACAAAATGAACAAAGAAGTTAGAGACATGTTTGAGAAACTTAATGTTTTTTTAGATGAATCAGAAGAAGTTTATTTTGATCAAGCTCACTTTTATAAAGAAGCTGAATTTAGTGAAAGTACAAATAAATTAAGAGTCTTTATTAAAATTAAAGACTTTTTACCAATTCATTTACTACATAAAGTAGAAACTACTCTTACTACAAATACTTTAGTACCAACTAAATTAAATCTTTTAGTTGAAAATGAAGTTTACTCAAAAGAATTAATTTGAAATCATATTGAATATGTTAAAGAACAAAAAGCAGAAGTTAAAACAGGAACAATAAAAATTCTTTCTCCTTCAACTGTGGATTATTTTAATGAACACAGAATGGTATTTTTTAACGTTTCAAATGAAACTGAAAAAATTCTTTTAGAAGAACACAAAGAATATTATAAAAACAAATTATTAAAATATGGTTTTAGAAATGTTGATTTAGAAATTAGAGTAAAAGAAAATCTTGAAACTGATGTTTTAGAAC
The DNA here is from genome assembly GCF_010365805.1 of Spiroplasma sp. BIUS-1. NCBI lineage: Bacteria > Bacillati > Mycoplasmatota > Mollicutes > Entomoplasmatales > Spiroplasmataceae > Spiroplasma > Spiroplasma sp. BIUS-1. Next base: position 623,939 of record NZ_CP048386.1, on the reverse strand, counting down.
CCATTAGAGAAAAATATCAAAAAGCATCTCAAGTAGTTGCAACAGTACAAAAAGAAACTTTTGAAGCTAAATCAAATTTAACTTCACCAAAACCAAAATATAGATCTAACGATGATGTTTTAAATAATGCAACATATGACAAGATAGTTGATCTTGAAGAAGATGCACAGAATGTAACAATTCATGGAGAAGTAATTTCAAAAACAATCCGTCAATCAAAAGCTGGAAGAAATATTTATAACATTGCAATTTCAGATGGTACTTCATCTGTAATGTGTATTTTCTTTCAAAGAAATAATGACCCAACTTTTTTTGATGAAATAACAGAAGAGACAAAAGAAAGTTTTGTTGGTTTTGAAAATCAAATTATAAGAAAAGGGGATTGAGTTTCTTTTAATGGTAACTTTAACTTTTCAAGTTTTGATAAAAGTTATATCTTTTATATAAACAAATACAAAAAAATTGAATCTAAAAAAGTTTATAGAAAAGATGAAGCGAAAATAAAAAGAGTTGAATTACATACCCATACAAAAATGTCTGTGATGGATGGAGTAAGTAGTGCAAAAGATTATATTGAAACTGCAAAAAGATTTGGTTGAGATGCAATTGCAATTACAGATCACTTAAATGTTCAAGCTTTCCCTGATGCTTATTATGCACTTTCAAGTGTTAACAAAGGTGTTGAAGAAGAAAATAAAATAAAACTAATTTATGGTAGTGAACTAGTTATGCTTCAAGATGAAGTTTGATTGGTAAAAAATCCAAAAGGACAAAACTTGCGTGAAGCAAAATTTGTTGTTTTCGACTTAGAGACAACTGGTTTATCACCAGAGTATGATGAAATAATTGAGTTTGGTGCAAATGTATATGACTATGCAAAAGGTACTTCAAAAAAATATGATATTTTAATCAAACCAACAAAACCTTTAAAGAAATTTACAACAGAACTTACTCACATAACAAATGAAATGTTAGAAGATAAAAATTCTATTGAAATAGAATTTAAAAACATAATGGAAATAATTCAAGATGGTATTTTAATTGCTCACAATGCCAACTTCGACTTTAACTTTTTACAAGCTTATGCAAAAAAACTTGGTTATGGTGAATTAACAAATACAGTTATTGATACATTGGCTTTAGCAAGATTGTTACAACCAAGATTAAAAAATCATAGATTAGGAACTGTTGCAAAAGCATATCAAATTCTTTATGATGAAAAAATTGCTCACCGTGCTGACTATGATGCTGAAGTTCTTACAAATATGTATGAACATATGTGAAGTGAAGCTAAAAAAATTCTTCCAATTGATATTGACTCAGATTGAAATAAATTTGATAAAGACAAATATGAAAACGAAAACTTCAGAAGAAGTAGGGGTTACCATGTAAATGTTCTTGCAAAAAATCAAGAAGGGTTAAAAGATCTTTATAAATTAATTTCTTACTCACATACAGAAAACTTTTTAGGTTCACCTAAAATTTTCCAATCAAAACTTTTAGAAGTGAGAGAAAAAAATAATATTTTAATTGGTAGTGGTTGTGTTAATGGTTTAGTATTTGAACATGCAAGAACCGGAACTTTCGAAATGCTTGAAGAATCAATTTCTATGTTTGATTACATTGAAATTCAACCTCTAAGTGTTTATAAAAAATTAATTCAAACAGAAGATTTAACAATGGAAGAATTAAAAACTTTAATTCAAAAAATCATTGAAGTTGCAAAAAAATTAAATAAAAAAATTATTGCAACAAGTGATGCTCACTATGTTGAACCTGAACTTAAAAAAATTAGAGACATCTACATTAATACAAAAGGTTTAGGTGGAGCATATCATCCACTTTACGACTTTAAACAAAGAGTAAAAGATAATCCAGATCAACATTTAAGAACTACAAATGAAATGTTAGAAGAATTTAAATGATTAGAAAATAGTGAATTAATAAACGAAATTGTTATTGAAAATCCAAAATCAATTGCTGATTTAATTGATGCAAATATCTCACCAATTAAATCAGGTTCTTATCCACCTAACATTGAAAATGTAGATAAATTATTAACAGATGAATGTTATAAAAATGCAAAATCACTTTACGGAGATAATTTACCCGAAATTGTTAAAGCTCGTTTAGAAAAAGAGTTAGCTTCAATCATTAAACATGGTTTTGCAGTAGTTTATTGAATTAGTCACTTGTTAGTTAAAAAATCAAATGATGATGGTTACTTAGTAGGTAGTCGTGGATCTGTTGGAAGTTCATTTGTGGCTACAACTTCTTTAATTACAGAAGTTAATCCACTTAAAGCTCACTATAGATGTGTTGAGTGTAAGTTTTCAGATTTCGACACACCAGAAGAATTTAAATGTGGATATGACTTACCAGAAAAAATGTGTCCAAACTGTAATGCTAAATTAATTGGTGACGGACATGATATTCCATTCGAAACTTTCTTAGGTTTCGATGGAGACAAAGTTCCAGATATAGATTTAAACTTCTCTGGTGAATATCAACCAGTTGCTCATAACTTTACAAAAGAAATTTTTGGAGAGAACAATGTATTTAGAGCTGGAACAATTTCTACTGTTGCTGAAAAAACTGCTTATGGATTTACAATGGGATATTTTGAAAAACAAAATATGAATTTAGATTTAATAAGAAAAGCAGAAGTTGAAAGACTGGCAGGTCTTTCAACTGGAGTTAAAAGAACAACAGGGCAACACCCTGGTGGAATTATTATTCTTCCAAAAGAATATGACATTGAAGACTTCACTCCAGTAAACTATCCTGCAGATGATGAAACAAGTGATTGAAAAACAACTCACTTTGATTTCCACTCAATTCATGATAACTTATTAAAAATGGATATACTAGGTCACGTTGATCCAACTGCTTTAAGAATGTTGTATGATCTAACAGGTTTTGATCCTATTAAAGTTCCTACAGATGATAAAGCTGTTTACTCGCTATTCTCAGAATTGAGTGCTCTTGGTATAGAATCAGAATCTATATTGGGAGAAACAACAGGAGCTATTGGTCTTCCAGAATTTGGAACTCAATTTGTTAGAAACATGTTAAAAGAAACACAACCAAAAACATTTGCTGACTTAGTTCAAATTTCTGGATTAAGTCATGGAACTGATGTTTATGTTGGAAATGCTCAATCATTAATTAAAGATGGAATTGCAAATATTTCATCAGTTATTGGTTGCCGTGATGACATTATGGTTTACTTGATGTTTATGGGATTAGATCCTTCAAGTGCTTTCAATATTATGGAAAGTGTAAGAAAGGGTAAAGGACTTTCAAAAGAGTGAATTGCTTTAATGAAAGAACACAATGTTCCTGAGTGATATATTAATTCATGTTTAAAAATTAAATATATGTTCCCTAAAGCTCATGCCACTGCTTATGTTTTAATGGCATATAGAGTTGCTTGGTATAAAATTTATTATCCATCAGAATATTATGCAGTTTGATTTTCAACAAGAGCTGATTTCTTCGATTTAGAAACAGCTTTAAAAGGAAAAGAAGCTGTAAAAGCAGCAATTGATGATATTAAATATAGACAAAACAATAAAATACCAGTAACTGCAAAAGAAAATGCTCTTATTACAGTTTATGAAGTTTTATTAGAAATGTTTGCAAGAGGAATTGAAATTAGAAATATTGACTTTAACTTAAGTGAGGGAAGTAGATTTGTTCTCCTTGAAGAAAATGATAAAAAAATATTAATCCCACCATTTAATGTTATTGATTCACTTGGAGATGCGGTGGCAAAATCAATTGTTAATGCTCGTCAAGATAGACAAATAACAAGTGTAGCTGATTTAAAACAAAGAACTCAAGTTACACAAACTCAAATTGAAATCTTTGCTAAATTAAAGATTACAGACAACTTAAAAGATGATGAACAACTTTCATTTAATTTTTAAAATGAAAAATCATTGTCTTTTTTTATTTTATTTACATAAAATCATATAAAATTATTCTATAAAAGAGGTAAACATGTCATTAGAAATTGTAAAGAGTAAATATATAGATAATATAAAAGAAGTGTTGTTAGATTGCGATTTTCTACTTTATGAATTAAATATAGTTAATGATTTTGAATCAACTGTATTACAAGTTCTTGTAGAAAATAAAGATGTTACAAAGAAAAATATGGATTTTGATTTATTGATAAAAGCAAATGAAAATATCTCTGAGTTACTAGACAGTATAAAAGAACTTAATGATCCATTTATCTTGGAAGTTGCAAGTGCTGGTGCTGAAAGAGCTGTTAAATCAAAAGAGATTTTACAAAATAATAAAGGTAGTTACTTTCTATTAAAAGTAAAAGAACCTATTGAAACTTTTAATGAGTTTTCAGCAACATTAAATGAAGTTAATGGAGAAGAATTTACATTTAGTTTCTTTATTAAAGGTAGACCAAAAAAAGTTAAATTAAAATGAGATGATATTGAATTCATTCGATTCGCAGTTAAATTTTAGTTTAACTTTTTTTTATTTTTATATCGATTAATATAGTGGTGATAAATTTGGAATATAAATTTTCTCAGCAACAATCTTTAAATGATTGTGGTATTGCTGTAACTACTATGTTAATAAATTATTTTCACAAAAAAGATTTTGGAGTTGAAGAAGTTAAGTTTGAAAATTATCTTGGTGATGAAATGCTTAACTTATATGACATAGAACAAGTTTTGCAAAAATACAAAATAAACTTTGAGTCTTATTCTTGTAGTTTTGAAGAACTTGTTCAAATAGATATAAGCAACCCGATAGTTTTGAATGTTGTTAACAAAAATAATTTAGAGCACTTTATAATAGTTTATAAAAAAAAGAAAGATATGTTTTTAATAGCTGATCCAAATGAAAAAGATTTAAAGTGATTGAAGTTTGAAGAAGTTGAAAAAATTTATCAAGGATATCTTTCTACAACTAAAGTGTTAGAAAAAATAGATTTTAAAAACAAAAATTTATATAACTGGTTTTACTTTGTTAAAAATTTTAAACTTGAAGTTGGTTTAATTTTTTTAATATCTATTTTATTAAATGTCTTAATATTGATAAGTAATAACTTTATAAAAATATATATGGAAAATATAAATTTAAATGATAGTAAAAATATGCAACTAATTTTTAATGTATATATTTTTATATTTTTTGTACAAATTTTTTCTTCTTATTATATAAACAAAATAATATACAAAATAAAAAACAAGATAAGTAAAAATATATTTCATTTTTACAAAGAAAAGTTATTAAGTTTAACTATAGAGAAATTTAACACTAATTCAAAAGAGGAGTGAACAAAAAAACTTTCTCACATAAACATAGTTTCAGAGTTTATAACAGATTCTATAATTAACTTGCCTTTAGGATTTACTTTATTCTTTATGTTCTCAATATTTTTACTTTTAATATCACCGTTCATACTAACTTTAGTTTTAATCCAGAATCTTATTTCTATATGTATGTCTGTAGTAATTTTTTATTTAATAAAGGAATTTAAAATAAAAAAAGAAAGAAAGCTAATAGACTTTTCTCTAAACTACAGACAAATTTTAGAAGCATATGAAGAAATAAAATATAAGAACATTGAAACTGAAATTAATAGGGTTAATAACAAAAACTACAATGAAACTTTTGATGTCAATAAAAAAATATTTAATCTTAATAACAGTTCTGAAGTTATGTTAACTGTTGTTAACAAATTATTTTTTTACTTAATATTTTATGTTTCAGTAACACATATTAATAAAGGTAGTTTTACTTTTGCTGATTTACTTTTTTATACTTCGATTAGTAGCTATATAAATATATTTTTTAATAATGTAACTGGATATATTTTAAACATTCAAGAAATAATAATAGCGAGCAAGTCTTTAAGTTTTGTTTTTGAATCAAATAAACTAGAAGATAATTTAGAAAAAATAAATACAATAAAAAGTATAGAAGTAAATAGTTTGTATAAATATAAAAGTGATAACTGTCTTTTAAATAATTTTAATTTTGTTTTTGATCAAAATACATTTGTTCATGGAAAGAGTGGAAGTGGAAAAACAACTTTGTTAAAAATATTATCAGGGCACTTTAAAAATTATGAAGGTGAAATCTTAATAGATAATATTGAGTTGAAAAATATTGAAAATGATTCCTACTCTAAAAAAATAATTTACTTAGGACAGTATGACTATTTATTTGATGGAACTGTTTGACAAAATATTCAACAATTTAAAAATGAAGTAGATTTTAATGTCTTTGAAGAACTTCGCTTAAATGAAGTTTTAGAAAGAAATAACATTGCTTTAGATAAAAAAATTCATGACAATGGTTATAACCTAAGTAAAGGACAAAGACAAATAATAAATTTTATAAGTTTATTCTTTACTCAAAAAGATGTTTACTTGATTGATGAACCTTTAAGTAATGTAGATAAACACACAGCATATTATTTATTTAAAACTTTTGTTGAATACAAAAAAGACAGTCTAATAATTATGTGCGATCACGATATGGCTTATTGTAACTTTTTTGAAAAGAGAGTAGAGGTTGTTTAATGAAAAAAGAAGTTAGAACACTATATATAATACTTTTCTGCATCTTACTTTCACTTGTACTACTTAGTTTAATAAAAAAACAACAAGTTTTTTCAGGATCTGTTTTATTTCAAGAATATATTGATGATAATGGAAATATTAATGTTGATTTATATTTATTAAGTGGTAAAAGTTTGAATATAAGTTTAATTGATTATATAATTTTAGAAACAAATCAAGGAAATATGTTAGTTGATTCTTCTAAGTTGGAGTATAGCAATTCTTTAATAAGAATTAATATAAGCAATATTGGAAGTATTAAGTACCCAACAAACAATGTTTTGATATATGCACAAAAGATATCGTTGTTATCTTACTTGCTATCAAATATTTTCTAAGATATTAGGAGAAATAAATGAAAGATTCTTTAGAATTTAATTACGAAACAAAAGAAGATTTAAAAGAGTATGAAATATTGTTTTCAAAGCTTTTGACATCTGCAAAAGAAGTTCTTGAAATAGGAAAAACTTTAAGTTTATCGGTAAATTTTATTGATGAAGTTAAATCAAGAGAAATAAACAATGAATATAGAAAAAAAGATTATGTTGGAGATGTTATATCTTTTCCTATAGATGATGACTTTGGAATCTATGATCAATTGGAATTTAAAGAAATTGGTGATATTTTTATAACTTTTAGCGAAGCTAAAAACAAAGCTGCTAAATACAACCATGACATAAAAGAAGAAATGGCTTGATTGTTTATACATGGTTTACTTCATATATTGGGATATGATCATGAAACAAATGAACTTGAAGCTAAAGAAATGTTTGATTTAACTGACAAAATTTTAGACAAGCAAAATATTAAATACATAATGCCTTATTAAGGTGTTTTTTTATATCTTGCAAATTAAAACCTAATTAAAGTATAATAAGAGAGCAGAAAAAAAGGTGTAAAATATGGCAAAGAAAAATGACATTAAAAAGAAGTCAAAAGTTGGTACAAGAGTTAAGAACAAATTTGCAAATGCTGCAAGGGGTATTTACACTGCTTTCAAAGAGGAATCTACTTTAATTGTTTATCTAATTGCAGTTATTTTTGCAATTGGTCTAGGTATTTGAATAAACCTATCAACAATTGAGTGATCAATTGTAGTTCTTACAATCGGGGTTCTTACTGGATTTGAATTTGTAAATACTTCAATTGAAAACTTTGTTGACTTACTTAGTTTTGAATACAATATTCAAGCTAAAAAAATTAAAGATATTTGTGCAGCTGCAAGTATCATTAATGCGCTGTTATCTGTTGTTATTGGTTTCTTAATTTATTTGCCAAAATTAATTGAAACTATAGGAAACTTATTTGGATAGGAAAAAAACAAAATGAAATTTGACAAAAATGAAGTTTATAACGATTTAAAAGAACTTAGAGAAAGAGCTTATGCTCCATACTCAAACTTTAGAGTATCTTGTATCGTTTATTTAAAAGATGGTAATAAAATTAAAGGAGTTAATGTTGAAAATGCAGCATATAACCCAACAATTTGTGCCGAAAGAAGTGCATTGCCACAAATGATAGCTCAAGGTTACAATAAAGATGATGTAGAGTTAGTTGCTCTTTATACTGATTCAGAAGGATTTGGATCTCCTTGTGGAACATGCAGACAAACTCTTTTTGAATTATTATTAGATAATCAAGCTCTTTGGGTTTATAATAAAAATGAATTTCTTGGTTCGTTTGAGGTAAAGGATTTCTTACCTTATGCATTTACAAGCAAGAATATATAGAAAAACAGAAAAATTGGAGGGTAATTTTAATGTTTTATGCTAACAACGATTTTTGAAGCGAAAAAGGTGCTGATTTTGTTTCAACTTATTTGGAATTAATCGGGGTTCCTTCATCAAAAGATGAAATTTATGAATTAATTGCAGAAGAAGAATACTTAGATGAAGAAATTGCTTCAAGCTTTGAACCAATAGTTATTAATTTAATAAAAGCTTGAAGTGTAATCAGAGAAATTGTTTTACAAGTAAAAGATTATGAAAAAAAACATGAAAAAAGAGTTAGTTTTTTAATAATTGATCTTTATAAGAAACTTTATATGTGTTTAATTGGGTCAAATGAGTATTTAAAACTTTTTGAAGGTGAAACAGAACAAAGTCAAGAATTTCTATCTAAGTTGGAGAAAATAGTTAGTAAGATGTCTACTGTAGAAACTTTTGATTCTCTTGTAGAATACTTGCTAGCAGCAGTTTATGATTTTACTATTAATAATTATTTAGGAGAACGTACGTTTAGATATTTCTTCTGAATGGTTGAAAGTGTAATGATCTCAAGAGGATTTGGTCTAGCTGTTTTTGAAGATTTACATGAACAAGAAGAAATTAAAAAATTGCATGCAAAAACAATTAGTTTTGCAAACCAAAATAGTTCAAAAAACTTCGCTCTTAGCAAAGATTTTAGAAAAATTGTATCAATGTTTAAAGATAAAATTGAACAATTTTCAATTCATGAAAAAGAAAAATATTTAAATGTCTAAAGAGAAAAGGGTAAAAAAGATGAACAAATTATATAAAAACGATAAATTTTGAATAGCTGCTGGAGCAGATCATACGTTCAACTGTTTTAAATTAATGGGTGGAGATTGTTCTGTAGAAGTGGTTGCTTCGATGTTGGAATCAGCAATATTGAATAAAGAAAACGAAGTAGAACCACCCCACAAGCATGTTCAAATGCTCGTTGATGCTTGACTTGAAATAAGAAGAATGGCATTAGAAAAAGGGGAACAAATGGAAAATGAAAATATAGATTTTCCTGATTTTACTGTAGAAGAATTTAAACAGTTGTATCTTATTTTAAATCCTGATGCTAGTCTTTATGATTTATTTTCAAATACAAGTTGTAATAATGATGTTTACACTGAATTTACTCAAATCTTTAATGCTGTAAAGAATATTAATAATTTGGAAGAATTAATACATGAACTATCAATATTTATTAATTCAAATAACATTAAAGGAACTTTTGGTAAAAATACTCAATTAGTTTCTTGATTCTACATTCAGTTAACTTTAATTTTAAAAGGTTTCTCACCAATTATTTCTTTTGTGGAAAGATATCAAGAGATGTTAGAAACTTTCCCTGCAACTAACTTGTTATATGGGGAAATTATAATGACACAAAAAGATTCATGAATTAAGGGAGAAAACTTCAATTATATAACTAATCACTGAATTAGAGTTTCAAAAGAATATTTGGAACACATTGAAAAAAATTATGTTTAAGATAACTAGGTTTTTACCTAGTTTTTTTATATAATTTTATACAGTAAGAGGAGAAGAGAAACGATGATTAAATTAGAAACAATTGTAACTGATGTTCTTTCTGCAGTTGGACTTGCAATTATAATTCTCTCTCCTTTAATTTTTTCTAGTATTCAAAGAAAGATTTTAAACCAAAGACTTCACACAAGAGTTGATGGAGAAAAGCTATTTGAAAAATTAAAATATGACTTAAAACTTTCTAAATTAACTGGAGTTGATAAAAGAAGGCTTTATATGGATGTTGATTATGCAAAAACTATTTTTAGAGGTGCTATGGAATATAACTCAAGAGAAGTTGTTTGATATTTCAATGAACTTTTTGCAAAAAGACACATTCACTCAACTATAAGAAAAAAAGCATGATTACATACTTGGGTTTGAATAATTACATTACTTGTCATTGTTGGTGGATCATATGGAGATATTGCTTATTGATTATTTGATATGCAAAGTATGAAGCCAGATAGTGGAATTGCTTCTATTTGAGTGTTGTTTTTCTGTGCAGCAGGAATATCTGTTTTAACAAAGTATCTTGAATTTACAAAAGTAAAAACTGTAATCAATGACGAAGTTAGACAAATAAACCTAACTAAAAAAGAAAAGGTTTGAAAAGATTATAAACTAATCTATTGAATATCTTGTGGAGCTCCAATAGTTGGATTTATGTTGATTTTATTAAACATTTTCTTTGTTTAATATTTAAAAGAATTATGAAAAGGTGGTGAAAATATGAAAAAAACTAACTTACTTGTTAGAGGAAAACTTGGTGAAATGTTTACAAGAAGATTTCTAAAGTCAAAGCATGTAAAAATGGTTTCTGAAGGTGATTTTTTAGCTAGACTTAGAAGTTGTTGTAAAGTTGTTTATACTATGCCGATACAAGCAATTTGAATTGCCTTTTTCTTTTATGCAAGAATAATAGTTCAAAATCATATGAATAACCCAGCAAGTGCAATTAAACCTGAAGATCTTTGATTATATAAAGATCAAATGAATGTTTTAAATACATTTATGAGTATTCAAATATATCACTTATTTATAATGTCAGCTGTTTTGATTGTTATGTTAAACATGACAATGTCCAGGGGAACGACAATTTTTACTGCTATATTTAACACTTTATATATAGCAGAAGCTCTTTTATATGGAAGTTTCTTGTTTGTTTTAGATTGAGTTGGACTTTTACATAAATTTCAAAACCTTGGAGAAATGTTAGAAGCACTAAGAACCCAATGAATATGAATTATAGCTATTTTTATTGCTTTAATGTCATATTTTCCATTAAAATCTATTTTTTATGACATAAACATGTGAAATAGAGAATGAATAAGAGTTGAACGTTATAGAAAAACAGAAGATAGAGAAAATGGATTTATCTTTAAAACTTGAGTAACTCCAGGAGAAATTAAAGCAAGAAAATTAATGATAACAACAGGTTGATTCTTAATTTTATGTGCAAGTATCTTTCATCTAATGGATATATTTGCTTCAACTCAATTTAATTCAGCTAAATATGTAATACTTGTTGCTGGATATATTATCTTTTTATCTGCATATGTAGTACCATACAATAGTTGAAGCTTAATATTTTATTGAATTAATCAAGCATTTTTATTTGGTTTTATTACTTATGGACTTTACATGGTACAAAATGTTGCTTGACAAGCGCATATGTGATATTACTATTTATATTTAACTATGCTAGTTCCCTGGCTGTTGTCTTTAAATGCAGCAATCAGATATACTTGAACAATAAAAGATAGAGAAGAAATAAAAGCTGTAGTTTTAAATATGTTTGAAGGTGAAGATGACTTTGAACAATACTTAGAAGAAAGAGACAATCAAGAAAAAATAAAAGAATCAGAAGATACTGTTTAGGAGATAGAAAAATTGGAAAAAATTAGATCAGGATTTATTAGTATAATTGGTAGACCAAATGTTGGTAAATCAACTTTACTAAATACTTTATTAGAAAAAAAAGTGTCAATTGTTACTAACAAGGCACAGACAACAAGAAATAGAATAAATGGGATATTGACTCACGATGATGCTCAATACATCTTTGTAGATACTCCTGGTGTTCACAAAGCACAACATGAGTTAGGGAGATTTATGAATAAAGTGGCACTTTCATCAACAAAAGGGGTGGATGTTATTTTATTTTTAGCTCCAGCAGATGAGTTTATTGGAGACAATGATAAATTTATTTTAAATGCTTTAAAAGAAAGAGATGTACCGGTATTTTTAGTTATTACTAAAAGTGACTTGGTAAACAAAGAAAGATTAGAAACTAGAATTAAAGAATGAAAACAACAAGATTTCAACTTTTCAAAAATTCTTACAATATCTTCTACAATGGGAAGTAATTTAAATGAACTTTTAAATGAAATAAAAGATTCATTACCAGAAACTGGTATTAAGTTTTATCCTGATGATACATTTACAGATCAACCAGAACGTTTCTTAATAAGAGAAATTATTCGTGAAGAAATCTTATTGCAAACAGAGCAGGAAATTCCTCACTCAGTTGCTATTTTAATAGATAAATTCGAAGAAAAAAAAGACATTATCAAAGTAATTGCTTCAATAATTTGTGAAAGACAAAGTCAAAAAGGGATTATTATTGGTAATAAAGGAGTGAAAATTAAGTCTATTGGTGTAAACTCAAGACAAAAACTTGAAGCTCTTTTTGACAAACAATTCTATTTAGAATTATTTGTAAAAACAAAAGAAAAATGAAGACAATCTGCTTCATTGATTAAACAACTAGGGTACGACAAAGATAGTTATTAGGTGAAATAAATGGGAGCAACTAAAATTAATGCTGTAGTTATGGAAACAACAGATTTTGACGACTATGCAAAAATCATTAAAGTATTTAGTAAACAGTTTGGAAGAATCTCTTTCATAGCTCCTGGTGTTAATAAGTCTACTTCAAAAAATAAATATTCAGTACAAACATTTAGTTTGAGTGATTTTGAAATATTTAAAGCAAGAAGAGAAGACAAATTAAGTAAGCTTAAAACAGGGGTTTTAAAAAAAGACTACTTTAAAATAGCTCAAAACTATAATAACTATGTTTATGGTTCTATAATGTTTAAAATATTAGATCAAATTGATCAAATAAGCAACAAAAACTACAAAATCTATAAGATGCTTATTAGTTCTTTAGAAAATATAAACAACAATAATAATGCTTTTATAAATTATTTATTCTTTATAACTTATGTTATTCAAGAATCAATTCAACCTTTAAGAATAAAAGGTTGTGTAAGGTGTAAAAAATCTACTTTCCCAATAGTTAGGTTTGAATATACTGAATATGGCTTTGTTTGTGCAAGGTGCTTATGACCGGGAGAAAAAACTCAACCAGAGTCTTTTATAAAGGTTATTTCAAACATTCACAGAAAAACAATACACTTCAATGTGGAGCAAAAGTATCACTACACTGATTTAATTGTTCTTCATAACATAGTTGTAGATTATTATGAAACTGTATTAGGATTTTATTTAGGACCAATAAAACTATTAAAAGATACTGTAGCTTTAAATGTCAGCGAAAAAGAATCAGAACTATATAAATAACACTTATATTGTATTGACAAGCACCCTTATATATAGGAAAATTCCATAGTATCTCGATATATGCAAACTCAAGGTTTGCATTTTTTATTGCTAGGAGAAAACTATGAAAGTAGAAATAGAAAAACTTATTTCACACTTGAAATCACAAGGTTTTGTGTTTCAAGGATCAGAAATATATGGTGGACTTGCCAATTCATGAGATTATGGTCCATTAGGAGCTGAAGTAAAAAACAAGTTAAAGAAACTATGATGAGATTTCTTTGTAAGAAGAAATGAATATAACATCGGATTAGATTCATCAATTATCTTAAATCCAAAAGTTTGACAAGCATCAGGTCACTTGGGTAACTTCAATGATCCATTAATTGATTGTAAAAAATGTAAATCACGTTTTAGAGCGGATAAATTAATAGAAGAAAAATTCACTGACATGAACGTTGGGGGATGAACAAATGAAGAAATTGAAAACTTCATAAAAGAAAAAGCTATTAATTGTCCTAAATGTGATGCAAATGATTTTACAAATATTAGACAATTTACTTTAATGTTTAAAACAAACCAAGGAGTTGTTGAAGATGAAGCTTCAACAGTTTACTTAAGACCAGAAACTGCTCAAGGTATTTTTGTTCAATACAAAAATTCACAAAGAGCTTTAAGAAAAAAACTTCCTTTTGGAATTGGTCAAATTGGTAAATCATTTAGAAATGAAATTACTCCAGGTAACTTTATTTTTAGAACTAGAGAGTTTGAACAAATGGAATTAGAATTCTTTTTCTCACCAAATGATTCAAATGATTGATTTGAATATTGATTAGAAAAAGTTAAATTCTTTTTAGAAAAAATAGTTCTTATTGATACAAAAAACTATTCAATAAGAGAACATGATAAAGACGAACTTGCACATTATGCTAAGAGAACAGTTGATATCGAATTTGATTTCCCATTTGGTAGAGGAGAACTTTGAGGAATTGCTCACAGAAGTGATTTTGATTTAAATCAACATCAAACACATTCAGGACAAGATCTAACTTATTTAGATCCTGAAACTAATGAAAAATACTTAGCTCATGTTATTGAACCAAGTGTTGGAGTTGAAAGATTATTATTAGCAATTTTCTGTCAAAGTTATGTAGAAGAACAATTGGAAAATGGAGAAAGAGTTGTAATGAAACTTCCTTACAAACTTGCTCCATATTCAGTTGCAATTATGCCTTTACAAAAACAACAAAAAGAAAAAGCAAATGAGTTATATAAAGAATTATTATTAGACTTTGATGCAATTTTCGATGAAACTGGTAACATTGGTAAACGTTACAGAAGACAAGATGCAATAGGTACACCATTTTGTGTAACAGTTGATTTTGATACTGAAAACGATAACTGTGTAACTGTAAGAAACAGAGATACAATGGAACAAGAAAGAATTGAAATTACAAAACTTAAAGAATATTTAATTACAAAAATTATTTAAGTAAGGAGGGGAAAGCTTGGCAATCTCACAACAACAAATTGATTTAGTTTTAAGTAAAGCCAACATCGTTGATGTTATTGGCAAGTATATTGATCTTCAAAAGAAAGGTAGAAACTATGTTTCTGTTTGTCCTTTCCATGATGATTCAGATCCTTCTATGAATGTTTCGCCAGACAAAAAAATATTTAAATGTTTTGTTTGTGGAACTGGTGGAAATGTAATTACATTTGTTCAAGAATTTAATAACATAACATTTTTTAAAGCTTTATCTTTAATTGCAACTGATTTAAAAATTGAAATAGATGGTTTAAAAAATTTCGAAGACAAACCAAAATATAATTCTAAAGAAAGTATTTTATTCGATATAAATAAAGCTGCTGCAGATTTCTTTAATGGTTTATTAATTTCTTCTTTATCTGTTAAAGCAAGAAATTATTTAAAAGAAAGAAAAATTACTGAAAGTGAAATATCAAAATTTAAAATTGGTTTTTGTCCCAATAAAGCAAAAGTTTATGACTATTTAATAAAACTTGGATTTTCAAAAGAAAACATTTTCGAATCTGGAATAGTTTATAAAAATGGAATTGATCACAACTGTGCTTTTGAAAATAGATTAATATTTCCTATAACTGATGAAGAGGGAAATGTAATTGGATTTTCTGGTAGAGTAATTGATTCTGATGAATCACCAAAATATAAAAACAGTAGTGAAAATTTAATTTTCAAAAAATCTCAACTTGCTTACAACTTTGATCATGCAAAAAAAGAAGCTAGAATAAAAAATGAAATTATTATTCTTGAAGGATTTATGGATGTAATAAGTTTAGAATCTATTGATATAAAAAATACTGTAGCTATTATGGGAACAAGTATGAGTGATTATCATACAAAACTTTTCTCGAGAGTAGCTAAAAGATATAAATTATTTTTAGATGGAGATAAAGCTGGAGTTAATGCTGCTTTAAAAATTTCTCAATTCCTTTTAGAAAAAGGAATTGATGTAACAATAATTGAAAACAATTCAGGAAAAGATCCGGACGAACTTGTAAAAGCGGGTGAAAAGAATTTAATTAATCAAATGATTGACAATTCAATTCACCCAGCAGACTTTGCAACTAAATATTTCTCGAAAGATTTAGATACAAAGAACTCAATCAAGGTAAGTGAGTTTGTTGAAAAAGTTATAGACATTTTAAGATTTGAAAAAAATGAAAATATAATAAATTCTATAATTGTAAACTTATCTGAAATTTCAAAACTTGAAAAAAACATTATTCAAAATAATTTTGATAAAGTTAGAAGTAAAGTAAAACCAGTGGCTAATAATTTTGAAGTAAATAATTACCAACAAGAATATCAACAAGTTGAAAATAGTGAAGACTATATAAACAGAATGCTAAATGCATTTGTTGAAGAAGATCAATCACAATTTGATATTCCTGAATATACTTTTGAAACTGTAAAGAAAAGTGCAGTTAAAAAAATTACTACAAAAAATATTAACAGTCAAAGCGCAAGACACTTCGCAGAAGCTGCAATAGTTTGAAATCTTTTAGACAATGATTCATTAATTGAAGAGTTAACAAAAAGAATAAATCAAATTGAAAGTGTTGGAGTAAAAAGAATCTTAAACTTTATAATTGAACAGTATAAAGAAAATAAATATGTTGGTCACAACTGAGAACAAGTGGCAAATGATATTAGAGAATTAAATGAAGCTTATTGTGAATATATATTTGATATAAATAATAGACACTTCTCATCATTACAAAAAACTCTAACATCAAAAGGTTTGGAAGATTGTTTTGATATAATTGAACTTTATAAAATTGAAGATGAAATAAAAACTTATAATGATAAAATGAATTCTATTGAAGACAAAGAATTAAAAATTCATTTTGCAGAACAAATTGAAGAATTACTAAAAGATAGAAATAAAATCTATGAAAAAAGGAGAAAACAATAATGGCATTAAATTTAAAAAAATTTGAAACAATGGAAGAATTCAAAGAGTATCTTTGAAACTACTTAGATAAAAATGATAACGAAATAGCTCAAGAAGAAATTCAAGAAGTTATTGCTAAAAAATTTCAAGACATCGATGAAGAAGAAATAGCTTTACTTTTTGAAGAGTTAGCTAAAAGAGAAGTTAACTTTACAGATGAACTTCTAGAAGATGATGAAGACGAAGATGAAGATGATGAAGACGAAATTGATGATGATGCTGATGAACTAGAAGGTGAATTCAGAAAAAGAGATAAAGAAAGAAAAGATCTTAAAAAAGCTAACGAAAACAACACACCTGTTAAATACAGAGTTGGTGGAATTAGTAATGAAACTAAAATTCAAGATATCATCAAATCATATTTCAACCAAATTGGTTCATCAAAAATATTAACTAAAGATGAAGAAGTTGAATATGCAAAAATGTTAGAAGATGAAGATCCAGAAATTGCAAAAGAAGGAAGAGATAAATTAATTACTTCAAACTTAAAACTTGTTATTTCTGTTGCAAGAAAACATTTAAACAGAGGATTAGACTTTGCTGACTTAATCGAAGAAGGAAATATTGGATTAATGAAAGCTGTTGATAAATTCGATTACAAAAAAGGATTTAAATTCTCAACATATGCTACATGATGAATTCGTCAAGCAATCACAAGAGCTATTGCTGACCAAGCAAGAACAATTCGTATTCCAGTTCACATGGTTGAGACAATCAACAAGTTAACTAGAATTGAAAGACAACTAACTCAAGAGTTGGGTAGAGAACCTACTTCAAAAGAAGTTGCAAAAACTTTTGGAAAAGGAATCACTCCACAAAAAGTTATTGAAATTAAAAAGTTATCAATTGAACCAGTTAGTTTAGAAAAACCATTTGGAGATGAAGACGATACTCACTTTGGAGACTTTGTTGAAGATAAAGATATTTCTTCACCAGATGAATATGCTGAAAAAGAAGCTTTAAGAGAAGTTATTGATGAAGTTTTCTCTGACATACTTGCACCAAGAGAAGAAAAAGTTGTTAGAATGAGATTTGGAATCTTACCAACTAAACTAAGAACTTTAGTAAGACTTGCACAAGAGTGTGATGATGATAGTTATGAAGAACTAAAAGCAGCAGTAGCTGAATTGGATATTCATTATGATACATCAATTGAAAGAATTCAAAAATATAAAAATCCAATGATTCAATTACATCTTTCAAAATATGACTCACCAAAAACTTTAGAAGAAGTTGGTAAAGAGTTAAAAGTTACAAGAGAAAGAATTAGACAAATTGAAGCAAAAACAATTAGAAAATTCAAACCATCTGCATCAAATCCTAAAGCAAAAGCTTTAAGAGATTTCTTTAAAGGGTAATTTGAGTTTTTTAACACCGCGTTTGTTCTCTTTAGCTAGTTTAATTACAGAAGGAGAAGTTGTTGCAGACATCGGAACTGATCATGCATATCTTCCAATCTATTTAGCTAAAGATGGTAAAGCAAAAAAAATATATGCGACAGATGTTTCCTTAGGACCTCTTAATGTTGCAAAAAATAATCTGGCATCTTTTGGAGTGGCAGATAAAGTAGAAACAATATTGGCAGATGGTATTGAATGAACAATACCAAACAAGATAAAACTTGACTCTTGTATTATTGCAGGAATGGGTTCAACATCAATATTAGATATTTTAAAAAAGGATAACGAAAATATTTATTCTTATATTATTGCATCTAATACAAGTTTAGAACCAATTAGGATTTGGACTAAACAAAAAAAATACTTTGTAGAAAAAGAACTTATTGTAGAAGATAACAAAATTATTTATGAAATTATCAAAATAAACAAATTTGCAGGAACAAAAATAAAAAATAAAAAAGATATTTTATTTGGTCCTATTTTAATTAAAGATGAAAATAATAAATTATTTTTACAAAAATGACTTGAAGAAGAAGAAAAACTTTTCAATCTATTACAACAAATTCCTAAAAAGGATAAAAAATACAAAGAAATTTTAAATAGAAAAAAAGAAATAAGTAAACTTTTAAAAAGGAGAACTTTAATTAATGACTAAAATAAAAGCTAATGCTTTGGTTAACTATCTAAACGATGTATTTCCACAAAAGAATGCAGCGGAATGAGATAAAGTCGGATTACAACTTGAAGAAGTTTATAACTTAGAAAGTCAAGATGAAATAGAACATGTTGTTATTTGTCTTGATGTTACAAAAGAAGTTGTAAACTATGCTATTGAAAACAAAGCAAACTTTATTATAAGTAGACATCCATTTTTATTTTTAGACTTTGAATCTGAAATGAAAAACTTAGCAAAAAAAGAAATTTATGAAATGTGTTTAGAAAATGAAATACAAATATTTTCAATTCACACAAACTATGACAATAGTGATAAACAAAACATTATGGATCTTATTGAAACACAATTAAATGTTAAGGGTGTTGATAAAGTAGGAGAGTTTAATGAAGGATACAAAATTAAATTATTAAGACCTGTTTCTTTAAAAGAAGCTGTTGATAAATTAAAATTTGTTTTTGGAAAACAACAATCACTATTAACAAGAAATTCAGATTTCGAAAAAGAAATAGAAACTATTTATTTAACACCTGGTAGTGGAGCATCAACGATGCTTGAATTACAATTGCGAGATACATTCTTTGTAACTGGTGAAGCAAAATGAAGTGAATGACTTTATGCTGATCAAAACAATGTAACAATGTTGACTTTAGGACACTATATGGAAAATCATTTTATTGATGATTTAGAAAACAAGTTACTAAAAACATTTGGTGATGAAGTTAAGATAAGTGCTTTTGATATAAAAAACACTTTCATAATTATTTAATTTGGATTATTATGGGATTTAAAAAATCTAAAAAATATTTTTTAGCAGGAATTATTATTAAATTAATTTATATAATAATTTCTCTTATAGGTTTAATAACAGTTTTGTCTCAACAAAACAATATTAGTGATGATAGTGTTCATGTGGCGACAGGTACAACTTCATATATATTTGTTCTAGAAATAGTTGGACTTATTATCTCAAATTCTAGATACAAAAAAGAATTATCACCATCAATTTTAAGTATAGTGTTTTCATTTGCTAGTGGTAATATACCTACGGGAATATTATTTATAATTGCAAGAGTAAAATATCAAAGTGTTGAAACAAAAAACGAAACTAGTTAGTTTCGTTTTTTAATTCCTCTAAATATTTTATAAATTGGTTTTGAATTATGCTCGAAGTAGATGCTCCAGCTGTGACTGCAACATTTTTAACATCTTTTAAATCTTCTAAATTGATTTCTTCTTTTCTATTAATTCTAATAGATCTAATACCTTTGTTTTGTGCTAACTCAACCAACTTTAATGTGTTGTTGCTTCTTTCATCACCAACAACATAAAGAAGATCAACTTCGCTAGGGTTTAAATCTAAAACTGCTTGTTGTCTTACTAGTGTCGCTTGACACAAATCATTTTTAAAAATAACATTCTCATATTTTTCTTTTATTTTTTTATATATCAAATCTGTATCTATTATTGAAAGGGTAGTTTGATTTGTTACAAATATATCGCTATTTGAAATGTTCAATTCTTCAACTTCTTGAGTGTTTGTAACTAAATGAATTCTTGAATTATCCAAACTTGTTAAAGCTATTGTTTCGGGGTGATAGTGTTTTCCAATAAATATAACATCAAAACCTAGTTTTAAATACTTTTGAATAACATTTTCTGTTTCTAAAACTCACTCACACTTTGTGTCTACTACAATTAATTCTAACTCTTGTGCTCTTTTTATAACTTTAGGATCTGTTCCGTGAGCTGAAAAAATAACTACACTACCTTTAGGTATTGTATTTATTATGTCTAAACGAGATTTTTTTCAATCATCAATTGCAATTATTCCAAGATCTTCAAGTTCTTTTACAATGATTTTATTATGCACCAATAGACCTATCATATAAATTTCTTTATCTTGATACATTTTTACTGCATCTTTTGCCATTTTTATAGATTGAACTACTCCAAGACAAAATCCTCTTGGAATCACTTTTATAACATTCATAAAACACCTCGCATTTATAATTCTACTATTTTAATTGAATAAAACAAATAAAGTATTTTTTACTTTTAACAATTAATAGTGGTTATTTTCCTTTAAAAT
The DNA here is from genome assembly GCF_010365805.1 of Spiroplasma sp. BIUS-1. Taxonomy (NCBI): domain Bacteria; kingdom Bacillati; phylum Mycoplasmatota; class Mollicutes; order Entomoplasmatales; family Spiroplasmataceae; genus Spiroplasma; species Spiroplasma sp. BIUS-1. Next base: position 602,845 of record NZ_CP048386.1, on the reverse strand, counting down.
ATTATTATGGAGTGGAAATATGAAAAAATTTAGTAAGTTTTTAATAAGATTAAAACCATATAAAAGACTTTATAAAATGTTTTGAATGGTCTTTATAATAGCATCATTGTTGTTATTTCAATTAATAATGCTAACTTGCTCATACATGGTTCCACATTTAAAAGGTGGTTTTTACTACTGATTTAAAGGTTTAGCATTCATGTTTGGTGAATCAAGAGAAGAAACAAATGCTGCACAAGGATTTATATTTGCAGCTGCAATAATTGGATGTGTTCCAATTATTCTAATATTGCCAGTATTGTATTTTACTTTTGCAAATTGATTTATTCAAGAAAAATTAAGTGATAAATACATTGATGTACCAAAAGATAAGTACTTATATTGAACTAAATTTATTCACTTTTCAGGAATAGCTGTTCTATTTACTTTAATTCCAGGTATCTTAACTTATTTTGATGGTGGAGGAATCCTTCCTAATCAAGCTTTTAATGCAATTGGGGGAGCTTTTAGTGATTCTTTTATTGAAAGAGTTGCTGGAGTTAGTGCATTTCTTTATTATGGAATCGGATGTGTATTTTCTGTAATAATATTGGCTTGAGTTGCTTGAATGGCGCTTTGCTGAGTTGGAAGACAAATACAAAAATTAATTGACGCTTATCAAGCGTGAAGAGAAGAGAGAAAAGAAATTAAAAGAGAGCTTAAGTTACAAAAACTTGAAGCAAAAGCTAATAAAAAAGCAAAAAATCAAGAAGAATAGTATAATAAAATCAATTTGAAAGGATGTTATGATATGAAAAAACTTTGTTCAGTTTTAGGTGCATTAACTTTAACTGTTGTTTCATCAACAGCTGTTGTTGCATGTAATGGTGGAATTGACACTTCTTTAAACTATACAGATCAAGAAAAAATAGCATCCATTTATAATTTAACAGAAGAACAATTGGTTAATAATGGTGTTCGTATAAACACATTAATATCAAATGAAGATATCGATCAAGTAATAAAAGCTTTAGAATTAGAAGAACTTATTAATAAAAATCCGATGGGAGCGATGATTAAAAAAAGTTTAGGTGTTTATATAATGTCTAATCAATTTTTAAATGAAATATCATCAAAAGTTCCTGGTTATGGATGAATAGCTAATAAACTTACATGACAATCACAGTGAGGTCTTAAAGATCTTGTTAATTCAAACACAGCAAAAGGTTTTTATAATAATGTAAGTGGTTGAATGAATCATCAAGAGAATGAATGATCTCTTTCTGTAACTTTTTTGGACAATCAGCTATTGGGTTGAAATGGAATTGACAGACCACAATATGTAAGGATTAACATTAACAGAAAACTTGTAGCTGATGAAAATGGAATTATAAATCAAAAAAACTCTAATCCAGAAGGAATTTATCAACAAGGATCAGAACACATAAGTGTTCAAGACCCTGTTATAAATCCTAATAATCCAGAAAAGGGTGTTATTTATCAAGGTTATGCTAACTCTTCAAAAGTTTTTAGTTTAAGCAATATCTTAACTAGTCAACCTTCAAAAATACCAGCAGGATTTTTAAATTACTCTCCAAGTGCAACTGACTTTGTTAACAATAAAGTAATTAATTTGGATTTTGGAAATATTATTTTGCAAAATTCAAAAAAAGAAATTGAACAAGCCTTAACGAAATATTTAATAGAAAATCCTATTTATACTTCTGAAGGTATGAATACCAATCAAGTAGATACAATAGTTAAAAACCAGATTTATGCAATTATGTTAGCTCAATCAATAGATAGAGATAACTTAAGAGATAAAAACGGAAGACCTTTATTTGATGAATCAGAAAAACTTGATGCAAAAATGATTGTAGATTCAATGTTATCAAGTCTTTCTGTAATTGTAAATAATTTAAAAACAAAATCTTGAACAAACACAACTTTATTAAATGAATTTTCAAATATGATAGATAGCATTAAAAAATCAAATTCTACTTTTGACTTGGTTTCAAAAGCTTCATTCATACAAAAGTTCCAAGAAGTTATTGACGATTCAAGAGATAGAAGTGATCCAAATGCTGGTCAAACTTCTTTCTTTGTGGGACAACTAAATGCAATTCTTTACAAAGAAAATCAAAATAGCCAAAGAGTTCTCTCTAATTCACAATCATATTTAGATTTTGGATACGATGCAAGTTATAAATTTAAAGTATTTTATTGATCTGGTTCAACTCCAATTACTGGAGCAGAAGATCAATGATATAGTCCTGATGATAACAGTAAAGCAGAAGATTATGTTGCAGATAAAGGGTTTAGAAATGTTTTCTTATCTTTAAGATTAAATCAAGGAGCTGCTTCTTATGTTGTTTTGGATAAATATAGACAAAGTCTAAAAGAGAATAATTTTGTTTTGGATATATTTGATTTAAAAAATACTTCTGCTTCACCAAGTGATCAAGAAGTGGATAAAATAATGTTAAAAAAATTAAACGAAGCAATTGCTTTAGATCCAAAACAAGGTAATGTGGATGTTAATCATGATTCATGAAGAATTTATCACATAGTTTCATTAGTTAATAAATATGTAAATGAAAAACTAAAAGAAGTTTTTGGATTTGATTCTAGTGGAAATTTAGAAATACATAATAAAAATGTAAGTTTAGATTATTCTAAATCAAAAAGTAACTCAAATGATTTTTCAAAAGCAGATGATGATTTAGCTTTTGCAGAACTTTATAAAAATAAAGAAATTAACTTTATAGCAAATGACTTTAGTTCAACTTCAGGAACTATTCTTAGAGATAATATTTATGATTTTGGATTAACATTAATGTGATCTCTTACAAACTCTAATTATATT